>JAICIO010000037.1 GCA_025924315.1 Phycisphaerae bacterium
ACCGAAATCCCACTTCTCAGCATTGCTGCTGGGGCAGGTGAAGACTTCAGAGGTGATGTCCTGCGTACGGAGCAGGAGGAACAGGCCGGCGGTCACGTCGCCGGGTTGAACAGTTGTGCCAACAACGAACGGGTCGCTGTAGGTGGCACCGGTGCCGTACGTGGCGGCGACCGTCGCAGCCGGAGTCCAACCAGTACGCGGGTATGCACCCTTGTTCTCGTTGGCGTAGAGCTGGATCGCTTGACCGATCTGACGGAGATTGCTCGCGCACTTGATGCGGTTCGCCGTCTCACGAGCACGATTGAGTGACGGCAGCAGGATCGAGATCAGCAGCGCGATGATGCCGATAACGACCAGCAGTTCGACGAGGGTAAAACCCTTCGTCGAGTGTGTAGAACGAGACAGACGCGTCATAGAAACTCCCTTCGAATGGCGCCCGGGGGCGGGGTGAAGTCCCCCTTCACAAAATGAAATAAGCGATGATGAAACCATGGATGCGATACCGCGCTGAATCGTTACCAGAAACGAATGCTCGGCGAAATTATTTTCGCGAGAAGCAGCTGGGTTTTTCGTATCCGTGCAGCGCGGATGTTGATGAGGGATCAGGTGATCTCCTTGCTTCGTCGCAGCGTAGCGCGCTTCACAAATCGTGAGGCGAAACCATCACGGCATTCTGCTTCTCAAGAACAACATCATGCGACCGTCATGTGGTGATATCAGTGAGAGTCGGGGGTCATTTCATGGCTTGGCGCCGAGGACTCGGGGGGATTCCGATGTTGTCCCAGGGAACTGCGGCGTCGACGAAGAGGCGTGAACCCGTGGATCGGCGGATCTTCGGCATTGTTCGTTGTTCGTTCTGCAATCGAACAAGATGCGTCGACGAATATCGAGAAGCACGGCACTAGCGGTCTGCGATCGTCGCGTGAATTCGGAGGGAAATCGTGCGAGTCCACCAGTTGTCTGTAGTCAAAGTGATTTGCGCTTCCGGCTCGCCGGTGACAACGTCAACCCAATTCGCGGCGATTTTAATCTCTGCCGTGGAACCCGGGGCGATCGCGTCAGTGGGATAATCCGCCACGGTGCATCCGCAACTGGAGTGGCAATTCGTGATCTGAACCGGCCGCGTCGAAGTATTGCGCAAAAGAAACGTGTGATTGAAGGGCACACTGCTATGAGGCGGGATAAGACCGAAGTCATGCTCGGGCTGATCGGCGACCAGTCCTCGCTTCGGGATCGCTGAGTAACCCACGGCCGCTGCCGAAAGCAGCATTAACAGCGCGATCGTAGAAATCCCAATGAATCGTGAAATGCGTTCACTGCGACAGCGAATGGAGGTTGTAGTGCTTCCCGGACGTGGGCCTGCGCACAGCAGAAGAACAACCACCGCGAGATCGATCGCCACAGTGACGCGAGGACTGACGCTCGCGGGGCCGAAGCATCCGCAGGATGACGAGCCGAGCATCGCCTTTCGCGCGGAGACGCCCGCGAAGATTGTGAACGTCGCGAGCGCAGTGCCCCATGTAAATGTCGGTATCGAGTTGAGCAGCAGGAGTCCGCCGACGAGCAATTCGAATTCGATCAGTGCGAAGGCGGAAAGGCGATTCCAAGGTAGAGCAGACTGCGGTCCGACAAGCACGCCGTAAGCCTTGAGCGAGGCCGCGACAATCAGCAGCATGGCCGCGAGTGCATGAACCGCCAGTGCGAAGCCATGCGATCGTGCACGCTTCTCAAGGGCGAGCGGCTCGCGCGGCGTGGACGCGATCGCAGTCGCCGAAGCATTTTCCTGTGACATCGTTCTCCCCACTCAACCCACGAGATGCGCGTGTACCCGGCCCGTGCCGCAGTCAGCTCCGATCGAATTCAGTCGGGCAATATCCGTGCAGGATCGCCTTACCCATCTTGCCTGATAAAAATATACCACGGTATCGCCGAATTTGGATAGCAAAAATATGCAACGCGATTACGATTGTGTCCGTTCACTTCATCGCAGGGCTGTGGGTTGGATGGAACGCCCTGCAACGAGGAATCGGACATGTTGGATCGCACGAACCGCCGATCGGGCCGCGGAGATATCGCCGCGTTTACTCTCGTCGAAATTTTGATTGTGATTGCGATTCTCGTCGTCCTTGTGGCGCTCTTGTTTCCCGCGCTCGCTCGGATGCGCGCGTCTGCAGATGTGGTTCGATGCGCCTCAAACCTCCGACAGGTCGCGATGCTCTTGCGCGTGTACTCGCAGTCGAATGATGGCCGGTTGCCCTATCAGGCGCAGGGAACGAACGACTGGAGTGGCGTGCTCGCTCCCGCAGGGCGAGGGCAGCCCGTGTTCATTTGTCCGGCAGATCAGAACCAGCGCCGCGACGCATTTGGTATGACCGTGATTCGCAGCTACGGCGTGAACAATGGCCCGTTCGGCGAATTCGCCTCCGGCACGATTCCGTTGCATGCCCCATGGCCCGTCAGAGCGGACGCACTTCCCGCGCGCCTGCATCAAGTCCCGGCGCGGATCTTCATCGTCGGCGACAACGGTGGCCAGTTCCTGCAAAGCGCCGCATGGGTCGGATTCGCGGAGGCCGAAGCGCTCGACGGCATCGCGTGGGGCACGCATCGGATCAAGAGCCGTCGTGGAGACAACTATGCCTTCGGCGACGGACACGTCGAATATCAGCTGAAGGAAGAACTGGATCGCTGGGTGGTTGATTCCGATGCGGACAGCGCCGGCGGGCCGGGCGACAATTGGAAATGGAGGTGAATCCACCGTCGAAACGGGTCTTCGAAGTCATGTTACGCAAAACTGCGCGCTGTGTGATGTCGTGACGCGTGCACGAACAATTCACAAAAGGGAAACGGAGGTCGAGTTATGTCTCGAACAAAGAAGATCGCGGCGGGCGGCGTGCTTTCGCTGCTGGTCATCACGGTTGCGATTGCCGGCAGCGCGCACTTCATCAAATGCGGTAAGTCGCAGCAGGGCAATAATCTGGTCGTCAGCTTCAAGGAAGCCGGCCTCGGGAATGAGCAAACGTGCATCACGGTGGAAGGCGACGCCAGCGCCGTTTACGCGTGCATCAACGGTGGCGACAAGAATCCAAAGGCAGCCAACAAGCGCACGGTGAATGCGAAGCGCACGGCGACCGACTGCTTCACGCCGCACAACGGTGCGATCAGCGGATCGCTGACACTGACTCCGCCAGGACCGGGCGATTTTTCATGCCCGGGCGGCATGACGCTGCGTCTGCTGTCGGTGTCGTATAGCAATGTGAAGGTCGTCGACACGACGCACGACGCGAGCTGCTCGCCGTGACCACCGGGCCGCATCGAGTTCCTCCTTCACAACCCTCGCTATCGACGCGAGGGTTGTCTTGTTTCTATGTGGAAGATGTCGCAGGACCTCCCTTTGAAGTCACCCCTTCGCGAACGGTTTTGTCCTTTGATTAGTAAAGCTGTTTGATCGCGCGACACGCTGAAGGGCATGTCTGATATGCGGGACGTCGCGTACGCTTCGATAGCATCAGCATCGGGCCGATGCCGAACAGCGCGAGGCTCGCGGGCTCGGGGCTGGGCGTTGCGTCGACGTAGAAAACGAGATCGTCGCCCGGACCGGAGTTTATCGATTGTGTTGTGTTGTCGACGCGAAGGAATGCGCCCAGCGCATAAACTTCGCCGGTGGGTGCGGTATCGTCCCGGATGCTGTCGAGCTTGATCCCGGTGGTCGCACTTTCGAAGGAGACGATGAAGGCATACGCGGTGTTGTTCGAAAGCTTTACGCCGGACGAGGCGAGGTTGAAGTGCATGAAGTCGCCGGAGAAGCTGTGCGTGACGTCGAACTGCTCACCATTGACGAGAAAGTTGGTGATGCCCGTCCCGCTGAACGGATCGCCGTCGCTCAAGCCGTTGCCGGCGGCCCAGTTCGTCCCGGAGTTGGCGTTGTCGCTTGGGTTCCATTGGAAGAGCCACAGCTTCATGGTGTTTGTGCTGGTGGATAGATTCTGACTAACGCCGCTCCCGTCGGGATTGGCGTCGGCGCGAAGCGTGAGCGTGTTGAGATCCCAAGTATCGCCGGTCGGATTGGTGGGCATCGTGAACGTCTGCCCGCGATCACCGGGAGCGGTGGCTTCGATTGGGAATACAGTGGTGAACGTATCGCGCTCACCGAACGATCCGCGGTTCGTGCTTGTCGCAGTCGAGTGCGGGTTAGCGATGACGATCGACGCGCCTGTTGGCTCCGTCGTGTCGAACGTCAGGGTATCCGCGGCAAGAGCGCGAACAGCGGGCAAGAGGCTAAGTCCAATGAGCGTGACGCGCGTTTGCATCCGTTTGATCATGAGTGTCCTCATCGGCTAGACGATTGACTTGACCTACGAAGGGATCCTCACGATCGACGGAGGCGCCGTTTAAAAATCGTTCGACTCTCCACGCATGCCGGATCGGACATGAGTGTATTCCCCAAGATAGGATCCTCCTCCGCGCAACAAACGTATCGAATATCAGCGGGCGGTCAACCAAATTCTTGCCTCAGTGCTCAACCGACCTGCTTATGCCGAAAGCACGTCGTGAGGTGATCGTTGACCATCCCCGTCGCCTGCATATGCGCATAACAGATGGTGCTGCCGACGAACTTGAATCCCCGTGCGAGCAGGTCCTTGCTCGTCGCATCCGACTCTTTGCTCGTCGCTTGAATGTGCTTAATGTCCTTGAGGCGATTGTTGATCGGCTTGCCGCCGGTGAATTGCCAGATGTATTTGTCGAACGTGCCGAACTCTTTTTGAACCTTTAGAAACGCTTTCGCATTGGTAACCGCGCTGGCGATCTTGAGCTTGTTGCGAATGATGCCTGCGTCGTTCATCAGCCGTGTGATCTGGCGATCCGTGTAGCGCGCGACTTTGTGCACGTCGAAGTTATCGAACGCCTTGCGATAGGCTTCGCGTTTATAAAGCACCGTTCGCCAGCTCAGCCCCGCCTGCGCGCCTTCGAGGATGAGAAACTCAAACAGCTTTTGATCATTGTGCAGTGGCACGCCCCATTCGGTGTCGTGATATTCGATCATCAGCGGATCCGATCCGGCCCAGGGACAGCGTTGCATAAAATGAAGTATGAAGGATGAAGGACGAATTATGAAGAGGTGCGTCGCACGAGTAGAATCGATCGAATGTCGGAACGCGTGACGATTCTTGGCGATGGGGCGATGGCGACGGTTTGTTCGATCCTGCTCACGCAGGGCGGACATCGCGTCACCATGTGGGGCGCGTTTGAGGAATCGATCGAGCGCCTCATGCAGAACCGCGAAAACCAGCGGCTGCTCAAGGGCGTGCGCATCCCGGACGAGGTGAAGCTGACGGCGAACGACAACGAAGCATTCGGCGATGCGACGATGATCCTCAGCGCGGTTCCGACGCAGTACATTCGCTCGGTGTGGAATCGGCTGCTGCGCTTCGTGCCGAGTAAAGTGCCGATCGTTTCTGTCGCGAAGGGGATCGAAAACGAAACAGGGCTTCGGCCGACGCAGGTGATCAAAGACGTTCTTTCACCCGGCGTGATCAGTGATCGAAAACTGGCGGCGCTGAGCGGGCCGAACATCGCCGCGGAGCTTGCGCGATATCTTCCCGCAACTGCCGTCGCGGCCTGTGACGATGAAGCGTGCGCGCGTCGCGTACAGGAGACCTTTTCGACCAACTGGTTTCGCGTTTACACGAACAACGATGTGACGGGCGTTGAACTCGCCGGCGCGACGAAAAACATCATCGCGATCGCCGCCGGCATTCTCGACGGTCTCTCGGCGGGCAACAACGCAAAGGCGGCGCTCGTCACTCGGGGGCTCGTCGAGATCACACGCCTCGGCGTCGCGATGGGCGCGGATGAAGCGACCTTCTTCGGCCTCGCCGGCCTGGGCGATCTCATCACAACCTGCGTCAGTCCCGAAGGCCGAAACCGGTCCGTCGGCGAACAGATCGGCAAAGGCCGAAAGCTTCCCGACATTCTCAAGCAAATGGACAGCGTCGCCGAAGGCGTCCCGACAACGAAATCCGTTCACGCGCTCTCGCGGACACTCAACGTCGAAATGCCGATCACCGAAGCGGTCTATTCCGTGCTGTTCGAAGACAAAGACGTGCTCCATGCCTTGAGCGACCTCATGAGCCGCGATCCAAAGCCGGAACGTGTCGATTGACCGCGACGATAGCCCGAACTTCGTGCAACAATTTCGTCTCGCGAGCGTTGTCGTATCTATGATGGGTGGGCTGATTCATTGAATATCTTAAGTTTGTTCGTGGGTTTCGAATCACATGCTTGATCTCAACCGGTTGCCTGAGGCCGTGGGGCACGAGGGCGGGATTAGTCGTCGTTTGTTCCTTTCGTATTGTGCGGCGTTGGCGGCAACACCGTTGCTTGCCCGGACCAGCGCGCTCGGTCGTGTGCTTCCGCGGCCCTCGTTCGGCAACGATCCGTTTACACTCGGACTTGCGTCGGGCGATCCGGATGCAACAGGCGTCGTCCTGTGGACGCGTCTTGCCCCGCGGCCGCTGGAGCCGGATGGCGGAATGCCGCGCGACAATGTCGAAGTGAGTTGGGAGCTGGCCGAAGACGAGGCGATGAAGAATGTTGTGAAGAAAGGGACGAGCGTCGCGACGCCGGACTTGGCGCATTCGGTGCATGTCGAGGTTGATGGGCTGAAACCCGATCGGTGGTACTGGTATCGATTTCGGTGTGGCGATGCGGAGACGAAGATTGCGCGCACGCGCACGCTTCCGGTTGCGTCGTCTGATCCGGATCAGCTGCGCATGGCGTTTGCGTCGTGCCAGCATTGGGAATCGGGCTACTACACGGCGTACCAGCACATGGCCAAGGAAGATCTCGATCTGATCTTCCACATCGGCGATTACATCTATGAAGGTGGGAAAGACAAAGGCCACACGCGCGAGCATGCGAACGGGCGATGTGAGACGCTGACTGATTACCGCATTCGTCATGCGCAGTACAAGACCGACGAGCATCTCCAGGCGGCGCATCGGGTTTGTCCGTGGTTCGTGACCTGGGACGATCATGAGGTCGCGAACAATTACGCGGGGCCATATTCCGAACGCACGACTACAGTGACGACGAAGTTTCTGGAGCGTCGTGCCGGGGCGTACAAGGCTTATTACGAGCACATGCCGTTGCGAGCGCGGTCGCTCCCGCACGGGCCGGACATGCAGCTGTATCGCAAGGCGTCGTACGGCAAATTGATGGAGATGATCATTCTCGACACGCGGCAATATCGCACGCCGCAGCCGCATGAGGGCGGGCCGGGTCCGCTCGATGCAGGGCCAATGGATCCGCGCGGCACGATCATGGGCGCGAAGCAAAAGCAGTGGCTCAAAGATTCGCTGATCGGCTCACAGGGCAAGTGGAATCTGCTCGCGAATCAGGTCGTGATGAGCATGATCACGCGGACGCACGACGAAGATAAGAACGTCGATTATTACGCCATGGATCAATGGCCAGGTTATGAGCACGAGCGGCTTGAGATCGGTCAGTTCCTCGCGGATCGAAAGATCCCCAACACGATCGTGATCACCGGAGACATCCACTCGAACTGGGTGAGCGAGATGCGCGTGGACGATCGCAAGCCCGAGCAGCCGGTCATCGCCGCGGAGTTCGTTGGCACGAGCGTCAGCAGCGGCGGCGATGGCGTCAATGAGCCGAAGGGCCTCGAACATCTGATGCATCGCAATCCGTGTCTGAAATACCACAATGCGGAGCGCGGTTTCGTTCGTTGCACCGTCAATCGAAAAGAATGGCGCAGCGACTATCTAACCGTCGCGAAGATCAGCGTGCCGAACTTGCCTCTACAGCAACGGGCGTCCTTTGTCGTGCAATCGGGGAATCCGCACATCTTGAAAGCGTGATCCTGTACCAGCACATTGAGAAGTTGTCCGGATCACGCGTTGAGCGACAATACTCTTGGCGTGCACGCACCGACCGACGATCATCCCACCTGTCGGCAATGTGGTTACGACTTGCGCGGATTGCCCACCGAAGCAACCACGTGTTCGGAATGCGGGGCGGACCTTCGCGCGCAGGGCGCGATTCTCTACCAAAGGCTTAGACGGCGGCGACGTGCAGTGCGTCTTGGCTCGCTTGTTGTCATCGTGTTGATGTGCTTCGTCGGCATCTGGATAGCGCGAAGAATCGACTGGCAGCACGTGAAGCCGGTTTGGTTGCTTCAGCGCGAAGCGGCGTCAGGGCCAACCAGCCCCGCGGTGATCGAGCTGCTCCGCAGACTTGAGAGCGGCTCATTATCTCGCCAGCAGATTGAATCGATCAGCAATGATGCATTGAACGCGCAGGCAGATCCGGTCAAACCATGGTTGGATGAATGGGGCGCATTCGTCGAAGAAGCGCACTAGAAAGGACTTTTGGGCGATGCGCTTTGGAAGAAGTATCTGGATCAAGCCGTCAGCACTGAGATTCCATCGACCGCGCTGACAGTTTCGTCGCCGGTCTCGCGCGATCAGCATGAGCTGAAAGTGATGCTGACATACGTTCCGACGCGTCGGGCCTCGGTGGGAAAACCACTGTGGTTGCAGACAACCGTGCACGCAACTAGCGGTGATCTCGTAGCGGCAAAGCAATACAAGTCCGAGATCGAACATCCCCTGCAGATGGCGGGTGGAAACGAAACTCAGGTCTACCGCGTGGCGCTCGATCCAGAGAAGTTGAAACGCGCCGACGATGGGTCGCATGACGTGCACATTGAAGTCGAAGCGCTGCTGTCCGATGTAATAGATTATTCACTGAACGCGGAGCGGTATCCGGGTCGGTTTCACCCGATGCTGGTGAAGCGCTTCGAGTTCACCGCGAACTGGAACGTTGCGCCGACAACAGCGCCTTCACCGTGATTCTGCGCTGATGCAGCTCTTTAATGTTCTGGCTCACAGAACGGCACAATCGCGACCGATGATTTGGAACTTGTCGCGTTCTTGTCACGCTCTTGCTTCTCCGAGCACCTAAGCCTAATTCCCGTAACAGGATCGGTGCCACGCCGCCCGAGGCGGTTCTTTGCGTGAAATCGCCGTCAAGGGCGCGCGGCCCAAATCATTCCATGGATGCAGTTTGCGTAAATTGAGGTGTGCCCCGGAATTATGTGCTGGCGAAGGGTGGCGCGGGGCGTTGCCGATATAGGAGGGAGGTGCGGGAGCGGTATAATAGCTGTTTCATCGATGCCGGCCGAGGCAGGCTGGCTGGAGTTTAAACAACTATGCGTCGTCAGTGTGTTTGCTGGGGACTTGCGGTTTCTATATTGGGGGCAAGCGTTGTCGGATGCGAAAGCAACGCCGGCACGGGTGCGATCATCGGCGGGGCCGGTGGCGCGGCCGCGGGCGGGCTCATCGGCAGCATGTCGCATGCCCGCGCGGGTGAGGGCGCTTTAATCGGCGGAGCCATCGGTGCGATCGGCGGGGCGCTCATCGGCCACGGCGTGGACGAATCCAACAAGAAGAAAGCCGAAGAAAACGAATACGCTGATCGAAGCAGCTATCACCAATCTGCCGCTGTCAGCTCCAACGTCACCAAGAAGGACGTGATTGCGTGGACCGCCCGTGGAACGCACGACGACGTCATCGTCGACCGCATCGAGCGCAGCGGAACGGTCTACCACCTGACCGCGAAAGACGAGAACGATCTGCGTGACTCCGGCGTCAGCGAAGAAGTCATTCAGGCCATGAAGGCGACCGCTCGGCGGTAAGAGCTCGCGCCATTCACAAAATAAAAAAAGCCGCGCATCATCTCGATGCGCGGCTTTTATTTGCAGGGTTGCGTCAGTGATGGTGGAAGAGGTTCTTGAGGTCATTTCCCGCTTGCTTCGCTTTGTTGATCCCGTCCTGCGTCTTTTGTTCGGCTTTCGATACGGTCGAGTTTGGATCCTGCTGCTGTTGTTGATTCTGCTGTTGTTGTGTCTGCTGCTGTTGCGTTTGTTGTTGCTGCGGATTGTTCGCGAGGGTTGTATTGTCGCCGCCGGGGCTGATGCCGAAGTTGCGTGGCGCGCCCATGTCGATCGTCACACGGTAGGGTGTCGGCGAAGCGGGGCTCAGCGCAAAATAGGACACTTTTCCGTCATCGGTGACGACCGGCTTCGTGGCGGAGACGACGTGATAGTTGGGCGCTTCGTCGCCGTCGATGACGACGTCCGTGCCGCCGACCTGCGTACCCTGCTGATAAACGATGTGCTTGCTGTCCGGGCTGAAGATGACGTCGCCCAAGATTCCGGGCGGTTGGCCCTGGTGCGACGCTGATTTGATTGGTTGTCCATCGACCCGGAACAGAGAGTTTCCGTCGCAGACCACAGTGTGCTGACCGTCGGGGCTGAACTGCAAAGAAGCGGCTTGCCCGTTAAAGCTGTTGTCAGGAAGATTCAGCGGCTTTTCATCCACCACGATATAAATGCCGGTGTCGTGCCCGGGCTTTTGCAGATACTGCTGTCGCTCGATCGGTGGAAGATTGTTCGCGACGTTGCGCATGGCGAGGTATGCGAGGTGTTGGCTGTTCGGGCTGTACACCAGCTTGCTGTGAAGCATGTCGTAATCGGCGCCTTTCTTTCCATCCGCGACGACGAACACGTGCTTGCCGTCACCGGCGCGATACGCGACGTGTTTGCCATCAGGACTGAAGACCAGTGCGGCGGCCATATCGCCACCGTTGGGCGTCGCTTTATACGGCCCGGACTCTTCTTCATCCTTTATGACAAATGAGCCGCCGTCGTTGATCATCGACGCCCGGTAATACAGGTGGCCGTCGCTCGAGAAGTGCACGTCGTTGATCTCGTCGTAATCAAGGCCCTTCTTGCCGTTGACGACTACCGCCTTTCGATTGCTTCCCGGTTTGTACTGCAGGTATGCGATCTTCGAGCCATCGGCGCTCATCACCGGCGGCGGCTGCTCGCTACTGGCGTAGCTGAATTTCCAGGTCTGGCCGTCGAGCCACGCGGTGAATTCTCGATCCGCGTCGTTGCCGCTTCCGCCAAACACCGCGACATGTGCGCCGTCGTCGCTCATGACCAGGTGCGCCATCGCAGGGAAAGTCGCCTTCTCCGCGCCGTCGACGATCAGATGCGACGTCGTGGTCGGACCCGACGCGCCCGCCGGATAATCCCTCTCGTAACCGATATACGCGTAGTGCGCGCCGTTGCGGCTGAACGTGAACTCACGAACGTCTGAGAATCTCGGGCTGGCTTTGCCGTCTACCACCAGCACGGTGCTCTTCGGCTCTTTGATGAATTCCTTCATCTGGCCGGTGTACGCGAAGTGCTTTCCGTCGGAGCTGAAGACGGGGTTCTTCGTCTCGGAGACGTATTCGGTCGGCTGGGGTTTGCCGTCGAAGACTTCAAGCCAGGGCCCATTGTTCGCAACGACCATCGAGTAGGCGTAATGCGATCCGTCGGGGCTGAACATGAAATCGCGGATCTGTAGACCCGCGGGGCTTTGTTCATCGCCGACGACGACCTTTATGTCGTCGCTGGCATGTCCGAGATAAGCGCAGCGCTTGCCGTCCGGGCTGAAGGCAAACCTTTGGTCCTGAAGTTGGCTGATGTGATCGAACGCGTCAAACACCGGCCCCATTTTCCCATCAATCACCGCGACGCTGCGACTGCCCTTGTGCGCAATGTATGCGATGTGCAGCCCGTTGGGGCTGACTGTGATGTGGTCGGGTGTGGTGCCATCGGCGCCTACCAGCTCGGCCGACAGCTTCAGACTCGTCGGCAATGGAGTCGAATCGTTGCGATAAGTCGGCTGCGGAGCTGCACCGTTATGGCCATTTCCCGCCGAGCCGGCTCTCACCTCGATCGCCCCCGCCAACAAAGCAGCGCATACAGTTAAAGCGATTTTGCAACGCATGACATCTCCTTCAGTTCAAGCAGAGAAAAGACGTGGCCCGCATCGCAGCGTACTCATCCCGCCTAACGAAAAGCAAGAAAATGTCGTGCTTCCGACGTCAGCGTTTTGGGAAGGCGAGGCTCCCGCCGAGCCGAAGCACGGACCGGCAGCCGCGGCTCGGCAGGAGCCTCGCCCTCCCGTTTCTCGTCACATGCGTTTGTCGTGCCTCGTTTGTCGTGCCTCAGGAGCGATCAGGAATTTCCTGCCCGCCCATCGCGGTGATGGCGTGCTGCTGCAACTGGCGCGCATGTGAAAGCATGGGAGCAAATTCAGTTTCGGTTAACGCGCAAGTCAACAGCTGAGCAAAGGTCGCGTCGGAAAAGGGCCGCTGTAGATACTGCTCGCGTTTGCGCGAATCGATCAGGTAGGGAAATAATCGGTCAGCTTCCATCACCGGCTCGCCGAGAAACGCGGCGTACTTGCTGTACACACTTTGCACGAATGCGTGGTACGCGTGGCGGAAGGCGGGTGAATGCGACTGAGACAGTCTTTCAAGCCGCTCGAACGACGACAAGATCATCCGCTTGGGCCAATACGCCTGATCGATCGTCTGCTTGATGCTGGGTTTCTCGAGCCACTCGCGCGCGACCTTTTGAATCGCTTCGCCTTCGCCATTGCGATCGAAGAGAATCTTCGCAGTCGCGAATTGTGTCTGGCCGATTCGGCTGTTGTCCTTGTGAAAGCGCTCGAAGAACTTCTCGAAGAACGTGCGCGAGCCGGCGAACGTCTCGATCAGGTGACCATCAATCCGGCACAGGCCAGGAAAACCGAGCGTCGCGCCTTCGCGAAGAAGAACGCATAGGTCGATGTCGGACTTGGGACTGGCGGTGCCGGTGGCGTGCGAGCCGAAGAGGAAGATTGATTCAACGTTGGGATCGGCACGCCAGGTGTTTTCGAGCTGATGGATGATCTCGACAGGCGTTCGCATTGGTTTAGCCCCCGCGGCCACGCGGGGGTTTGGTTGCGCTCGGAAATCCCCGCGTGGCCGCGGGGGCTAAACTTCAGGTGTGATTACCCTCTCGCGGTGACGTAGTCGATGGTGCCCGTTTCCGGGACGAGGCCCGCTTTCGCGCCGTCCTTGAGCAAACGCGTAATCGCTTCTCTTCCGCGGGGACCGTAGTCGAGCGTCCATTGATTCACGTACATTCCGACGAACTCATCCGCGAGTTTTCGGTCGAGATCTCTCCCGAATTGCAGCGCGTATTCAACCGCCTCGGGACGATGATCGAGGCTGTATTGGATTGATCGACGGATGATGTCGGTGACTTCCTGCATCACGCGCGGGCCGAGATCGCGGCGGATGCAGTTTCCGCCGAGAGGGAGTGGAAGCGAGGTTTTCTCGTACCACCACGCGCCGAGATCGACGATCAGATGCAGACCCAAACTTTTGTACGTGAGCTGGCCTTCATGAATGATCAAACCCGCATCTGCTTTGCCGTCGCGAACGTATGCGGGGATCTCATCAAAGTGAACGACGTCGAACTGGAATGCGTCCCCGCCTTTTCCGATGGCGAGCTGCATCGCGAGAAACGCAGTCGTGAGCTTGCCCGGAATCGCGATCTTCTTGGCCTTCAGGTCCGAAAGCTTCATGGGCTCCCGGGCGACGATCATTGGGCCGTATTTGTCACCCATGCTGCTTCCGCAACTGGTGAGGGCGTACTTGTCGGCCACATACGGATAGGCGTGAATCGAGATCGCGGTGATCTCAAGCTCGCCTTTCATCGCCCGCTGGTTGAGGGTTTGGATATCCTGGAGAACGTGCTCAAACCGGTACGGTCCTGTCGGGAACTTGTCTTTGGCCAGCCCGTAGAACATGAAGGCGTCGTCGGGGTCGGGGGAATGGCCCAGTTTCAACGAAATTTCATTCATTAACTGCTGCTCCGGTCGTAAGATGGTGCAGTATAGGGGTGACGGGCGGGCCGTCGAGTCGTTTCAGGCGAATTGAAAGGGTCTGGTGATTGTTGATTGGTGATTGAAAGCCAATTGTCGTGCGCCAATCACCAATCACCCGCAATAGTCGCCAGGAATCAGCGTTTGGAAGGGTGTCGACCATATCGAGGGAACGATGACCAGGACGCATCCACTTCTCCAGCCGTACAAGCCGAGTTCCGATGATCCGTTTGATGCAATAAAGGCGGCGCATTTGTTGAACCGCGCCGGCTTCGGGGGACGGCCGGATGAGGTCGCAAAGGTTGTCGAGATGGGGCCGGAGCGGGCGGTGGATTGGCTGCTCGATTTTCCGGATGCGCCGGCCGAGGAACAAACCCAGAGCGACGTGCCGGATCTCAGCTCGATCGACGGATATCCGAAAAACTTCCGCGAGATCAAAACGCTTTACGTGAACAAGACGCAGGAAGAACGTAAGGCGATTCAACAGCAGCTCCAGCAGGCGAATCGCGAGGCGATCGGCGAGACGGTGACATGGTGGATGAACCGGATGGCGAACGGTCCGCATCCGCTGCAGGAAAAGCTCACGCTCTTCTGGCATGGCCACTTCTGCACGAGCGCGAAGGACGAGCGAAGCGCATGGCTCATGTGGCAGCAAAATGAAACGCTGCGACAGCGCTGTGCCGGGAACTTTCACCAGTTCGTGCGCGCGATCTCGCGCGATCCGGCGATGCTCGACTACCTGAACAACACGCAGAACCACAAGCAGCATCCCAACGAAAACTATGCCCGCGAGCTGATGGAGCTCTTCACGCTGGGCATCGGCAATTACACCGAAGACGACATCAAGAACTCCGCCCGATCGTTCACCGGCTGGTCGCACGACGGCGACGACTTCGTCTTCCGCAAGTTCGATCATGATGAGGGGATCAAGACGTTCATGGGGCACAGCGGCAACTTCGATGGTGATGACATTGTTGAGATCATCATGCATCATCCCGCGTGCGCGCCCTATATCGCGAGCAAACTGTTCAAGTTCTTCGTGTACGAAGATCTGGAAGACGGGCTGGCGGAGGCGCTCGGCAGCGAGCTTCGCGAGAACAATTACGAGCTTCGTCCGCTGTTGCAGACCATGCTCACCAGCAAGGCGTTTTACAGCCCGCGGGCGATTGGGAGCCAGATCAAGAGCCCGATTCAGCTCGTTGTCGGAACGTCGCGGCTGATGGATATGAAGGTGCCGAGCGTGCGGATCATGCAGGGCGCCCTTTCGCAGATGGGCCAAGTCCCGTTCGGTCCGCCGAACGTGAAGGGCTGGGCCGGCGGACGCATGTGGATCAACACGAGCACGCTATTTGTCCGATACAACACCGCGACGGCAATGGTCGGCGGCGGTGCGCTCGCGCCGCTCACCGGGCGAAAGCCGGCACGAGCGCGCGGCTTGAAAGATCCGAAGATCAATGTCGACGACAATGGATCGCCGGAAGCGATCGTCGAAGATTGGATCAATCGGCTGATCCAGCGGCCGGTTGAAGACGACAAAAAGAAGGTCCTGGTTGAAGCCCTCGGCGAGAATCCGCGAGAGGATTCGGTTAAAAAGATGATCCAACTGATCGTCTCGATGCCCGAGTATCAGTTGTGTTAGTTCCCGTGGCACGGGCGCCTCGCCCGTGCAAAAGGCCAACACGGGCGAGGCGCCCGTGCCACGAAAAGAGAGAGCCGCGATGCAAAAGCCAATTACAACGCGACGTGTTTTCCTGCAAAAGGGCCTGACGCTTCTTGCCGTCACCCCAACCATTCCCGCGTTTCTCGATCAGACGGTCATGGCGATTGCGCAGCCGAACGACGTGAAGCGCACGCAGCAGCCCAGCGGGAAGGATGGAAAGATCCTCGTCGTCGTGCAGATGTCCGGCGGAAATGACGGCATCAACACCGTCGTGCCGTGGGCGGATCCGGCGTATCACCGTGCGCGTCCGTCGTTGGGACATAACGACAAGGAAGTGCTGAAGCTCGATTCGTACGTCGGTTTGCATCCCAGCCTTGGCCCATTGAAGAATCTGTACGAAGACGGAAGGGCGGCGGTGATTCAAGGCGTGGGCTATCCGAATCCGAATCGCTCCCACTTCCGATCGATGGACATCTGGCACAGCGCGCAGCCGGAGAAGGAGCTGACGACCAACGGCTGGCTCGGCCGCTACTTCGACAATCAGTGCGCCGGTTGCGATCCGCATGTCGGCGTGTCGATCGGCGATCAGCTGCCGCTGGCGATGCGCGGCGATCGCATCACGCCGCTTTCTTTCGAACGGCCGGAGACGTATCGCTACAACGGCCGCGACAAAGACGATTACATGAAGCTCAACAAGATCGACGAGAGCAAAGCGCCCGCGGCGCCGTCGACGCAGCCTGCGCCTGCGATCGCCAAGCCGATGGCGAAGAACAAGCAGATCGAGATCACGCCCGCGAATCAGCTCGATTTCCTGCATCGCACCGCGATGGACGCGCAGGTCAGCAGCGACGACATCCTGCGGATGGTGCGCGGACACGACGCGAATGGTTATCCAAATGGCGAGTTCGGAAGCGGCCTGCGTACGGTCGCCGCGATGATCGGCGGCGGACTGCCGACGCGCGTTTACTACGTCAGCCTCGGCGGATTCGACACGCATGCGAATGAAAAGGGCCGGCACGATCAGCTCATGCAGCAATTCGGACAAGGCGTCGCCGCGTTCATGAGCGACCTGAAGAACCAGGGCAACGACGAGCGCGTGCTGGTCATGACGTTCAGCGAGTTCGGCCGACGCGTCGAGCAAAATGCTTCCGGCGGAACCGATCACGGCACCGCCGCCCCGATGTTCGTCTTCGGCAAAGCGCTCAAGCACGGCCTGCTCGGCAAATACCCGTCGCTGACCGATCTCGATCACGGCGATCTCAAATACACGGTCGATTTCCGCAGCGTCTACGCGACGGTGCTACAGGATTGGCTGAACGCCCCAAGCAAGCCCATCCTCGGCGACCAGTTCCGCACGCTGGATATGGTGAAGGTGTAAAATCCCCGTGTTGTAGGGTCCGCTGAAGCGGACCCTACAACTGCGATTCTCATTTCTTCCCTCTCGAGTACATTACGCGCAAAAAAATGCCCCGGCCGCAAAGGCCGGGGCTTCGTGGGTGTTTCTTCCCGACTGCGGGATCAGCCGGACGCCTTGCTTTTCTTTTTCTGCGAGCCGGACTGCTTTGACTTCGCAGTCACCGCTTCGTCTTCCGCGGCGGCCTTGGCGTTGGTTATGCTCATGATGTCGCCGTTCGGGCGCACGCGCACGACGACCTTGTCGCCGCCGGATGTTTGCGAATCGAACTGGTAGTACTCGAAGTCGCTTCGAAACGCTTTGTCGACCTTCACATCGCCGAAGGTGTCCTTGATGGTCTTCGTCACCGGTTCGGGGATGTCGGCCTCCTTGATTTCCCATCGCTTCAGATAGACCTGACCGGCGTTATTCAGGGTGATGATCGCGGGCTCGCCATTTTTGTCGGTTACTTCGACGGTGTAAAAACCATCGCCGCTCTGATCGCCCCAGACCTGGCCGGCCTTTGCGCCGTCCATGTACTTCTCGGCCATGCTCTTGATCTTGCTCGTGTCGCCGGACGCCTTGTTGTGGGCAGTGTCATGCTTCACTTCATTGGCGTTCTGAATGTCTTTCAGCCGACCGGTCGCATCGAGGCGCAGACGATACTGCCTGTTGTTGGATGCGTTCACATCGACGAGATAGTTCGTCGCCCAGTTCACGTCCATATCCGAGACGCCTTTAAACAGGCCGGAGATGTTTTGCTGAACGCTCGAATCGACATTCTTTCGCGGAAGGCCGTAGTAGAGGAAGTCGCCGTATTCGGTGACGGCGGCGTTGCTCTCGCCGTCCTTCGTGGTGACTTTCACATCCTGCACCTTCACGCCGTTCACTTCGTGCGAGCCGGTGATTTCCGTTCGCGCGTCGGGATAAACGCTCTTGAGCGCTTTATCGACGTCGGGGTCGCGCTTGGCGCCGAAGACCGAGGTGGCCGCGAGGCCCAGCGCAAGCGTCGAGCAGATCAACGCGTGTTTCATACGATACTCCTTTGTGGCGGAAATCCCTCAAGCAGACGCGGCACGTTCCGCATCGTGGCCGGCCGACGGGTTAGACCCCTTTTTCTATGCGACGTTAGTAAGATCATCTTTCCTGATTTCCCCAGTCGCGCGAACTGACAAAATCGCGCTTTGCATTGCGCGCCACTGGAATTCCGGTTTCTCGCTTTGCTAATATTTCCCGTACAGGTATGCTGCCTTCTGGGGTTGGGTGGGGGGAAAGAATCGGGCCGAGATGTTGAAGCGGCTGCAGCTCAGCCGATGATACAGATCAAGGGCACCCGCCTCCCGACCCGTGTCGCTCTTTGGCATCCGCGACCGAACCAACCCGCGATTCGCATCACTGTGTCTAGTCCACTGAATCGATTGTCTCGCCGCGATGGGAACCGCGAGCGGTTGTGTCGCGCGCCATGAAACATGACGTCAATGTGAAATTGGAGTTCATCACATGCCGAACAAGTCAAACCCGCTGCTTTCGATTATCGACCGCAAACTCGATACCACCCATTATCGTGATCAACACTGGGAAGGTTCGTTCTGGGATTATCTCGACGTGGCCATCGACAACCCGGCCGTCGCGCGCAATGCGTTTCAGCGCGTCTACGACATGATCCTGTCGTACGGCTCGGAAAGCTTCACGCAATTCAAGCAGGAGTACACCCGGTACAAGTTCTTCTCCGACCCAATTGAGCATGGCGCTGATGCCATATACGGACTCGAGCGACCGCTGGTGCAGTTGGTCGATTTCTTCAAATCGGCGGCGCAGGGTTACGGCACCGAGAAGCGAATTCTATTGCTTCACGGTCCTGTCGGATCGTCCAAGTCGACCATCGCGAGATTGCTGAAGAAGGGCCTCGAACACTACAGCCGCACCGACGTGGGCAAGGCTTATACGTACATGTGGCGCGTTCATCACCGCGGGCCAGGTGGTGATGAAGGTGAACAATATGTTGAGTGCCCCATGCACGAGGAGCCGCTGCTGCTCATTCCGCTGGAAGCGCGCCACGAAGTGCTCGATGCGATCAACGAGAAGCTGCCCGAAGGCCGGAAAGTTCGTCTCTACGGCGACGTCTGCCCGTTCTGCCGAAAGATCTACGGCGACCTGCTTGATCACTACGACGGCGATTGGAAAAAGGCGATCGATCACGTGAAGGTGAAACGCCTGATCCTGTCAGAAAAAGACCGTCGCGGAATCGGGACGTTCCAGCCGAAGGACGAAAAGAACCAGGACAGCACCGAACTCACCGGCGACATCAACTATCGCAAGATCGCCGAGTACGGTTCGGACAGCGATCCGCGCGCGTTCAACTTCGATGGCGAGCTGAATATCGCCAACCGTGGCATCGTCGAGTTCATCGAAGTGCTAAAGCTCGACGTGGCGTTTCTGTACGACCTGCTCGGCGCGAGTCAGGAACACATGATCAAGCCGAAGAAGTTCGCACAGACTTACATCGATGAGGTGATCCTCGGCCACACCAACGAGCCGGAATACAAAAAGCTGCAGGGCAACGAAATGATGGAAGCGTTCCGCGATCGCACCATCAAGATCGACATTCCCTATAACATCCGACTCGACGACGAGATCAAGATCTACCTGAAAGATTTCGGCCCTGAGCGCGTGAAGGGAATGCACATCGCGCCGCACACGATTGAAGTCGCCGCCATGTGGGCGGTGCTCACTCGATTGGCCGAGCCGAAAAAAGCCGGCATCACCAAGCTGCAGAAGCTGAAGCTGTACAACGGCAAGAGCATTCCCGGCTTCACGGAAGACAGCATCAAGGAACTGAAGGAAGAAGCGCCACGTGAAGGAATGCAGGGCATTTCACCGCGCTACATCCAGGACAAGATCAGCAATGCGCTCGTGTCGCACCAGGCGCAGATCGAGAAGACGATTAATCCGTTCATGGTGATGAACGAGCTCGAAGAGGGGCTTACCCATCACTCGCTGATCACCGATGAGGAATTGAAGAAAGAGTACAAGGAAATCCTCGCCGTCGTGCGCGAGGAATACGAAGATATCCTTAAGGCCGAGGTTCAGCGGGCGATCAGTGCCGACGAAGACGCCATCAAGCGCCTGGCGGCCAATTACATCGAGAACGTTCGCGCGTACACGCAACACGAGCGCGTTCGCAACCGCTACACCGGCCGCGACGAAGAGCCGGATGATCGGCTGATGCGCTCGATCGAAGAAAAGATCGACATCCCTGAGTCGAGAAAGGACGATTTCCGCCAGGAGATCATGAACTACATCGGCGCGCTCGCGCTGGATGGAAAGAAGTTTGAGTACAACACCAACGCGCGCTTGCTCAAGGCGCTGGAACTGAAGCTGTTCGAAGATCAGCGCGACACGATCAAGCTGAAGAACCTGGTGTCGAGTGTAGTGGACGACGAAACCCAGCAAAAGATCGACGTCGTAAAACAGCGGCTGATCAAGTACTTCGGCTACAACGAAGCCAGCGCCACCGACGTCCTGAATTACGTCGCCAGCATCTTCGCGAGAGGTGATTCGAAGCAGGAGGAGTGATGATTGAAGAACTGAAGCGAAGGTTACTGCAAAGGCCACTTGTTCCGTTTCAGATTGTCCTGAAAGACGGCCGACGGTTGGACATCGTCCGTTTCGGACAGGTTGCCATCGGATTGACGAAGTTCACCTTCGTTTCTAACGACTACAAGATGAAGGTGAACTCCGATGAGTCGGAGATCGCTGGGTTTGACTCGCTTGGCGAAGCAAAGGCGCTCGCATGAGCGAGCGGTATCGCGACGATCTCAATACCATGCTGCACGCGGAACCGTTTGTTGCATTTCGGCTTATACTTTCCAGCGGAACTGCCTACGAGGTGGTCGATCCGCTTCAATTGGTTCCGGAGGAATCAAAAGCGACGTTCTATTTCCCGCGGTCGCAGCGAATCGCGATCTTCCGCCTCAACCAGATTGTGACGATCGAGACTCTTGAACAATAAGAGGTGAACTGTGAAACGCGCAGTGTTGATCGTATGCGTTTGCCTGTTTTCCAGCGGCTGTGCCTCAAAATTCACCGGCGAATGGCTCGAGCGCGACGACGATGGGCCGCCGCTGATTTCCAGCGAGCGCCGTATGGCGATCAAGTTCGACCTGCCTTCGACGATTCGTTACGGCGCCTATCTGAACTGTGCGAATGCCGTGGATGACGAGTCGATGCAATCCGATCAGTATGTCCTGCTGCAAAACGATCAAGTCGCAGAGTCGGGCGCGATTACCATGCGGATCGAGGGCGATGATCTCATTGCCTGCATCGGCGGGGATGTTGTGAAGCGCTTCCAGCGCGTGCACGGCAAATCGATCTTCCCGCCGCCGTTCAAGATTCCGGAACTGGCGCGCGTGACGCACTCAGCGCCCACGTTCGACGACATCGTATTGCTTGCGAGCGCACAGTGATGTGCCCGTAGGGTCCGCTTCAGCGGACCGGTTACTCGTTCTTTTCGAAACGAAATAACCGCTCCGCTGAACGACCCTACAATGAATTGAGCAGTTGTATGGTTTTGAAGATTGAAAAAGATCACCAGCGCTTTCGGCAGATTGTGAAGGGCCGGATCAGGGAGGATCTGCGCAAATTCCTCACCAAGGGCGAGTTGATCGGCAAGGAAGGCAAGCACCTCATCTCGATCCCCGTGCGAGGCATTGAGCTTCCGCATTTTCGCTACGGCGATAACTCACAGGGCGTCGGCGCCGGCGACGGCAAGGAAGGCGATGTCGTCGGCAAAGGTCAGCCGGGTGCGGGTAAGGCACAAGGTGGAACCGAGGCCGGCGCGCACATCATGGAGGTCGATCTCTCCCTCGACGAGCTCGCGGAAATTCTCGCGGAGGAGCTCAAGCTCCCGCGAATCGAGCCCAAGGGCAAGCACCGCATCACGACGATCAAGGAGAAGTACTCGTCGCTCCGCCGCGTCGGGCCGGAGTCGCTGCGTCATTTCAAGCGCTCGTTCAAGGAAGCGCTCAAGCGCCAGATCATGCTCGGCGATTACGACCCGGATAATCCGGTCATCATCCCGCAGAAAAAGGACATCCGTTATCGCAGCTGGAAAGAGATCAAAAGCCCGCAGAGCAATGCGGTCATCATCTTCATGATGGACGTCAGCGGGTCGATGGGCGAAGAACAGAAAGAGCTCGTCCGGCTCGAGAGCTTCTGGATCGACACGTGGCTGCGGAAAAACTACGAGGGAATCGAATCGCGCTACATCGTTCACGATGTCAGCGCCAAGGAGGTCGACAAGCACACCTTCTATCACCTCCGCGAAGACGGCGGAACGAAAATCAGCAGCGCCTTCCGCACCGCCAAGCAACTGCTCGACCAGCATTACTCCCCGGACGAGTGGAACATCTATCTCTTCCACTTCTCAGACGGCGACAACAGCTCAGAAGCAGACAGCCGCGACTGCGTGAAGCTTCTGAAGGAACAACTCCTCCCCATCTGCAACATGTTCGGCTACTGCCAGGTCGCGTCCGCGTACGGCTCTGGCAACTTCATCAATGTGTTGCACGAACACCTACGCGGCCATGAGAAAGTCTTGACGAGTCGCGTCAATTCGAAGGATGATATTTACGATTCGATTAAGACGTTCTTCGGGAAGGGGCATTGAAGTGGCGCGATGAAAGATGAGCGATAAAGTTTCATGAGCCAGCAACTCACCAAACTCGTCACCGCCGAAGAACTCTTCGAGATGGGCGACATTGGTCGGTGTGAACTGATCAAAGGGGAGATCATCCATATGGCACCGGCCAGCGCGGAACATGGCGACGTCTCGGCAGAACTGCTGCGCCTGATCGCTAATCACGTGAGAGCAAACCAACT
Organism: Phycisphaerae bacterium; assembly: GCA_025924315.1. GTDB lineage: Bacteria > Planctomycetota > Phycisphaerae > Tepidisphaerales > Tepidisphaeraceae > JAICIO01. The sequence continues at coordinate 22,724 of JAICIO010000037.1, forward strand.
TGGAAAGGTCTTCGCCGCCGAGACAGGCTTTGTGATCGCCCGCAATCCGGACACGACGCGCGCGCCGGATGTGGCATTTCTTCGGAAGGAGCGCGTTCCCGCGAAGTTTAAACGCGGCTTCTTCGACGGTCCGCCGGATCTGGCGGTTGAAGTCGTTTCGCCCAGCGACACTCACTCTGAACTCGCCGCCAAGGTCGACGAATGGCTTTCAGCAGGAACAATTTCGGTGTGGGTCGTTGATCCTCCAAATCGGACGATCGAAGTATCTCGAGCGCAGAATCAGATCCGACGGTACAGCGTGCGGGATATTCTCAACGACGAGCCGCTGCTGCCAGGGTTCTCATTGTCTCTCAAGGACTTATTCCAAACGTAACCCATCCGCGCAAACACAATCGCCGTTCAACTTGGCGTTGAACGGCGACTTGAAAGGGGAACGTTTCGAACAGCAGACCCGCGATTACAGTCCGCGATTGTTGAGCTCGGCCGTGTCGGTGGTGCGGACGTTCGTTCCGCCGGCGAGGGCGCTCCACAACGGCAGGATGATCATGATGATCCCCATGATCACGTTGTTGGTGATGGCCGCGTGCGTCTGCGTGCTATGCACGGCCCACGGAGAAATCAGCACCCAGATGCCGAGCAGGAAGTTGATCCAGCTCAGGCCGGGGGTCGTTTCCGCTCTGGTGGCGCGGATGCCGGCGAGGATGAACACGACCACGGCCACGATCGCGTTCGACCATGCCAGGCCGTAATACATTGACACAGCAAACGCGGAGATGAAAAGCCATATCGCCGCGAGCACATCCAATCCGCTTGCAACGCGCACCTGTTCGCGGTGCGAATGAGTTAAGACTGCCATGAGACACCTCGTGATTGTTCGATGAAGGTCGCCCTCGCGTGATCTTCGCCAACCAACGCGGCTGGCAGTTCAATGAACCACGCATGAGGCGGGCAACGTCAAAAGAACAACGGCAACTGCTGCGCCTTTCGGGTCAAATCCACCACGAATTCGAATGAAACAGGGAAATGGATGGTTACGAGATCGTCACGACTAATCGTGGCTTGCGTCACGATTTATACGAGGTCAAAAGCATGTTAACCGCGCCGTGCCTAGCAGAGCGAGGCAAATGCTTGGCGCATTTGCGACAAGGCGGAAGCGCTCCCAAATCTGGCAGCTCCAATTGACAGCCTGGCAGACCAATCGAGAGGCGATGAACGGACCGGCCACTTTCTGCTACCATTCCGTCGAAAGGAATTACGTGGCCCAGTTTTACGAACAACTCAACGACAAGCTCATCGAATTCATCCGACAGCAGCACGTCTACTTTGTCGCGTCGGCTGCGAAGGAAGGCCGTGTGAACTGTTCGCCAAAGGGGATGGACACACTGCGCGTGCTCAATGAACGAACGGTCGCGTATCTCGATCTTACCGGCAGCGGCGCGGAGACGGCGGCGCATGTGCGACACGACGGGCGGCTGACGATGATGTTCTGCAGCTTTGGCGAAAAGCCCTTGATTCTGCGGCTGTATGGGCGCGGCGAGATTGTGTTGCCGACAGACGCGGCGTGGGCGGATCTGAAGCCGAATTTTCCGGACATTCTCGGCCAGCGGCAGATCGTGGTGCTGCATGTCGAGTCGTGCCAGACCTCGTGCGGGTTCAGCATTCCGAAAATGCAACTGGTCGAAGAGCGCAGCGATCTGGTGACGTGGGCGCAGAAGAAGGGGCCGCAAGGGCTCGTCGAATATCGCGAGAAGAAAAACGCGCGCAGCATCGACGGCTTGGCGACAGGTCTTGGCAGCGAGTAACCTTTCCGAGTCAAACGGATTTGATCGGACCAAACGCTTGAGCATCGCACAACGACTTCGCGCCTTTCTTTCGCCGCAAACCAAAGCGCGGCTTCGGCGCAGTGCGATCGTTCGCACGCTGCTCTCACTTCGATATGGTGGAATCCAATCGAAACCCTATCCGCATGGACCGTTTCAACTCTGGTTTGATGGCGAGCGAAACCTGAACCTCGCGATCTCGGATGCGAGCGAAAGTGAAAGCCGGGAGATCGAGTTCGTCCGCGAGCTGCTGCAGAAGAATCCGCCGACGTGTGCGTGGGATGTTGGGGCGAACGTCGGGTATTGGACGCTCTTCTTCGCGGGGTTTTCGCCGTTCATTTCGCAGATCGTCAGCTTCGAGCCGGATGCGACGAACCGCCGACTGTTGCAGATGAACATCGATCGGAACGAGCTGAAGAACGTGACCGTTCGCGCGTGCGGATTGTCGGATCACATCGGCACGGCGACGTTTCACATCGATGGGATGACGGGATCGACGGGATCGCTCGAGGCCGATCATGACTTCATCGGCAAGCATTACGGCGCGCAGCAGCAAACGGTTGAGGTGGAGATTTCGACGATTGATAAGGAGATCGCGGTGGGGCGCGCGGCGCCGCAGTTCATTAAGATCGATGTCGAGTCGCACGAACTGGGCGTCCTGAAAGGCGCCGAGCGAACGCTCGCGGAAGTGCGGCCGGCGATGATTATCGAAGTGTCCGCGAATCACGATGCGGTGGCGGAGATTCTGCGGCGACATCGGTATCGGATGATCGATCCCACGACCGGGAAAGAGATCGACGCGCCGGCGTGGTCTACAGTTGCCTTGCCGGATTAAACGTGCGCCATCGCCCAAACCCGCGGAGCTCCGCTCCGCCGCTAATTACACGACGGAGGGTCGGTCGAGATATTTAGCGGCGGAGCGCAGCTCCGCGGGTTCCGGCCTCGATACCCATCAGATTTCATCGAGGAAATCCGGGATTAGGGCGGATATAAATAGTGATAGAGCGAAGTCTTAAGTGGAGTCGTCATGGCGTCACACACGCTCGCACCTTTCCCCGAAGAGCTTCTCGCGGCGAAGAAACAAATCCGCGAACAGGCCCGCTCGTATGGCCTCGATTTCTTCCCCGTCATCTTCGAGATGTGCGACTACGAGCAGATGAACCAGATCGCCGCGTATGGTGGATTTCCGCAGCGGTATCCGCATTGGCGATTTGGTTCAGAATACGAATCGCTCCGCAAGCGGCATCATTACGGTCTCGGACGCATCTACGAGATGGTGATCAACAACGATCCGTGCTACGCCTACCTGCAGGAGAGCAATGCGCTCGTCGATCAAAAACTCGTGATCGCGCACGTGTACGGCCACTCCGACTTCTTCAAGAACAACCTGTGGTTCGGCCATACGAATCGCAAGATGATGGACGAGATGGCGAACCACTCGACGCACGTGCGCAAGCACATCGAGCGGCACGGCTACGACACGGTTGAGAAATGGCTCGACGTCTGCCTCAGCGTCGAGGACCTGATCGACCCGCACAGCATGTTCCTCAACCGCGGGCCGAATGATGCCAAACGGGAAGACGCGAAGCGCGAAGAGCCGATCGCAAAATTCAAATCCAAGGATTATCTCGACCGATGGGTGAATCCGCCGGACAAACTTGAGGCGGAAGCGAAACGCTTGCGCGATGAGAAAGCGAAGATGCGTCACGCGACGCCGTCGCGACCGACGCGCGATGTGTTGTTGTATCTACTGGAACACGCGCGCTTGGAAGACTGGCAGGCGGATTGTCTGTCGATCGTTCGTGAGGAGGCGTACTACTTTGCGCCGCAGGGGATGACGAAGGTCATGAACGAAGGCTGGGCCAGCTTCTGGCACAGCACGCTGATGAGCAAGCATTTCGTCACCGCGAGCGAAATCATCGACTATGCCGACCATCACAGCGGCACCGTTCATATGCCGCCGGGGAATTTCAATCCGTACAAGATCGGCATCGAACTCTTCCGCGACATTGAAGACCGTTGGAATAAGGGCAAGTTCGGCAAGGAATACGAAGAAGCGTCAAACCTTGGCGAGAAGAAGCGTTGGGATAAGGGCCTGGGCCTCGGCCGCGAAAAAATCTTCGAAGTGCGTCGCGTCTACAACGATGTGAACTTCATCGACGAATTCATGACCCCCGAGTTCATCGAGAAACACAAGTTCTACCAATACGGCCGCGACCCGCACACCGGTCAGCTTCGCATCGTGTCGCGCGATCCGCAGCGCATCAAACAGACGATGCTGTATCAACTGACGAACCTCGGCCGCCCGTTCATCTACGTCGTCGACGGAAACTACTGCAACCGCGGCGAGCTATTCCTCGCCCACAAGCACAGCGGCCTGGATCTGGAAATTAAGTTCGCAACGGAAACGCTGAAGAACGTCTACAAGATCTGGCAACGGCCGGTGCATTTACAGGCGCGGATCGACGACGACATGATCCTCTACACCTTCGCGGGTGATCAGGTGAAGCAGCAGACGATTCACGATGATCTGCCGAAGCCGGCGCATCAGCTGGGGTAGATGGCATGCATCAGGTGTGGGTTGAAGTGAGCGTCGGGTGGTCCCTGCCGGTCCTTGATTTACTGGGTACAATGTTGTGAGAGGTGTCAATGCCCGTCGTGAGTACGACCAAGATGACCGCAGAACAGTTCCTGATGCTCGGCGAAGATCCGCCTGGCTTACGCCTGGAACTCGTAAACGGGGAGGTGGCGGTGAGCCCAAGTCCGACGCCGGATCATTCGTATGTTGTCGTGAACCTGATCACGATGCTGAATAACTACATTCTTGATCGCGATCTTGGCGAGCTTCATCATGACGTTGACACGATTCTCGATCAGTTCAACGTTCGACGGCCGGACGTGCTCTATTTCTCGCACGGACGCACGCATCTCATCGGCAAGAAAGCAATGGAGGGACCGCCGGATTTGGCGGTCGAAGTGATCAGTCCGAGCAGCATTGAGGTCGATCGAGAGGACAAGTTTGCGCAGTATCGCGAGGCGGGCGTGGCTTTTTACTGGATCATCGATCCAGCGACCAAGAGCATCGATGCGTGGGAATTGCAGGGGAAAGATTTCGTACCGATTGCTCATGAGGAGGACGAATCTGTCATCAAGCTCCCTCCATTTGCTGATCTGGAAATCCCTCTCAATCGCCTCTGGCGGAAGCACAAACCGTAAATCTCGCTGGCGCGCTATGCCGTCACCCCTCATCCTCATCGGCCCGATGCATGCGGGAAAGAGCACAATAGCGGCGCTGCTGGCGACGCGGTGTTCGGTTCCGCGGATCTGCATGGATCACGTTCGTTGGGATTACTACAAAGAGATTGGATATACGGAGGGGGATCAGAAGGCGGCGTATGAGCGCGGCGGGTTTGCGGGGATGGTGGCTTATTGGAAGCCCTTCGAAGTGCATGCGGTGGGGCGGTTGCTGGCGGAGCATGCGGGCGAGCGCTGCGTGATTGACTTCGGGGCGGGGCATTCGGTGTACGAGGATCCGGCGCAGTTTGCGCGCGTGAGGACGGCGCTGGAGCCGTATCCGGTCGTGCTGCTTCTGCCCTCGCCGAATGTGGAAGAAACGATTGAAATCCTTCGTCGTCGACGCGACGAGCGATCGCCGGATGAGATCGGCAAACCGACGGACGTCAACGAGCATTTTCTTCGCCATCCCTCAAACGCGATCCTCGCGAAGTTCACAGTTTATGCGAACGGCCGATCGCCGGAAGACACCGCCGCGGATGTTGCGAAGGCGGTCGAAGCGGTCTGGTAGATTCTGGTCCGATTCGCGGTCACGTTTGGGATTGCGGAATTTCGCGGTCTGCTTCATCCTTTCCGTGATGAAGACTCCAGAGATCAAAGTCCTGCCCACGGCTGATGCACTCGCCCGCGCCGCGGCGGAGTTATTTGTCACGGTGGGGGAGGCGGCGATCGAGATGCGCGGGCAGTTCACCGTTGCGCTCTCCGGCGGATCGACGCCCAAGGCGATGCATCACGTGCTCGCAAGCGAAGAGTTCCGCACACAGATCGATTGGACGAAGGTCGAAATCTTTTTCGGCGACGAGCGTACCGTTCCGCCCGAGCATGCCGACAGCAACTACCACATGGCGCGCGAAACGCTTCTGTCGAAAGTTCCAATTCCCGGTGACAACGTCTATCGCATGCGCGGTGAAATCGATCCAAACGAGGCGGCGAAGGAATACGGCCAGATGCTGAAAGAGAAATTTGGCGATGGCGGGCTGGATCTGATCTACCTTGGCATGGGCGACGACGGCCACACCGCGTCGCTATTCCCCGGCACTGAAGCGTTGCATGAGACGAAGCACCGCTGCGTCGCCAATCACGTCGAGAAGCTGAATACCTGGCGGATCACGATGTCCGCGCCATTCATCAACCGCGCCGCTCAGGTCGCGATCCTGGTGAGCGGGGAAGCGAAGGCGTCGCGGCTGAGCGAAGTGCTCGAAGGCCCGCGCGATCCAGAACGCTTGCCTGTGCAGTTGATTCAACCGGATCCCGGCCAACTGACGTGGCTGCTCGACTCCGCCGCCGCGGGGATGTGAGCGTTCAGGTTGAGGCGGGGATCGTAAAGGTGTCGACGATCGCGCCGCTCCGTAGTTGATACTCGAATGTCATTCCGAGGCTGTTCTCCTGGACGAGGAGCGCGCCCGAATCGGTGTCGTTGTGCGCGACGCTGCCGGCGCGGAAGGTTTTGTCGAAGGGCGTTGGCCCCGCGCCGGCGCCATCGACGACGTACGTCAGGCCGCCTTCGATCAGGCGCTCGTACTCATGGTCGTGGCCGGAGAGCACGACATCCGCGCCCCAATCCTTGAACGGCCATTGCATCCACGATGAATCGTAGTGATCGCCGGAAGCGAAGGGTGAATGATGGAAGTAGACGACGTTGTACAGCGATGTCGAACTCGCGAGCTGCGCCTTGAGCCACTTCGCCTGCTTTGAATTGGAATCCACTCCGTCCGGCTCATGCACGTCGCTGTCGAGCACGAAGAAGTGCACATCGCCTTGCACGAAATCGTAATAGCGCTCGTTGCCGGGGAGGGTGAAGTAGTCTTTGTACGGCGCGATGCTGCCTTGCGGCGTCCAGTCATGGTTACCAATCGCCGGCCAGAAATGATTCTTCTTGGGGGCGCCATCGTACTTGCCTTGGTAGTTTCCGATGAACCAGTGATAGAACTGTCCCACATTCGCGTCGATCGTGTCGGCCGATCCGGAGTCATAGTTGTTGTCGCCGACGGTGATGATGAAATCCGGCGAGAAGCTGGTGGCGATGCGCGCCGTGCCCTGCGAATACGCATCCGTCCGTCCATAATCACCGATGGCAGCGAAGCGCTCGTCGTAGGCATACAGATGCGCGCCGGGCACAACTTCCGTCACAAATCCCGGCCCGCTCCAGCGCAGTTGGATCGCCGCCGTCCGGTCCTGGTCGAAATACTCGACGCGGAGATCGTACAATGTCTTCGCCTTCAGGTTGATCGACCCGGAAAGCGTCCGCCGCGGACTGGATTTCCAGCTGTCGACAAGTAAGTCGCCATTCACCCACACACGAATGCCATCGTTGTTGTGCACGCTGAAGGTGTATGTGCCCGCGGCGCGCGACAGCAGCATTCCGTCCCACCGAACCGTGTACGTATTGCCCTTAATGCCTGTCGCCGGCCGACGATGATCCCCCCAATCAAAATCGATCCGCGAATCGATGCGCTTGACGCTATGTCCGCCGAACTCGAGCGCGTCGAAGTAAGTAGCGCTCAACCCATGCGTTGCAAGAAACATCCGGGATTCAAGCGATTCGCAAAGCGATATTGAATTGAAGGCTTTCACGTGTACTCCACAACATCAGAGGCGAGCGATCAGAATCGAAGGTCGATTCCGATGAGGAGCATCGGACCAAGATCGACGTGCACGCGGTTGGAAACTGATTGATTATCTTCGTAGCGCATCTGCTCAAATGCGACCCCAATCATCGCTGAACTGCTGAACGATTGTCGCTCGAAAAAGCGGTACTTCGCCACCAGCGATTCGGTGGAGATTGCTGCAACGGACGTGCCGAAATCGTCCGAGAGCATCACGTCGAGATCGAGCGAAAGCGGTATGCGCGTGCTCGGTTGCCACTCGAATTCGGCGCCGAGTTGCGGGCCAGCTTTGATGTAGCTGCGTTTGGCGCTCAGCCCATCGCTGTCGAGTTTGTAATTGAAGTCGAGAATGGCTGCGCCGATCTTCGGTGTGAGGCGCAGTTGGTTGTTGTCGCCGAAGTCGAACTCGTGGCCGTAGCCCGCGCGGTACCAGTTCAATCCGATGTCTGAGCTCACGTGTGTGCCGGCGGGGAAGGTCACGCCGTGAGAGATCAGCGGCTCATCGAGCGTGTCGCTGCCGGAGGGTTGGATGAATTGCGCACCCAAGTAGAACCGTTCGGCACGCCATCGGAACTCGCCGTTGACGTCCCACGCGCTCGTGCGATCGATGCCGATCTCCTTTAGCGTCGGCCGATGCGAACTGGTCGTGCCCGGCTCTCCCCCCAGCGGCGTTTGGATATTCCCCTTGATCGGCCCGTACAGATATGCCCCGCCGAGAGAGAAGGAGGTGCTCCGATCGTTCGCATCCTGCGCGAGTGTTGAGTGATTAACGAGAAGGACCAGCGCGAGAAAGATCGCTACGTATAGACGCATCATGACCCGAAAATTACTCCTACTTTTATGAAGCGACGATGATCGTAGCGGTCGGGAAAAGGCGGATGACACCGGTCGCGGAAGTTGACGGTTGTGCCAACCTGTCTTACAATTCCCGGCACAATCAAACTGGGCGATTTGAATCGCAGATTGCGGCCCGTGGACTGACCTTCGAAGTCCGCAAAACAGCTAAAGCGCGGCAGAACCTTCTGCCATCACGCGTAGCCATTTCCACGGGCCATTCCGAGTTTCGGAATGGTTTTTTCGTTTCCGCAGGATCTAATCACGTGAGGAGCACATGAGCACCGTCAGCCAGCTATCGAACGAACAAGTCCAGCGCTACAAGCGACACCTCATCCTGCCCGAAGTCGGTGTGGAAGGGCAGAAGAAGCTGCTGAACGCGAAGGTGCTGTGCATCGGTGCCGGCGGGCTCGGTTGCCCAATCAGCATTTACCTCGCGGCCGCCGGTGTTGGCACGATTGGCTTGGCGGATGTGGACGTCGTTTCCCCGAGCAATCTGCAACGGCAGATCCTCTTCGGCCAGAGCGTCGTTGGTGAACCAAAGGTCGAAGCCGCCGGCAAACGCCTGAAGGATATCAATCCCGATCTCAAGCTCATCGAGCACAAGACGATCGTGAACAGCTCCAACGTCATGGACCTGATCAAGGACTATGACATCGTCGTCGACGGCACCGACAACTTCCCCACGCGCTACTGCGTCGGCGACGCGTGCGTGCTCGCGAAAAAGCCGAACGTGTACGGCTCGATCTTCCGCTTCGAAGGGATGGTTACCGTCTTCGCGCCGCATTTGAAGAACCCGGACACCGGTGAGCAGGGGCCGTGCTATCGCTGCTTGTATCCCGAGCCGCCGGACCCCGGTTCGGTCCCGAGCTGCGCGGAAGGCGGAGTGCTCGGCGTGATCTGCGGATCAATCGGCTCGCTTCAGGCGACGGAAGTCGTCAAGCTGATCCTTGGCGTTGGTCGTCCCGCGATCGGGCGCCTCGTCACTTGGAGCTCACTCGACATGGAGTTCCGGACGTTCAAGATCCGCCGCGATCCGAATTGCCCGGTCTGCGGTGCGCATCCGACGATTACTGCGCCCGTTGATTACGAGCAATTCTGCGGCGTGCCGATCCTCGATCCGCTTTCGCTCGAAGAGTCGAAGCGCGAAGCGCAGCAGGCGAAACATCCGCAGGCGGCGCCGAGCAATAATGGCCTCGACGCGCAAGGCCTTCCGCCCGGCTATCAATTCCGGCCGGATTGGGAAGTCACTCCGCGCGATGTGAAATCGGCCCTCGACAAGCAGAAGGCGAACTATCTGGTGATCGATGTGCGCGAGCCGAATGAGTACGAGATCACGCACATCGTCGGCCGCGACAAGCTTTTTCCTCGGGCGCAATGGCCAACTATTGCGGACAAGCTCACGGGTCGGGAGAATGATGAGATCGTGGTGTTCTGCAAAATGGGCGGCCGATCGATCCAGGTCGCTCAGGCACTGCGGCAAGCGGGCTTCAAGAATGCAAAGTCGATGGCAGGTGGAATCCTGCTCTGGAACAAGGATGTGAATCCGGCCGAGCCGCAATATTGATCGGCCCGGATTTTTCCCGATATCCGGATTTTGGCAGCGGCTGCTAGATTGCATCGTCAGGGAGTGACGGGCATGGCTCACGTCGATTTTTCTCCATCGCGGTTTTATGAACTGCTCGACCAGGAGTGGCTGGCGACGAACGGCATCGGGGGATATGCGTCATCGACCGTTCCCGGTCTGAACACGCGCAAATATCACGGCTTGCTTGTGGCCGCGATGTCGCCTCCGCTGCAGCGCATGGTGATCCTCTCACGCGTGGAAGAAACCGTTCGCACGAACGGACATGAAGACTCGCTCGCCTGCTGCGAATATCCCGGCGTGATCTACCCGCTCGGCCATCAGCGCCTCCGCGGATTCTCAAACGAACCATTCCCGCGCTGGGCATTCCAAGGCAACGGCTGGACGATTCAGAAAAGCCTCGAGTTGCTGAACGGCGAAAACACCGTCTGCCTCACGTACACACTGCTCACCGCGCACGATCCGGTTGAGCTGTCGCTTCGTCCGCTGCTCGCTCTCCGCGGAATTCACGAGCTGATGTACCAGTGGAACGGCCGGCTCTTCGCGGAGAATCGTGCGAAGTCGAACCACCTGCTGCACGTTCCGCCCACGAGCCGCACTCCGGAAGTGTTCTTCGCACACGACGGCGAATTCGAATCGCGGCCCGATTGGTATCTCGCGACGATCTATCGTCGCGAAAAAGAACGCGGCTATGCAGGTCTCGAAGATCTCTGGACCCCCGGCATCGTGCGATGGGAGTTGAAGGCCGGCCAAAGCGTACACTTCGTCTGCTCGCTCGATCCAATCGATCTCGAAACGGTGCTGAGCCGGGCGCGCGAGCAATCATCGGCTGCCATCACTGGCGCCGCGGCCGCATCCGATGAAATCGTCGCCAGTCTTTCGCGCGCAGCTGCGCAATTCGTCGTTCACGGCAAGGCCACCGATCCGACAAAACCGATCGTCGCGGTGAACACGCAATATCCGTGGTCCGCCCCGTCGCTTCGCCAAGCCCTCATCGCGTTCACCGGACTTTTTCTGATCCCACAACGGTTCGGGGAAGCGAAAGCGTTCCTACAATCGATGCTCGGACTGCTCCAGCGGAATCAGTTGCCATCCGAATTGTCCGAAGATGCCACGGCCCCGACATTTCGTGGAACGGACGTCGCCCTTTGGCTCTTCCCCGCGCTACACGACTATCTGCGCCACACCGGCGACCAGGCGTTCGCGCGTGAAGCACTCGACACGCTGCTCGCGATCATCGAAGCGTATCGCAGCGGACGAGTGTCGAACGTTCAGATCGGCGCCGATGGGCTGCTGAGCAATCTGGTGCCCGGCGGAACGTGGATGGACGCGCGCGTCGATCAATGGGTAATCACTCCACGAACGGGTGCGACGGTCGAACTGAACGCCCTGTGGTACAACGCCCTTGCCGTTGCGAGCGATTGGTGTGGAAAATTCGATCGCCCCGAAATCAGCACGCAATTGCTCGGCGAAATGGCGCGCGTGCGGAATGCCTTCAACGAAAAGTTCTGGAACGAGCGCGGCGGATCTTGCTTCGACGCGATCGATGACGGAAAGCCCGATGACGCGCTGCGCCCCAACCAAATCTTCGCCGCGAGTCTGCCATACCCAGTTCTCGCTCCCGAGCGTCATGCGACCATGCTGCAAACGATCCAGCAATCGCTGCTGACACCGTTCGGCTTGCGCACGCTCGCGCCGCACGACGCGGATTACCGCGGCAAATACGCCGGCGACGTCGTCGCGCGTGACCAGGCGTATCACCAGGGAACCGTCTATCCGTGGCTGCTCGGACCGTACATTCGCGCATTCGTTCGCACCGCCAAGGGTTCGCCGCAAGCCCGCGCCTCCGCTCGCGAACTGGTTCAACGCTGCGTCAAAAGCATGCACACGAGCGGACTCGGACAAATCCCCGAGCTCTTCGACGGCGATGCGCCGCATCGGCCGGGCGGAGCGATCGCATCTGCCCGTTCCGTCGCCGAATTGCTCCGCGCATACGTCGAAGACGTTCTCGCAGCCCCGCCGCAATTGCCAATCGCTCTAAAAAACTCACAATTGGCGCCGACGAAGTAGAAGCTGGTGATTGGTGATTGGTGACTGACTCGTTAGTTCATGCACCAATCACTAATCACCATTTCTTCGATTCAACACCAACCATCGAGGCACACAATGCAATCCTTCGGCGTCATCGGTCTGGAAGTCATGGGGCGGAACATCGCGCTCAACATCGAGCGCAATGGATTTCCCATCGCCGTTTTTAATCGCACTTATTCGAAGACCGAGCATTTCATCAACGAGCTGGCGAAGGGGAAGAACGCGAAGGGCGCCAAGACGCCAGAAGAGTTTGTGAAGCTGCTCGATCGCCCGCGGCGCATTTTGATTATGGTGAAGGCGGGGAAGCCGGTGGATGCGGTGATCGGCGAATTGCGGCCTTTCTTGCAGGAAGGCGACATCGTCATTGACGGCGGAAATTCGCTCTTCACCGATACTGAGCGCCGCGTCGAAGAGCTCAAGGGCACTGGCATCAAGTTCTTCGGCATGGGCGTGAGCGGCGGCGAAGAAGGCGCGCTATGGGGCCCGAGCCTGATGCCCGGCGGCGATTACGAAAGCTATGAGCACCTGCGACCTGTGCTCGAAAAGATCGCCGCGAAAGCGCCGAGCGATGGCGTGCCGTGCGTCACATACTGCGGCGATGGCGGGGCGGGTCACTTCGTGAAGATGATCCACAACGGCATCGAGTACGGCGACATGCAGCTCATCGCCGAAGCGTACGACCTCCTGAAAAACGTCGGCGGGTTAAACAATGCGCAGCTGCGCGAGGTTTTCGCGACGTGGAACAAGTCGGAACTGCAAAGCTTCCTAATCGAGATCACGGAGAAGGTGATCAACTTTACCGATCCCGATGGCAGTGGACCGCTCGTCGAGAAAATCAAAGACGTCGTCGGCATGAAGGGCACGGGGACGTGGACGATCAAAGCCGCGCTCGATCTGCTCGTGCCGATTCCCACGATTGCCGCCGCGGTGGATTCGCGCGAGATTTCGATGCTCAAGGCCGAGCGTGAATCCGCCAGCAAAACGCTCGGCGGCCCCGCGCCTAAAGCGCTCTCCGGCGACACCAAGCAGTTCATCAATGACGTGAAAGATGCACTCTACTGCTCGAAGATCTGTTCCTACGCGCAAGGCATGGCACTTCTCGCCGCCGCGAATAAGACCAAAGACAAAGGCGGATACGACTTCCACATGAAGCTGCCGGATCTCCCGATGATCTGGCGCGCCGGCTGCATCATTCGAGCCGTCTTCCTCGAAGAAATCACCAAGGCCTTTAAGAGCAATCCAAATCTGTCGAATCTGCTGATCGACGGCCGCTTTCGCGACATGATCGCCTCGCGTCAAGATGCATGGCGCCGCGTCGTTTCGCTTGGGATCGCCAACGGCATTGGCCTGCCGGCGTTCAGCGGCTCGCTCGCGTATTATGACAGCTATCGACGTGCAAGATTGCCAGGAAATCTCATTCAGGCGCAGCGCGATTTCTTCGGCGCGCACACTTATGAGCGCATGGACAAGCCCGGCATTTTCCACACCGAGTGGAGTGGCGCGCAGCCGAGCCACGAGCCCGGCGCGGATCTCAACCCGGCCAGCCGAAAGAAGCCGACCGAGGGAAAATAATCTCACACCGATGCTGATGGGGAGTAACCCGATTTGAAAGAAGTGAGCCGCGCGCTCCACGCGCGGCTCGCTCATTTCCGGGCATAAAATCTTCTAAAAACATTTCTGTTCGCACCTGCACTACGCCGATACCTCCGCGCGGATGGCGGCGTTCCGTTTGTGCGGCGACGGGACGCCCGAAATAATTTGCCGCGTGGAGTGACACGGATGTCAGTCTCAGGCGTTAGCGGAAATCCTTCGGACTTAGCGGCATATTTAAAAAAACTACGCGAGTCGCACCAGGCAAACAGCACGGACGCGACTGCGGCGAACGGACCATCGCAACCGGGCGGATTTGTCGATCGATTCAACACGGCGCTCGAAGATCAGGGAATCACCAGAGACAAGCTCTCGGACCTGCGTTCGCAGATTCAGTCCGCGGTCGACATCGCGAAGCAGGCCGGCGGCGATCGCAAGTCGATTCGCGCCGCCGTCGATTCGGTCCTGCAAAAGGCGGGCGTGGATGTGGGCAAGTTCCACACCGAAATGCATCACGGTTCAAAGATCGACGCCGATGGTGACGGTGATGGGGATTCGACCGCGGATTCAACCACCGATCCAAACAGCATCGATTCGCTTCTCAGCCAGGCCGGCATCGAGCCCGCGAGTTTCAAGCAGTCGCTCGAAGCGATGATCCAAAACGTCACCAACGGCGGAGATGGCGATGTCTCGTCGCTCTTCGGAGCGGCAAAGACACGTTCGGACGTGGACGTCTTCGCGTAGCGCAAACCGCTTGTTGGGTGCGCCTCCATCGCTGGTCTTTGCGCACATCTCTACGCGCGATTGAAGCTGCTTTTGGTGGGGCAAACAGGAATGTCTGCCCCACCAGATTAAACGGAATTGTCCGGAAACTTCAGGTTTCCGCGCACCCTACGTCAGACGTTCAGCAGCTCACGGTATTTCGGAAAGATCGCGTCCCACGAGAAACGTTCGCGGACGTGATGGGCGGCGCGATCGACGAGACGTTCGCGCAAGGCCCGGTCGCTCACGAGTCGGTCGATCGCCAGCGCCAGCTCGCGCGGCTGACCGTGCGGGACCAGCAGGGCGGTGTCGTTGTTCTTCACCACGTTGCGAATTCCCGCAACGTCCGTCGCCACGATCGGCACGCGGGCGGCCATCGCTTCGATCAACACGAGGCCGAATCCCTCCGCTTTGGACGGAAGCACCAGCAGGCCGATCTGCGCGAGCCCTTCCTGCGGACGCTCAATCGTGCCATGCAGCGTGACCGAGCGCTCGATGCCGAGCCGCCGGATCTCAGCTTCGATGTGAGCGCGCTCGCGCCCGTCGCCGAAAATGTGCAGGTGAACCGATCCGCCGAGGAGCAGCGTCGCTTCGAGTAAATCCGGAATTGACTTGATCGGATCGAGCCGGCCGATGAATCCGATGGGAAAAGGCGTAGTCGGGAAAGAACCCGCGGAGCTGCGCTCCGCCGCTAAATAAGCCGCCGACGCACCTTCTCCATAATTCCCCGCGGAGCGCAGCTCCGCGGGTTTGTTTGCGCCACGATTCTCGAACTCCCCCGGCTCGATCGCATTGTGAATCACGACGATCTTCTCGCGCGGAATCTTCGCCCACTCGTGCGCGACCTCCGCCGTCGATTCCGACGGCACGATGATCTTCTCCGCCCGCGTCTGCACCCGCCGCTGCAAAACCCAATGCCATCTCGGATAGGGCTGCGTCGTCTGAATCGACTGAATAAACCGCACGCGTGGGCAAACCAGCGAAGCTGTCGCCGCCGCGACGTTGGCGTGAATCAAAAAGCTAAAGACCATGTCAAACTCGCGATGATGAATCAGCTCGATCAGCCGCCCGATCGCGGTCAAATCATTCGCCCCGCGCGCATCGAGCGCTGTGACATTCACACCAGCATCGGTGAGTTGGGTCGCCACCGGTCCCCAGGTCGCAAGACACGCAACCTCGACGTACACATTAGGCAAACGATTCAGACGAATCGCCAATTCGCGCACAACCGTCGGCGTTCCGCCGATTTCCAGGTCCGTGATGAGTAAAAGAATTCGTCGCACGAGTTGACTTTAAACGCAGGCGGGGATCAATGCACATGCTTCACGTGCAGTTGTCGGATGTGAAGAGAGTGTCGAGCGAAAAGATGCTGTCGAAGTCCTTCAGGTTGCCACCCTCAGATGGAAGAATGAAGCCGGACTTGATCATCGCAAAGATGATCTTCCCGACATCTTCACTCGAGCGGATGTTCCAGTCTTTCAAGGCGGCGCGCGCTTCATCTGCGTCTTCATCGAACAAGACGAGCGCATACTCCCGAAGGCCAAAGCAGAGCTCGACAGATGTGACGTGTTGTCGAGACCGGATCATCCCGCGTGTGAAGCTCAGCGCATCTACGAGAAAGAACAGGGCGTCGATTGGACAGCCGAGTCCCTTGGCGACCGGAGCGTAGAGCAATCGGCATTCATTCTGGATCTGCTCGCGCTTTGGATGTAGAAGGGGCAGCGGCAGACTATTGATCGTGTCGATAATTGGCTTGGCGCATTCGGGACAAACGCCTGTGACACAGATCCCACGCAGGTTGTAGCCGCAGGAGCAGGGCACATCGAGCTTAAGCTGCCGCGGAAACAATCGCTTCCCCTCCGCGCGTGGCAGATTCAATCATTCTTCGACTTCTCGACCAGCAGCTTAAACGGCGCGAGATGTTCCCTTTCCTCGAACAAGCGCTCTGGGTGCCATTGCACGGCGGCGAATAGGGGAAGCGTTGGATCTTCGAAGCTCTCGATCACGCCATCGGGCGCGGTGGCGACAATGCGTAAGCCTTTGCCGAGTTTGTTCACCCCCTGTTTGTGGTACGTGTTGACGGAGATCTCACTCGCGCCAAGGACTTTGCCCAGCTGCGTGCTCGTATCGACTTTCACCGGATGCCGCGTTGGTTCCTGGTCGGGAATACGGCGATGCTCGATGGCGCTCTCGCGCGCATGCTCGGGAAGAAACTGTGTCAGACTTCCGCCACGGTAGACGTTCATCAATTGCGAGCCGAAACAGACGCCCAGCGCCGGCATCCGGCGCTTTTCGACTTCGGCGATGAGCGCGAATTCAAACGCCTCGCGACGCGGATCCATTCGGCGAACTTTCGGATGCCACTCTTCGCCGTATCGAACCGGATTCATGTCATCGCCGCCGCTGAAGCAGATGCCGTCGAGCAGATCAACGTACTGCGGAATGAGCGTTTGATCGATCGCATAGGGCAGGAGCACAGGCAATCCGCCGGCCTTTTCGATCGCGGCGGCATAGCTCATCGTGGAGAGATAGCGGTCCTGCTTTTCGTCGTTGTAGTCGGTGGTCAGGCCAATCACAGGGCGTTTCATGCGATCGATGATAAACCGCCGGCTTATCTCGCCGCAACTCGCGCGCGGGTCTGGTAGAATCAGCGGGGAGAATGCTGACGCGTGGCACCCACTGACGCCAAATCGCGGTCGCGACTCAAGCGCTGGCTCGTTACGGCGGTTTTATCGCTCATTGCGGGCTCCGGTCTGACCCTCCTCGCGGCGTGGGTAATTTCGTCGACCATTCCTGTAACGCAGCAAACGAAATCGCTGCAGGCGATCGATGGCGACGAAGCAAACATCTCCGTAACTGTTGACGAAGCGTTTGGCGTGCAGTCGGTCAAGATTGTGCAAGATGTCGGTCTTGCATGGGCGCCCATGCGCGCGACAGGACCGCCGGATACGTCGAGCTTTGGCGACAACGGCACTGCATGGGCCTCTCTCACACAGGACGGACAGAGCGAGTGGCTGGAACTTGATTACGCAACACACGTTGTGCCGCGTGCGCTGCAGGTGTACGAGAATCTGGCCCCGTTTGCGATCGTGCGGGCCACCGTCTTCGACGAGCGGGGTGAACAAATCGAAGCGTGGAAAGGCTTCGATCCAAGCAAACCGCGCGCACAAGGCGGGCCATTGGTTGGGACAATTCCACTCAACTATGATCGGCCGGTCTCGCGCGTGCGAATCTACCTCGACTCCGTGAACGTGAAAGGATGGAATGAGATTGATGCGGTTGGATTGATTGGCGCGGACCAAAGCGTGCAATGGGCGCAGTTCGCGCGCGCGAGTAGCACGTACGCCAGCATCAACCGCGGCGGACCGCAATTGGATGTTTCGCGGGTCCCGGCAGAATTACCGAGTTGGGTGCCGTTCAACCCCCACGAATCAAGGAGCCGAAGCGGTGTGCGTACCGTCGAAGCGTTCGGATGGCCCATGGTGGCAATCTCCAAAGATTCGCAGGAACCAGCACCGATGCGATCGCGACAGTACGCCCGCGCCTCTGCGTCTTCATCAATTGCGCGCAATCTTCCCAGGCCAGTCTGGGCCGGGTTCCTGTTCGATTCGGCGATCTACGGCGCTGCGCTGTACGCATTGTTTCTCTCAACCGCCGGCATCCGCCGGATGTTCAAGGAAAACACGCGCCTCCGACGCGGATACTGCATCAGTTGCGGTTATGACGTGCGGTACAACTTCGCCGGCGGTTGTCCCGAGTGTGGATGGAATCGCGAGATCGCTGCGCAATGAAAAGGCCGCGAAATCGCAAGCGATGTTCGATCGTCGCTTGCGATTTCGCGGCTGTTGACTTGAGTCTGCAGATTAAACTTCAACCACTTCGACGGCTTTGGCACGCCCGGCTTTCTTGCGGGCGTTTTCGGTCAGGAGCATCTTGCGGAGGCGGATGCTTTGTGGCGTTGCTTCGACGAGCTCGTCTTCCTCGATGTACTCCAGCGCCTGCTCGAGCGTCATCTTGCGGGCGGGCTTGAGGATGATGTTTTCATCCGATGACGTCGTGCGCATGTTCGTGAGTTGCTTGGCCGTGGTCGGATTGACGGTCATGTCATTGTCGCGCGCGTTTTCGGCGACGATCTGGCCTTCGTAGACCGGATCCTGCGGGCTGACGAACATCACGCCGCGTTCCTGAAGATTATTAAGTGCAAATGCGTTCACCGTGCCGCTGGTCATGCTCACCATCACGCCGTTGGAACGACCCGGGACATTTCCGCGGGCGGCGGCGTACTCGTGAAAGTTGTGATGCATGATCGCGGTGCCCTGCGTCGCGGTCAGCATGCGCGTGCGCAGGCCGATCAAACCGCGAGCGGGAATCGTGAACTCCAGATGCACCTGACCTTCGCGATTGTCCATACGGACCAGCTCGCCTCTGCGATTGCCAACGAGCTCCATCACGCCGCCCATGTTCTTCTCGGGAACATCGACCACGAGATACTCGATGGGCTCGAGCAGGTTGCCGTCGGAATCCTTCTTCATGATCACGTGCGGCTTGCTGATCGACAGCTCATACCCTTCGCGGCGCATGTTTTCGATCAGGATGCCGAGGTGAAGCAGGCCGCGGCCGCTCACCTTGAACGCGTCCTTCGCGTCGGTTTCTTCAACCTTCAGCGCGACGTTCGATTCGAGTTCCTTAAACAGGCGCTCGCGAAGGTTTCGGCTGGTGACGTACTTACCTTCCTTGCCGACGAAAGGCGACGTGTTGACGCTGAACATCATCGTGAGCGTCGGCGGTTCGATGTCCTCGGGCTCAAGCGGCTGCGGGTTGAGCGGATCGCAGATGCTGTCGCTGATGTCGACCGATTCGAGGCCGATGAGCGCGACGATGTCGCCGGCTTCGGCCTGCTCGACGTTCTTTCGGCCGAAGCCGTCGAACGCCTGCACCTGCTGCACTTTGCTCTTCACCTGCGTGCCGTCGCGTTTCACGATCGCAACCTGCTGGCCCGTCTTAATCACACCGTTGGAAATGCGCCCAATACCGATTCGTCCGACGTAATCGTTGTATTGAATGCTGCTGATGCGCATCTGCAGCGACTTTTCCGCATCGCCGTGCGGCGCGGGAATGTACTTTAGAAGCGCTTCGAACACCGGCTTGATGTCCTTGCCCGGCTCTTCAAGCTTCCACGAAGCGGTGCCGGCGCGACCGGACGCGTACAGCACCGGGAAGTCGAGCGTCTCGTCATCCGCGCCCAGCTCGACGAACAGATCGAACACCATGTTCAGCACTTCATCCGCGCGTTGGTCCGGCCGATCGATCTTGTTGATCACAACGATCGGTCGAAGCTCATGCTGGAACGCTTTCTTGAGGACGAAGCGCGTCTGCGGCATCGGACCCTCGGCCGCATCGACGAGCAGGAACACCCCGTCCGCCATCGAAAGCACGCGTTCGACCTCTCCACCGAAGTCGGCGTGGCCAGGCGTGTCGATCAGGTTGATCTTGATGATCTGATTGGTGGCCGGATCCGTGTAGTTGATTGCGACATTCTTCGAGAGGATGGTGATCCCGCGTTCGCGCTCGAGCGGGTTGCTGTCGAGCATCGTGTCCTGAGAAACCTGCGACTCGCGGAAGTTGCCCGACTGGCGCAGCAGGGCGTCAACCAACGTGGTTTTGCCGTGGTCGACGTGAGCGATGATGGCGACGTTTCGAATGTCGTTACGCACGTGATTCATGATTCTATCGTCCTAAAGCAAGCGAAATCCCGAGCCCGCGGCCGGTCAACACGTATAGCGCAACCCCTTAAAATATCAGGAGCTACGTGCCAAAGGTCCCAGCGATCGAGGCAGGGAAGCGGCGTAAGATACTGCCGAGGCTCTCTTTATACAACGTCGGCGGCGTCACAAAAGTTTGGTTGGGAACGGAAAAAAGTGGGGTCGCTTGGTGGTCGCACCGTGCGGCTGAAGCCGCCGGGCCTCGAATGCGCGAAAGAGGCCCGGCGGCTTTAGCCGCAGGGCGCGGAATCGAGCTGGACGAGCCGGCTCGTGAAGTGCTGCGCGATCTGATTCGCACGTTCGTTTGAAATCACTGCTTCACGATACGTCAATCCAAAGTTAAGCGTCCCCCCCAACGTTGTCGTCGTGAAGACCAGCGGCATCATTGGGCCGGTGGGTGACACACGAATGTACTGCATCAGCGGATCGGGATGGTAATCCTGCGCCCATGATTGGTTGAGGTTGATGTTCGAAATCCCGCCCGCCAGCGGAATGCGCTTGCGATAGAAGTTGATGATTTTCTCGCGGTTCATTCCCATCATCTTCGCGGCGACGATTCCCGCGAACATTCGGATCATGCTCGCCTCCGGCACGCCGGTGCGCTTTTGCGATGCGCTTTGACGTGCGATGTGCTGAAGCAATCGCGACCAGTTCTGCAAATCGTCTGGCCGGCAGATCACACTTGTGAACCCGAGGAACATTCCGAACGTGTCGCTTAAATCGTTCGTCCCGCGGGAGCGAAGATCGACGATCGTTCCAAGCGCCAGGTCCTGACGCTTGGGAGTCTCGGTCACGGGTACGAACCGATTGCACGCCTCCGCCATGGCGGCGAGGAAGACGTCGTTCACCGTTACGTGGTTGTCGCGCGCAAATGCTTTGACCGCGCTCATTGTTTCCGCGGGGAGATCGTGCACCGAGAAGCGCACCTCGAACTTCGAAAACTCGGGGATCTCAATTCGGCGAACGCGCTTGAAACGGCTCGACCAACGGACGGACGAGAGCAAGCCTTCCGTCAATTCCCACCGTGAGCGATGCGGTCCGAAGTTGTGCCAATATCCACGCGGCGCGATGTGAAGCCGCTCTCTTCGCGCGCGCGCCGGATCGAATTGCCGCAAAAACCACTCGCGGAGAAGCATGCGGATCGATGCGCTGTCGGCGATCCAGTGGTGATAGACGACGCCGACGTAATAGCGATCGCGCTCGAAGAGAATGAACGGCCGGAAGGGAAGATCATCGGCGGCATCGAACGGATGGTTCAGTTCGATCGCGATGTGCTTTTCGAGTTCACATCGGCCGGCAATCGCGCGAACGTGAATCGGCTCGAGCACACCGTTCAGTTCCTGTACGGAAAAGCGGCCATCGTATACGCGCACGCGGCCAAGACCCATCTCGCGGAGCGTTCGATTCCAGTCATTCGTCCATCGATCAAGATCCGGTATGCCTCGGACCTGAAGAATCTGCGCGGCGTTGTACGGATGAAGTTCATCCCACTGGCGCACGAGGCGCTGAAAGACGTTGAGCTTTCCCGCAGACATAAAAGACTCGACACCCCATCCGAACCAGCAGCGGGCATTATACGCCGAGATCGCAATTACGTCTTTGGAGAATCAAGTGCTATCGGTGGCACCGACATTCCTGTCGGTGATCGGGCGCGGTATTCCGCGACCGACTCGGCCCGATATGCGTCGAGGATTACCTCGCCGCATCACAGACAAGAATGTCTGTGCCACCACAGAGGGACGAATCGACCGACCGTAGACATGTACTTTTGATACGACTCGCCGTGCACGCGTACGAGATGCTGCTCTTCCCGCCGCGCTTCCCATTGCAGGAAAAAAAGATGAATACAGCCGACGACGATCATCACGATCGTCGGCACGGCGACGACGCTGGCGATCATCAGGATGGACGATAAAGCGTAAATCGGATGCCGCACATATGCGTAAGGTCCGGAAACGACCAGCTGCGTCTTCTCGTTTGGGTCGATTCCCATCCGCCACGACTTCCCCATCCGCTTCCAGCAGACAAGCGTCGCCAGAAATGCGACAAGTGCGACCGCGACGGCGAGCCAGCGAACCATCGGCATGGTGTAAAGCAATCCACTCGGTCGCCAGGCATGAAAAAACGGATACGCGACCCAGACGATGACGGTTAGATACCAGATGAAGCGCAGTGCTCGGCCAACGGGCTCGCGCGGGACAAAATTCGCATCGCGGCCGGTGCGCCGCCGGGCCTTGAGCACCAGTTTGACCACGCGCGCCCAATACGCGCCGATGACCAAGCCGACGCAGAGTGCAGACCAATCCTTTGGCATCGCGCGCTAATCTACGCGCTGCGCGCACCTGAATAAAGCGGCTTAATGGTGATCCCAGTCGTGGTCGTGATGGTGATAGCCCTCACGCTCAACGTAGCCGTGGTGCCAATGGTCGTGATAATCGTGGTAATACGGCCGCTCGTGCACGACAACCACTTCACGATCGTCGTCGTAATGATGGTGGTCGTAAGCGCATCCACCCAGCATCGCGAGCGATCCGCCGACGAGCGCAAGTTTCAAAACACCAGCGAATTTCAATGAAGTCAACATGTCACTACCTCTCTTCTCGTCAGACACGACTTCCGTGCGAGAGTTAGTGATCGATTACAAATTGTGGCGGCCTAGCTCCCGAGCATGGCGGTGGGACTCGCGGTGCGTGTCGGTTGCGTCGTGGGCGGCGTGCTGACCGTGAGCGCTGGCAGACCGAGCCCGTGCGCCGCCGCCCACGCTTGTCGCGGCGGGCAGACGGTCAGAACCTTCGCAATCACTTCCTTGTGGATCTTTTCCTTCTTCTCGATGTTGAAGTGATCGAGTCCCGGCTCGAGCAGATCCGTCCGATCCGTGCGAATGTTCGCGTTGACCAGCTGGCCGGGAATTGCTTTTTCCGGCGTCAGTGGAATTCCGCGGAGCCAGGGCATCGTGTCGAACACGCCGTTGGATTGATACAGGTTGTAGCAGAAGGCGATATTCTTCGGCACCTTCGGCGGAGTGACGGGATCGAGTGTAATCAAGAGATCGACCTTGATATTCGCGTCATCGAGCTTCCTTGCAATGCGCAGGACATCGTCGGCGCCGTAGGAGTGGCCGATCAGAATGAGCGGCTCGATGTGCGGCTTGTTGGCGTAGTTCTGCTTGATCGTGTCGGCGAGGCTGCTCCATTGGTCGTCCTGGAAGACCATGGCATGCACGCCTTGCTGGTTGATCTGCTCGCCGAGCTGATCGATACCGGTCGAGAAGATGCCGATGAATCCTCGCAGAAGATAGACGTTGCCCGCGCGCGGATCGGTCGAGAGGGGCTTGACCGCTGCGAGCTCGCCCGGTTTCATCGACGAGCAGCCCACCAAAAAAAACGACAACCCCACTATGGCGATGATGAAGCGATGTGATCGCATCGGACCTGACCTTGACCCTTGGAGGTTACAAAAAGGCGCGCTCTTCTGGCAACGTTCATCTGAGCATTGAACAGGCAAAATCTGAACCAGAAATGGAAGATGTCAAACGCGAACTTCGCCGGAGATGATTCGGTGCGTTTTGAGGCGGTTTTTGAGGAGAAGTCGCCCCAAATTATCGAGTCCGACGCATATGCCGGTGATCGGCGGTTCGCCGACGCTGGCGACGGTGACGCTCCGGCCGGCGAGGGCGTGGTGGCGATCATAGTCCGCCAACACGGTGGGAAATGAGTTCTCGTTGCGCTGCGACAGTATCTGATGCAACTGATGAGCGATCGCGATGAGGACGCTGGTCATATCGAACGTTTGCCCGGTGATTTCGCGCATCGAGACGACCCTCGGGCGAAGCGGTTTGGGGATCTTCGCGAGATCGACATTCACATTGAGTCCGAGGCCGATGAGATCGATTTTATCGAGTCGCTCGCAGAGCAGTCCGGCCAGTTTCCTGGCTTCGAAAAGCAGATCATTCGGCCATTTCAGTTGCACGTTCGCGTGATCGCACAACTCCGCGACGGCGTTGCGAACGGCAACACCGGCGATGAGTGGGATTTGATGCGCTTGCAATGTAGTGTCGGCGGGGAAGACGAACGTGACGGTGAGCGAGCCTTCGCCGGACCACCAGGTATTCGTTCCGCGACCGCGGCCGGCGAGCTGATGGCCGGTGAGGACGATTGCCGGCGCGTAGAGTTCGTGACGCTTGCGAAGGACGGCCGCGTGGTCGTTCGTGCTGCGAAGACGCGGGAACCAGTGGAGACGAAGCGGCCGGATTTCGTCGCGGAGACGTTGAAGATCGAAATGATAAGAGGCACGAAGGCACGAAGGCACAAAGGCACGAAGTGATGCCGACTCGGTTGTTCTCTTCCCTTCGTGCCTGCGTGCCTTCGTGCCTTCGTGCCTCACGCTTACTCCAACACGACGAGCAAATCCCGCGTCGCGATGATCGAGCCGGGCTTCACCAGCATGTCCGCGACGGTCGCATCGCGCGGCGAATAGACGGCCGTTTCCATCTTCATCGCTTCGATCGACAGCAAGCGGTCGCCTTCCTTCACCGCTTCGCCTTTCTTCACGGCCACCGTCGACACCTTTCCCGGCATCGGTGCGGGGACGTGGTTCGGGTCGTCCGGATCCGCCTTCGGATGCTTGTGCTGGGCGGATTCGAGCGAGCGATCCGCGACTTTTACTTCGCGTGGTTGGCCGTTCAATTCGAAGAAGACCGTGCGCGTGCCGTCGTCGTGCGGGTCGCTTACCGTCAGGAACTTCACAACGAGCGTTTTGCCTTCTTCGATCGCGATGTTGATCTCTTCTCCCGCTTGCAGGCCGTAGAAGAATGCGTGCGTCGGCAAAACCGAAGTGTCGTTGAAGCGCTCGTTGTGCTTTTCGTAATCCATGAAAACCTGCGGATAAAGCACGTACGAGAGCACTTCTTCGTCGGTGATTTCGCGATCGAGTTTCTTTGCCAGATCCTTCTTTGTGGTGGCGAGATCGACCTTCGGCAACTTCGCGCCGGGCCGGCCTTTGATCGCCTCAACGCCCGCGCTCGAGAGGATGATCTTCTGCAAAACCTTCGGCCAGCCGCCTTCAGGGAAGCCGAGATGCCCCTGAAACATCTCGACAACGCTCTTGGGGAATGAAAGCTTCTTCGTCGGATCGAGCACGTCCATCGGCGAAAGACTGTTGGTCACCATGAACAGCGCCATGTCGCCGACGACTTTGCTGGAGGGCGTGACTTTCACGATGTCGCCGAAGATTTCGTTGACGGTCGCATACATCTCCGCGATTTCGTGCCAGCGATCGGCGAGGCCCATCGCTTTGGCCTGCTGCTTGAGGTTCGTGAACTGCCCGCCGGGCATTTCGTGCTTGTAGACCTCGGCGGTGCCGGACTTGATGTCCTCTTCGAACGGGAAGTAGAGCTGCCGCACGTCTTCCCAGTAATCGCTGAGCAAGTCGAGCGAATCCTGCTCAAGACCCGAATCGCGCGGCGTGTTGCGAAGGGCGGCGACCATCGAATTCAGGTTCGGCTGGCTCGTGTTGCCGCTCATCGAGGAGAGCGCACCGTCAACGATATCAACGCCGGCGTCGCACGCGCGGAGCAACGTCGACGAGTTAATCCCGCTTGTGTCGTGCGTGTGGAAATGAATCGGCACGCCGACTTCATCTTTGAGCGCCTTCACCAGCGCATACGCCGCGTACGGCTTGCACAAGCCGGCCATGTCTTTGATGGCGAGGATGTGCGTGCCCATCTTCTCCAGGTCCTTGGCCATCTTCACGTAGTATTTGAGGCTGTACTTCGTGCGCTTCGGGTCGAGGATGTCGCCGGTATAGCAGATGGCGGCCTCGCAGATGGCGCCGGTGTGCTCGCGCACGGTCTCCATCGCGACCTTCATGTTCTCGGTCCAGTTGAGCGAGTCAAAGATGCGGAAAACGTCGATGCCATGCTCGGCAGCCTTCTTCGTGAATGCTTTGACGACGTTGTCGGGATAATTCGTATATCCGACGGCATTGCTCGCCCGAAGCAGCATCTGAAAAAGGATGTTCGGCACGAGCTTTCGCAGCTGATCGAGGCGTTCCCACGGATCTTCCTGCATGAAGCGCATCGTGGTGTCGAACGTCGCCCCGCCCCACATTTCGAGGCTGAAGAGATCCGGCGTGAGATGCGCGACCGCGGGCGCGATCTTTAGCAGATCAAACGTCCGCACGCGCGTCGCGAGCAGCGACTGGTGCGCATCGCGCATCGTCGTATCGGTGAAGAACAGCTTCTTCTGCTTGCGAACCCATTGTGCGAACTTTTCCGGCCCGAGTTCGGTGAGCTTGTCCTTTGTTCCCTTTTTCGGCGGGTCTTTGTACTCGTATTTTGGGACAACCGGTTCAAGAAGCTCTCGCTTCGGGTTGAACTTGCCCTTCACGTCCGGCCGGCCGTTGATGATCACGTCGCCGAGATAGCTCAGGATCTTCGTCGCCCGATCCTTACGGCGGTGGAAGCGGAACAGCTCCGGTGTTTTATCAATGAACGTCGTCGTCGCGTCGCCTGCGATGAACGTCGGGTGGTTGATCAGGTTTTCGAGAAACGGAATGTTCGTCTTCACCCCGCGGACGCGAAACTCGCGCAGCGCGCGATCCATACGACGCACAGCTTCGTCGAGATTCTGACCCCAGCTCGTCAGCTTCACGAGCAGCGAATCGAAGTAAGGCGTAATTACCGCGCCGCTGAAGGCGCTTCCGCCGTCGAGTCGAATACCGAAACCCGCGGCCGATCGGTAGGTCGAAAGCTTCCCGTAATCCGGAATGAAATGGTTTTCGGGATCCTCGGTCGTGATGCGCGCCTGCACCGCGACACCGCGCGGCTCGATCTTGTCCTGCCTGGGAATACAGAGGGGCGCCTCGTGCAGTTTCCGCCCCTGGGCGACAAGAATCTGGCTCTTCACAATGTCGATGCCGGTGACGATTTCCGTCACCGTGTGTTCGACCTGAATTCGCGGATTGACTTCGATGAAGAAGAACTCGCCGGCGTCCACGTCGAGGAGGAATTCGACCGTGCCGGCATTGCGGTAATTGGCGCCTTTGCACAATCGAACGGCGGCTTCACAGATGCGCTTGCGGAGTTCGAGCGGCAGGTTGATGCTCGGCGCGACCTCGACGACTTTTTGGTGACGACGCTGCACAGAGCAATCGCGCTCCCATAGGTGCACCAGATTGCCGTGCTGGTCGCCGAGGATTTGCACTTCGATGTGCTTCGCGCGGCCAATGTAGCGCTCGACGAACACTTCCGGCCGGCCGAATGCGGCGCCGGCTTCACGCTGCGCTTCTTCGAGATTCTTCGCTAAATCTGCCGGATCGCGAACGACGCGCATCCCGCGGCCACCGCCGCCGAAACTCGCTTTGATGATGATCGGATAGCCGATTTCCTTTGCCGCGGATTTCACATCCGCGAGATCTTCCAAGCCGTGTTCGGTTCCGGGCAGAGTGGGCACGCCGGTCTTCTTGGCAAGGTGCTTCGCGGCGGTTTTGTCGCCGAAACGCTCGAGCATTTCGGGCGTCGGGCCGACGAACGTGATGCCATTGTCGCGACAGGCGCGAGCAAGGTCCGCGTTCTCCGCCAGGAACCCGTAACCGGGATGAATCGCGTCCGCGCCGTGCTCTTTCGCGACCGCGATCACGTTGGCAATGTTGAGGTAGCCTTTGACCGGTTCGCCGCCGTTTTCAGGGCCGATCTGGTATGACTCGTCCGCCTTGAAGCGATGAAGTGCGAAGCGATCTTCGTACGTATAAACCGCGATGGTGCGCAGGCCGAGCTCCGTCGCGGCGCGCATCACTCGAATCGCGATCTCACTTCGGTTGGCGACGAGCAATTTCTGCATGCGTTTCCCTGAATTCCACCCAGACTAAGACGGGCGGTATTGTGGGAGAGACGAATGAATTTGCAAGGAG
>JAICIO010000038.1 GCA_025924315.1 Phycisphaerae bacterium
GGGCGATTTCTTCGCCGGGGGGGCCGGATGCGGGGCCTGTGGCCGCCCCCATGCGGGGGCTCATACCGCCCTTGTTGGTGGGTAAAAAGCGGGCGCCGGGTGGTGCTGCGCCCGCGGCTGCCTTGCTCACGATGCGATCGTGGCTCTAACTCTCAAGGCAGGTCAAGGAGACCCGGCCGACGAAACATCGGCCTGCGCCCTGCATTTGGGCGCCACCAAGGCAGTGCGATGATCATCGCAACGTGCGTTCGCGCGGTCAATGAAAATCCAAACAGCCCGGAGGCCTGGCGCCCCGCGCATGTCATCCTGAGCGAAGCGAAGGATCTCGATGTCGAATGCGCCTTCCGAGCCCGAGATCCTTCGCTTCGCTCAGGACGACATTGTTTAGTACGCGCTATAGGGCGAAGTGTGCGATATCGCCCGCCATCGGCTTTTCGATCACCCCGCCCGCGATGCGCGCGCCGCTGTTCCCCGCGGGGTTGCTGTGCAGGTCATCTTCACCGGCGTGAACGATCACCGATCGACCGATGAGCGAGTTGTCGCCCGAAACGGAGACACCTTGCAGGGTCAGCTCAAGATGCGCATTGCCGCTCTCATCCGCTTTGAGATTTCCCGCGTCGCCGGCGTGATGTTTTTGCGAATCGGGCCCGCCGTGTTGTTTCGTCATCGCGGGGTCATAATGGGGGCCGGCGCTGGTCAGATCGGGGGCGGTGAGGTCGCCTTTTTCGTGAATGTGAATCCCATGCGTACTGTTCGGGGGAAGGCCTTTGAGATCGACGATCATGGTCACGCTCGAATCGCCATTCTGTATGAACTTCGCGGTGCCGGTGACCTTCGGCATGGAAGGTTGCGTCGCGGCGGCGCCCGCGGGGCGGATCAGCGCGACCGCCATCGGCTTCTGCTCGTTCTTCCTGTCCATCGACGCGCTGGACGAGGACTCGGTCGTCGCGCGATCGGTTTTGTGCGACTTGCAACCAACCACCATCGCGATCGCGACGAGCGTCGACGCTGTGACTTTCATGAATCGGGTCATTGGATTCTCCTTGGTTTGGCCAGACTGTAAGAAATCCCACCGAAAAACGGAACGGTGAAGCCGATTACCGACAAGCCCCGTTTCCCGATACAATCACTGCAGAGACGAGAATCGAGGTGCATCGGTGAGCGAATCGACGGTCAAAGTCGGCATCATCATGGGGAGCAAATCGGACTGGGAGACGATGCGTCACGCCGCCGAGATGCTCGACCAGCTGCAGGTCCCGCACGAGAAAAAAATCGTCTCCGCCCATCGGACACCCGACCTTTTGTTCGAGTACGCGGCCAGCGCCGAAAAACGCGGGCTGGCGGTGATCATCGCGGGCGCCGGTGGGGCGGCCCATTTGCCGGGGATGTGCGCTTCAAAGACCACGCTGCCGGTGCTCGGCGTGCCGGTCGAATCGAAAATGCTGCGCGGCGTCGACTCGCTTTTGTCGATCGTGCAAATGCCTGCGGGCGTGCCGGTTGGAACGCTCGCGATCGGTGAAGCTGGTGCAAAAAATGCAGCGCTTTTGGCGGCGCAGATCCTGGCGATTTCCGATCCCGCGCTCCGCCAGCGGCTGCATGATTTCCGGGCGAAACAGACCAAAACCGTGCTCGATTCGACGCTTTAATCCGCCCGTCAGTTCGAACTTTTCCCGCGCAAAACTTGCCGACATTCCTGATTTAAAAACGCTCGAACCCGAGCGATGATTCGCTCGTTCACTTCTTGGGCAATCAAATGGGCAACCAGGAGCAAACCATCATCACGGCTGCGGATCGTTGGGGTCGTCGCATGGCGATCGTGCTGCTCGACACCGGGCAATACGCGATCTCATGCAACGGTCACACGCTGCCGGATTGCGTGTGGGCCGCGAGCGAGCGCGAGATCGAAGAATGCGCGCGAACGCTCCTGCGTCTGACGGAATCCACAGCGCGGCGCATCGACGCGATCGGGCATCGGAATTAGTCGAACCGGTCCCACGCGCATCGGTGGCACCGACATCCCTGTCGGTGATCGGACACGGTATTCCGTGACCGACTCAACGTATCGCACCCGATCGGATCGAGGAGTACCTCGCTCCGTCACAGGCAGGAATGCCTGTGCCACCTTTCCAATCACGGCCTGTCTTGCGACTTGCTCCCTCGCCCATCGCGCGTAACATCGCGCCATGGCAGAGGTGATTCTTCCCGGGCGGACCATCGGCATTTTGGGTGGTGGCCAGCTGGGCCGCATGTTCGCGATAGCGGCGCGGCGCATGGGATATCGCGTGCACGCCTTCGATCCCACGCAGGATTGCCCGACCGGACAAGTCGCCGATCACGAAACCAACGCACAATACGATGACCAGGCCGCCGCGATGGAATTCGCCAAGGCGGTCGATGTCGTCACGTTCGAGTTCGAGAACGTGCCGGCTGAGACGCTTTCGACGATCGAGCAGATCGTCCCCGTTCATCCCTCGCCGTTCGTCCTCGACACCTGCCGCCATCGCGAGCGCGAGAAAAACTTCCTCAGCAAGCGCGGGTTTCCCGTCGCGCCCTATCGCGTCGTGAAAAGCGTCGATGACCTGCGTGCGGGGGTGAAAGCGCTCGGCACGCCGTGCATTCTCAAGACCGCCGACTACGGCTACGACGGAAAGGGCCAGGTCGATATCAAGGACGGCACCGATCTCGACGAAGCATTTCGCGCCATGGGCCGTCCGGTCGGCGTGCTCGAAGGCTTCGTGCGCTTCGACAAGGAAATCTCCGTCATCGTCGCGCGCAGCGAAGCGAGCGGCACCGTCACATTTCCCGTCGCCGAGAACGAGCACGCGAACCACATCCTCGACGTGACGATTGCCCCCGCGAACGTTTCGGAAAAGGTCGCGCACGATGCCGCGATTCTCGCAATCGAGGTCGCCGAATCTCTGAAACTCATCGGCGTGCTCGCGGTCGAGATGTTCCTCGTCGGCGAAAAAATCATCATCAACGAGCTCGCGCCGCGACCGCACAATTCCGGCCATTTCAGCTTCGACGCCTGCGTGACGAGCCAGTTCGAGCAACAGCTCCGCGCCGTGTGCGGTTTACCGTTGGGCGACCCCATGCTGTTAAGACCGGCCGCGATGGCCAACCTCCTCGGCGATCTCTGGCAAGGCGGTGAACCCAATTGGCAGGCCGCGCTCCACAGCGACGAGCGCATCAAGCTTCACCTCTACGGCAAACAGGGCGCCAAGCCGGGAAGAAAGATGGGCCACCTCACCGCAATGGCCGAGACGACCGAAGAGGCAAAGCAACTCGTCCTCGCGGCGCGCGAAGCGCTGAAGCGCCAGTAGACCCCATGCGCCTTCGTAGGGTCCGCTTCAGCGGACCGGTTATTTTTTCCGTTCGAAAAGGCGAATAACCGGTCCGCTGAAGCGGACCCTACGAGGGCAGGTCGTCGTGAGATTGAATCACCTCAAAACCGCGCGATTCCGGTTCGCGTCTGCCCACGGGAAGTACAACGAACAAGCCGATCAGAAATCCAAAGGGCATGAGCAGGAAGAACGAGCAGATGGTGTTGATCGACCCGCTGCCGTGGACCACCGGGAAGAAGAGTGGCAGGGTGATGACGTAGTTAAGGAGCACAAGCGACAGCCGCTTGGGCGTTCGCGTCTGATAGCTGCCGGCGTAGATGCAAAACCCGAGCCCCGGCGCGATCATCCCGCCGTAAAGGAGCAAATACCACATCCACTGCGGAAGCAGATCTGCGAGTTGCGCCAAGATCATGTGTGTTAGTGTAAGCTAACGTATGTCGGAACGCGAGGATTTTCTTCCGATTCCGCTCACGCGCCGGACCCGTGCAACATGTGGCGCGCCTCGCGATGCGCAAGTCCTTGTCGCGGCTCAACCCGCTTCGCGAGAAAACTTTTTGTTTGTTGCACCACGTTGCATCTCGTTGCGTCCCTCCCGTTCGCTGCGCAAAGGCCCCCCTTATACTCCGTCGATGTTGCATGTTTCTGAGCTCTCGCGCGCAACACCAGAAGCCTAAGTGCAGTCCGCATCAGGAGAGAAAAATTCGAATGACGCGGTTTTTCGATTTCACGGCGTTGCGCGGATTCGATCAAAGCGCGCAACATCTGTACGGCGATCTCATTTTGCAAACGTCGGTTCCTTCGCGACGTTTTCGAACCTGGTCCACTGGCGCTGGCGGGTTCGCAGGACGATGTGATCGAGTTCGCTCATCCCGATCGGAATTTGTGTCGCCATGATTCCGTTTCCACTCGGGCGCCCGATTGATTGGGCGTATCCGTTGTCGGCGGGCTCTTCGTTTCCTTTCTTGTCGACTCCGGCGACGCCGAATTGCAGATCCGGCAAATCGGTGAAATCGCCGATCACGACGGTCCTTCCGGGAAAACTTCCCGATCGTTCCGTGAAGCGCTTCACTTCCCTCAGCTTGAAAGTCCCGCCGGCGATTGCCTTCGTCTCGCCTTGTTTGATCGTGCCGACATCCTTCCACTCTCCACCGGCGATGCCGAATTCGACCGTGAGCGGTCCGCTCGATTTGGTGATCTCACTCGACATCGTGTTGCGCATTCCTTCGAACTGCTTTTCCTTCGTGGAGCCGGATTTCGGCAATGTAAACTCGACGACAGCGAGCATCTCCGGCGGACGCTGTTCTGGCGGCAGCGCGCGAACCCATCCTTCCTGCGTCTTGAGCGGAGTCCCTTCGGGATCCCAGAACCGATACGTCATCTCGCCGAATTTTCCGATCGCGACGAGTCGAGCTTTGGCGCCGTTGGGCAATTCATGCGTCCAACGCTCGATCACTTCCGGCGACGATGTGCCGGCGCCGCGGTTCCAATCCGCGACGTCTTTCGCGACGCGTAGTGCGCCTTCGAGGCCGATGTCCACCCACTGCGGCACATCGACGATCTTTCTCACCCACGCCGCGTCGTCGTTCGCTACCTGCACAGCTTGAAAGATGAGTAAATGTCGGACCTCGCCTTTGCTCGGCGTTCCGCCGACGTTCGCGATCAGCAGTACGCAATCGCCGTGATGTAGGTCTGTTCCGAAACTGAAATTCGCGTTGACGGATTGACTCAAGTACACGGTGAGGCTGCCGTCGAATTGGAGGTGCGCCATCTCTTTGTTCTGCAGCAGTGAATAGAACCCGCCGCAGGAGCCGGAGAACTCCATCGGTGCGCGCCGCCCATCCGGCGACGCACCTTCAAGTGTGATGATGCCGCTGGTCGAGACGCTGTGCGTCTTTCCATCCTCCAGCCAGTTCAATGACTTGATCAGGCCGGGAAATGTGTGTTCCTTGCGCGCCGCGACGATCAGGTTCATCACTTTTTCCGACGGACACAGCAGCAGAGGGATTTCGGATTTCGCCCCCGGGATCGCTTTGCCGCTCGCGACGATTGCATCGGCGGTGTCCTTCTGCACGAGCGCTTCCCACATGCAGACGAGCACCGGCCCATCCGGCGCCGCCGCGGCGTCGGGCCATTGCGCGGATTGAGTCGTGCTCGCTTGGTTGGGTTTCGAGACTGCACCGTGTACGAGCATCACGAGCGCTGGCGTGAACACGATTGCAAGCATGACAAGCGCGACGAGTTTGAGTTTGGCGTAGATCATCATATTCATGGCTCCGGAAGCGATTTGGGTTGCCGCCGCGGACGCGGTGCCCGCGGCGCTGGAGACCGATTGGACCAGTTGCGCCGGCGCCTTCTCGGCGATCGCGGCGCTCAGGCCGCTCGCGATCGCCAGCGCGCCGATTTCTTTCACGCCGCGCCGCGCGAGCGCCTTGCGAAGTTTCTCGACCGCGCGGGCGACGCGTTTCTTCGCGGCTTCTTCGGAGACGCCCGTCGCGGCCGCGATCTCGCTCATGCTCTGATCGCGATAGAAGCGGAGCACGATCGCCTCGCGATCGCGCTTGCTGAGGCGCGCGACCGCTTCATCAAGCTGTGGCGTGACTTCGCGCCACTCCATCGACTCGAGCTCGATCGATTCCGTCCGCTCCATCGCCGCGTGTCGTTCGTGATACCGCCGTCGCGCGTCCATCTTCTTTGCGTCCATCGCGCAGTACCGTGTCGTGCGAAAGAGCCAGCCGGAAAGCGAGGTGCTTTGCGAAATGCTCGCGGCTTTCCGCGCGAGCACCACGAACACCGCCTGCGTCACATTGCTTGCCAGATGCGCATCGTGCACCTGCCTTTTTGCGGCGGCGTAGATCCAATCCACGTGCCGCTGCGCAAGCGACTTAAACGCGTCGTGCGAGCCTTCGCGGACGTACTGCTGAAGAAGCTGCCAATCGGTCATACCGTTCGCCGGATCAATGGACGTGGGGCGTTTGAGGGGACAGAAATTCTCTCGCGATCAAACTGTCGAATTTCGACAACTCCCGGAAGGCATTCAGTATAATCGCCCGCTCCCCGCAAACTTTTGAAAGGAGATCGTCATGGTTCGAAACATGTGGATCGCCGTCTCCGGTGCACTCGTGGTAGCGCTGATCATCAGCGTATCGGTCGTGCGCTCGGAAGAGAACAAGCCCGCCGCTGCGCCGGGCGCGCCGGACAAGGACGAGATGATGAAGATGATGATGGAGGCCGGCAAGCCGGGGCCGGAACACGAGCGGCTGAAGGCTTACGTCGGCGACTGGGACGCCGAGTGCACCGTGAACTGTCCGCTGGACAATTCGGTCCAGAAGACCAAGGGCGTGATGCATATCAAGTCGCTCCTCGGCGACCGCTACATTCAGCTCGATTACGAAGGCGACATGGCCATGCCCGATGGAAAGACAAGGCCGTTCAAAGGCATGGGCATCGGCGGATACGACAAGGGCAAGAAGAAATACACGAATCTCTGGATGGACGATATGTCCACGAGCATGATGCAAACCGAAGGCACCGCGAACGGAAACGTGCTCACCCTGGACGGCGGATATATGGATCCGATCGCCGGGAAGATGATGAAGTGTCAGGAAGTGATCACCGAAACCGACAGCACGCATCATAAGTACGAGCTGAACATGGAAGGGCCGGATGGGAAGATGATGAAGGCGATCGAGATTCAGTACACGAAGAAGTCATAGTTGCCTGACGGTTTTCGACTCGGCGCGAAGCTTCTCCGTAGGGTGCGCTTCAGCGCACCGGTTATTTATCTCGAACGGAATAACCGGTGCGCTGAAGCGCACCTTACGGTGTTATTTTAGTGCCCACCACTATGCAATCGTCGCTTCGATGCTGATTCGCGTCGTATCGAGCAGATCGAACTGAGCGCTGTCGAATCCGCTGTCGCCTTTGAGGATATCCGCGACGTTATCTCGCGCGAGCAGCACGTCATTTCCCGCTCCGCCACGGAAGCTGTCGTTGCCATCGCCGCCGTCGAGACGATCGTTCCCGCCGCCGCCGTACATCGTGTCGTTGCCATCTTGCCCGAAGAGACGGTCGACATTGGCGCCGCCGTCGAGAATGTCGTTTTGGTTTCCGCCGTTCAGGGTGTCGTTGCCGTTTTCACCGAATAAGTAATCGTTGCTCGATCCGCCGGAGATGTTGTCGTTTCCATCCCCGCCATAAATGTGGTCGACATTATTTCCGCCGTCGATCACATCGTCGCCGGCATTGCCGTAAAGTCGATCGGAGCCATTTCCGCCGGAGATGATGTCGGCGCTGCTCGATCCGTTGATGCGATCGTTGCCGTCGTTGCCGGAAAGCACGTTCCGTCCGCCGCCGCCGGTGATCGTGTCGTCGCCCGATCCCGTCGAGATCGTGTCGTTTCCCGATTCGCCGAGCACATACATCGGCGTCGCAAGCGAAGCGGTGACCGAATCGTTTCCGTCGCCGCAGGACAATTGGATGGACGAAACCGAGCCAGACGGAAAGCCGATGGTCGACCCGTTTCGCGTCACGAAGATCTGGTGGTTCTTCAGGATGAACGAGAAGACGTCGTTGTCCGGGCTGCCTGAAACGACAAGCGTATTCCCACTCAGGCCCGCGAACGCGGGCGGTGACGTCATGCCGAGCGTGCCGAAGCTCGTCGAGAGGTTCGCCACAAACGCCCCCGCCCCGGTGCTCTTGTTAATCGTGAGAAACTTCGATGCGCCGCTGATGAGATCTGTCGCGCCAAAAAGTTGATCGTTCGTATCGAACGCCAAACCGAAAACGGAGCTGAACCCAATACTGCCGACGAGCGTTGTCGCGGCCGTGCTCGGATTCACCGTCACGAGCTCGTCGCTCTGCGTCGTCATGTAGAGCGTGCCGTCCGAATCAAAGGCCAGATCGCCGGCGGATGTAAATGCGCCGAGGGATCCAACCGACGTAGCGGCTCCCGTCGCGGGGTTGATGGTGTAAAGCGTGGATGTGCCCGCGCCGTACAACGTGCCGTCCGCCGAGAAAACCAGCGCGTTGATGAACGCTCCATTGATTCCAACCGAGGTGCTGGCGCCGGTCGCTTTGTCGATGCGATACAGCGCCGAGCCATCGTCGCCATAAATCTGCCCGCCCGGCGAGATCGCGATATCGAGCATTTGGGCTGAGGACTGACCCACGACATGCGTCGCGCCGCTCGTCGAATCAATCGTAATCAGATCGCCGTTGCCGTCCGATCCGTAGAAAGTGGAGAGGAGCGTGCGGCGTTCCAGCGCTTCAGCACAATGGCAAAACTTCGAGAGGATCCGAAGCATAAAGACCTCCGACCCAGAAGCGGATCAAAATGAATTGTGACGAAACGGCGCCCGAACCAGCGCGCACGACGTGTTGAACCCGCGTGAAAGAATACGCGGTTATGGCCCGCGCATGCAAAACTTTTTGCGATAACGGCGCTCGTTCAGGTGGGATCTTCCCCGTGGATGCTGGTCAGTGCTTCATCCAAGAACGTGCGACGCGGCTGCCTCAGCTTTGCTGGAGGCAGGTTTTTCTGTGCACGTCGTCATGCAATGGTTGCCTCGACACTGATCCGCGTCGTATCGAGCACGTCGAACTGCGCGCTATCCGAACCACCGTCGCCTTTCAGGATGTCCGCAAGATTGTCGCGCGCGAAGAACGTATCGTTCCCCGCGCCGCCGCGGAAGCTGTCGTTGCCGTCTCCGCCTTCGAGACGATCGTTCCCGCCGCCGCCATACATCGTGTCGTTGCCGGCGTTTCCGTAGAGCTTGTCGGCGTTCGCGCCGCCGTCGAGAATGTCGTTCTGATTGCCTCCGAACAATGTGTCGTTTCCATCGCCGCCGTAGATGTAGTCGGCACCGTCTCCACCGTTGATCGCATCGTCGCCGCCAAACCCATAAAGTTGATCGGATCCGTTTCCGCCGGATATCACGTCCGCGCTGCTGGAGCCGTTAATGCGATCGTTGCCATCGTTGCCCGAAAGCACATTCGGTCCGCCGCCGCCCGTGATCGTGTCATCGCCGGCGCCGGTGGAGATCGTGTCGTTCCCCGACCCGCCCAGCACATACATAGGCGTCACAATCGAAGCCGTGACCACATCGTTGCCGTCGCCGCACAAAATCTGAATAGACCTGATTGACGACGAACCGAAGATCGCAGTCGAACCGTTTCGAGTGACGTGGAGCTGATGGTTCTTGAGGGAAAGCGAGAAGTTGTCGCCGCCGCTCGTGCCGTCGACAACAAGGGTGCCGGCAGTCACATGCGTGAACGGCGCCGCGGACGCCAGGCCGTCAATGGAAAAGTTCGTATCGAGCTTGGCAATGAAATGTCCGACGCCCCCCGTGCGGTCGACGCGAATCAATTCTGGAGGACCGCCGACTGCTTGCGATACACCGTAGAGCGTGTCTGCATCGCGATCATATGCCAGCCCGGAGACAGACGGGTAGCCGATATAACCACGGTTTGTCAGGACACCGCTCGTGCGATCCACCGCGTCGATATAATCGTTTATCCTTGAGAAGAAGAGCGTGCCGTTGTCGTCAAATGCGATATCACCCATCCAGCCGAACTGTCCAGGATTGAAAATGCTTGTCGCGCCGGTCGATGGATTCACCGTCCACAGCGCATCTCCACCGGCGTAAAGCGTCCCGTCGTCGGCAAAACCAAGTGCGGTCGCGGAAACGCCGAGCGCGCCGACTGGGGAAGAGGCCGCGGTTTGCTTATCAATCCGGTATAGCGTCGTGCCATCGATCCCAAATAGCTGACCATCGGGACTGAGTGCGATGTCCAGCATTTCGGCGGACATGTGGCCGACGGTCGTGAGCTTTCCAGTTGAAGCATCGATGGTCAGCAGATTGCCGCCGCTGTCTGACGCGTAGATCATACTGGAGAGCAGCACGCGGCTTTCGAGAAATTCCGCAAGACCTGAACCGGTTCGTTGGATGGCACCCATGGAAGCGGTCTCCGTGCGCGCACAGAGTTCAACAACCACAAGCGTATTTTGCAAATGTTTCAATCGTTTGAGCAGCAGGCTTAGGTCAGATCGTCGGCGTCGATGGGTCTGGTCTGCTGCTCCGGCTCACTTCGCGGTTGAAGAATGGGCAAGGTCGCGTGCGTGGAAAGCGGCATCTCTGCGGGCGTCGTTAGCGTATCGCTCGGTACAACGGGCTTCGCCTTCTTTCGTCGCGGCGGACGTCGGCCTTGCTTGATCTGTTCGTCGATCTGGCTTTTGCGCCGCAAAATGTGGTGATAGTGCTGCGCGAAGCGGTGGGCTTCGTCTCTGATGTATTGCAATAATCGCAAACCCGCGTGATTGCGCGAAAGTTTGATCGGTTGCGCTTTCGCCTGCACATAGACGAGCTCTTCCTTCTTCGCCAGCGAAATCACCATCGGCGGTTTGACGTCCATGCTTTTGAAGACTTCCATCGCGGCGTGAAGCTGGCCGAGTCCGCCGTCGATCAGGATCACGTGCGGGTAGAGCTCGTTGTTGCTTCCGGCTTCGCGATATCTCCGTGAGACGACTTCCTGAATCGAGAGATAGTCGTTGTTCCCCTGGCCGTGCTTGATTTTGTACCGGCGATAGCCGTCCTTGAACGGCACGCCGTCGATGAAGCAGACCTTGCTACCGACCATCTCGCCGCCTTGCAGGTGCGCGATGTCGATCCCTTCGATGATCTGCGGCGGCTCGACGAGTCCGAGCGCCTCCTGCAACTTGCTCACCCCTTCCTGGGGATTGGTCACGAACGCTTCCGGTTGCCAGAATTCCTGTTCGCCCTTGGCGGCGCGGTTGCCGAGCGATTGCAGCGCCTTGATCTCATCGCGCAGTCGCGCCGCCCGCTCGTACTGCATGTTCTCCGACGCGTTCTTCATCTCCTTCTCGAGCTCTTTGATCGTGCTCTTCGGATCGCCTTCGATGAATCGGATCAGCCGCTTGATGTCGTCGGCATAGGTGTCGCGCGGAATCTTCGCGGCGCAGGGGGCGGTGCACTGGTTGATCGCGTAAAGCAGGCACGGTCGAAAAAATCGGCGGCTGTCGTCCTGCTCCGAAATTTCGAGATGACAGGTGCGGAACTTGAAGGCGCGCTGCAAATGCGACACCGCCTCCTTCAGCGACCACACGCTCGTGAACGGGCCGTACAGTTTCACGCCTTCGGTCCGCGGCTCGCGCGTGACGTACACGCCGGGGAATTCATCGCCCGTCGTCACCATCAGATACGGGAAGGTCTTGTCATCGAGCAGCCGCGCATTGAACTTCGGCTGGATGTCCTTGATCAGCCGATTTTCCGCGAGCAGCGCTTCGACTTCGCTGTGCGTCTGGATCACTTCAAAGTCGCACACCACATCGCGCAGCGGCGCTTTCTTGTATTCGAGCTTCGTCGCGGGTTGAAAATAACTGCCGACGCGATCGCGCAGCGACGCCGACTTGCCCACGTAAATTACGCGGCCCTTGTCATCTTTCATCAGGTAGAC
The DNA here is from genome assembly GCA_025924315.1 of Phycisphaerae bacterium. Lineage (GTDB taxonomy): Bacteria > Planctomycetota > Phycisphaerae > Tepidisphaerales > Tepidisphaeraceae > JAICIO01. The sequence goes on from JAICIO010000038.1 coordinate 11,817, forward strand.
GCCAGGGGCTTTGGGCAAGCCTTTCGCTTTTTCGGAGAGTCGTTGGAGACGATCATCCATGATTCGGCAATATTGTATGCCCGAGACGCGTTTGGCGTAGCAGGAGGACATGTGAAAACGACTTTTACGCTGGTTGTTGCTTGTGTGTTGGGGCTCGCAGTTCAGGCGGCCGAGCGAACGCAGAATTTCGACACCGATCCAAAGTGGGAGGGATCGAACAATCACCTTGAAGGCAAGAAGGCTGCACAGGTGACGCAGGATTTCGGCTACAGCTCAACGCATCTTGCTGGAAAAGATGCCGGTGAAATGGGCGGCACGGTCACGCGCGCATCCGATCCGTCGTTCTACGCGGATAAAATTGAGACGAAGACGCTCGACGACAAATTGAGCGCGTCAGGCACATTCGCGATCACGAAAACCACGGGCGGCGGGGGGCTGTTCTTCGGATTCTTCAAAGGCGATCAACCTGGCGCGAGCGGGCGGGCGATCAGTTCGCTCGGAATGGATCTGGACGGCGAAAATCCCGGCGCGCGCCTCGCGATCCGATTGATCACTGCGAAAAATCAAAGCTGCGGAACGTTCGTCACGTCATACCTCCCCGGCAAATATCGTCCAACGCCGCTGCGCAATGACGGCACGCGCTACACCTGGAAGCTCGACTACGACCCCGCGGGCGCAAACGGCCGCGGGCAGTTTACGTTCACGATTCACGGCGACGCGCCCAAGCCCGAAGAGTTTGAGAAAGCGAATCTCCCCGAGAACTTTATGGCCGAGGCGCGCAAACGTTTTCCGATCACCACGACATTCACGGTCGATCTCCCCGAAGGCTTCAAACAGCAAGGCACGACGTTCGATCATTTCGGCCTGCTCAACGGCATGAAGCCCGGCGGGCACATTACGATTCACTTCGACGATCTGCAGTACGTCGGCAAGTCGCAGGATTTTTCGAATGACCCGAAATGGGACGCGCAGAAAAACCGCGTGACGTATCAACCGACGGACGCCGTCGGCGCGCAGAATTTCGGCTTCAGCGACACGAATCACGCCGGCGGCGCGAAAGCCGGCGAGGTCGGTGGAACTTTCTGGCGAACTGAGCAGCCAATTGCGTGGTACGCCGACAAAATCGGCCCGCTGTCGCTCGACCAGAAGCTGATCGCGCATGGAAAGATCGCGTTCCTTTCCGGCTCGCCGGATTCCGGCATGGTGTTCGGCTGGTTCAACAGCAAGACGACGGGCGAGAAGAGCGGATTGAAAGATTTCGTCGGCGTGCGCGTCGAAGGCCCCACGCGCGTCGGCCATTACTTCGGACCGTTCGTCGCGACGAGCGAGGGCATCATCGGCAAGCTCGACAAAGCGCCGCTTCTTCCACCCGACAGCAAACCGCGCGAATGGTCGATCGAGTACGACCCGAAAGCCAACAACGGCGACGGCGCCGTCACGGTGAAACTCGACAACGAATCCGCCACGCTAAACCTCAAGCCGCGAAAGGGCGCTGATGCGCAGCTCGATCATTTCGGAGTGATCGCCCCCCATCCCGGCGGATCGCAGGTGAAGGTCTATCTCGACGATCTCACCTACACTGCAACGAAGTAAAACACCGGATTACTCGTCCGGATCCATCACAATTGAGCCGTGTCTTATTTAGCCGCGGGGCTTGCCCCGCGCGGGCGTCGCGGAGCGAATTGGCTCTCGCGCGGGGCAAGCCCTCGCGGCTAAATGAGTACGATCATGGCGCACGCAATTTCGATCGATCCCCCTAGTCCGGAGAATCCGGTTCCCGACGAATTCGATGTCCTCTGCGAAGACTGCTCGTACAGCCTCATCGGCTTGAGTTGCGACCGCTGTCCAGAGTGTGGTCATCCCTTCGATCACACCGCATTGCCGCTCGCGCGCATCCCGTGGCTTTATCGGCGGCGCATCGGCACCCGCCGCGCGTATTCACAGACGTGGCGAATGATCCTCCGAGCGCCAAAACAGTTCGCCGCGGAATTGTGCCGGCCGGTTCGCATCAGCCAGGAAGATGCAAAACTCTTTCGCCGCCGCACGATCCGCCGCACGCTCATCGCCGCGAGCCTCGTCGCAGCGTACGGCATTGCGTGGATCCTCTGGCAGGAAGCGCGCGGCGGAGCGCTGCCTTCGCCGCTTGTCGAACCCAAGCCCTACGCGTTCATGCTCTGTGGCTATCTCGGCGGGGTCTTCGCGCTCTGGACGTTCCTCACCCTCGCGACGGATCTGCCGACCTTCATCTGGCAGGGTCTCGATCGCAGTCCGCGCGATCTCGCTCCCCTGCACCATTACGCCAGCGCGCCGCTCGCGATCTCGCCATACGCGATGCTCCTCGTCTGCATTGTCGCGCTCTACGCCGGCGACGCCGATCACGGCCCGCGGTTCTATGCGGTCGTCTTCACCGCCGTCGTCTGCATGAGCACCTTGATCATTTCGATGTGGCGCACGCCGCAGCTTCTCATGCTCGCCGGCACCGGATGCTCGCCACAACGCGCCCGCTCGCTTGGGCTTTACCTGCCGATTCACTGGCTCATCATGATGACCCTCTCGGGCCTGATCTTCTGCCTCTTCATCATTCCGCCGATGTGGTACTTCAGCGATTGAGCCGCGCAACTTTTTCCTTGCACGCGATCGCCTTCGATTCGAACATCCGCACCATGAAACGACTTCACCTCTTGGCGATGGTCGCTCTACTTGCACTTTCTACTTGCGCCGAGGAGCGTCGCATCTCCCTCGACGATCTCCGCGAGCACATCAAAGGCGCCTGGGCGGGGAAGATGGCGGGGGTCTCGTGGGGCGCGAAAACGGAATTTCGCTATCTGCAAAAGATGATTCCCGAAAACGAAGTGCCGAAGTGGTCGCCGGAGATGATCAGCGAAAGCCTGCGGCAGGACGATCTGTACGTGCAGATGAGCTACGCGGTCGTATTCGATCGCGACGGCATCGATGCGACGCAGAATCAGATCGGCGAATCATTGAAGAATTCGAAGTTCATGGTGTGGCACGCGAACCAGGCGGCGCGCCGGGCGCTGCGCCGCGGGGCGAAGGCGAGCGAGACCGGCACGCCGAAGTACAGCACGCATCTGGAGGATCTCGGCACGCAGATTACGACAGATTTCATCGGCCTGATGTGCCCGGGCTTGCCGAGAGAATCGAGCGAACTAGAAGCGCGCGTCGGACAGATCACGTCCGCCGGCAGTGGTTGCTACAGCGGCATGTACGTCTGCGGAATGTACACCGCTGCGCCGTTCGAGCGCGACTCGCGCAGAGTTGTCGAAGCCGGCCTGCGTTGCCTACCTCCTGATAGCGAATATGCCCAAACCATTCGCGACGTGCTCGAGTGGTCGAAGAGCGAGCCGGATTGGACGAAGACCTGGCAGAAGATTCAAGCGAAATACGATGCGATCGACAACTGCCCATACGGTGCGCTTCGGCCGCTCGACATCGACGCTCGGCTCAACGGCGCGTATCTCACGCTCGGCCTGCTCTACGGCCAAAATGATTTCGCGAAGACCGTCGAGCTCGCCATGCGCTGTGGGCAGGATTCCGATTGCAACCCGTGCACCGTCGGCGGGGTGTGGGGCATGATGCACGGCTTCAATGCGATCCCGAAACAGTTCACGGACGGCATCCCCGCGATCGAGCATCAGAAGTTTTCGTACACCGATTACGACTTCGATTCTATCGTCGAAACGTCGATGCAGCGCGCGGAGGCGGTCGTGAAAAAGGCCGGCGGACGCATCGAAAACGGCGAGATGATTATTCCGGTGCAGCAGAAGTTCGAGCCAGTCCGCGTGCGCGAATTCCCAGAAGTGGGAAGGGCGGCCGAGCGCATCATCTCCGACGACTCACGCTGGAAATTCACCGGCGACTGGAAACGCGACGTCAATAAGCACGAAGGCATCGAGCGCGTCGGCGAGAAGAAAGGCATGTCCGCCGAGATCGAGTTCGATGGCGCCGGGGCCGTGATCGTCGGCTCGTACGTCGGCAACGGCGGACAGGCGGACGTCTACCTCGACGGCCAGTTCGACCGCACCGTCGATGTCTGGCCGGACGACGACAAGCGAAAATTCAACGACGCCGTATGGTGGAAATTCGGCCTGACAAACGCCCACCACACCCTCAAACTCGTCGTAAAAGGCGAACCGTACGGAGAATCCAAAGGCACCGAAATCCGCGTGCAGGATTTGATTGTCTACCGGCCGAGATGACGGCCCAATATCTAAATCACTATCGAGTCCGAATATGTCATCCTGAGCGAAGCGAAGGATCTCGATATCGAACACGCCTTCGCATCCCGAGATCCTTCGCTTCCCTCAGGATGACCGTTTCTACGCGTTGCGAACAAGATCACCACTCATCCTTCGCCGTGCTCATGTCGAGGTGCCGCGCCTCGTTCACGCACATCACCCGCCAGCCTTCGTCATCCTGCGTCAGATGCATGATCGAGCAGTTGATGATCGATGGCACATCGAGATCGACTTGATCGACCGTGCGAGGCAAAACGCCCGCGTTAAGCAATCGCGGGACGAGGCGACACGGTCCGCCGTGCGTGACGATGCAAATCGTGCTTGCCTGTGGGAACTGATCTCCCAGCGACGTGATTGCGGCGACAATCCTCGCCTGAAAATCGATGGCCTTCTCCCCGCCGGGCGCTTCGACCTCCCCGCCGGCATTGCGCCAGATCTCTTTTTCACCAACCGCGCGCCCCTCGAGTTCACCAAAGCTCAATTCGCGCCAGCGCGGATCGAAATGAATCGGAAGCTGCAGCGTGCTGGAAATGAACTCCGCCGTCTGCGCCGCGCGCTTCAGATCGGAACTCACCAGCACATCGATCTTCGAATCCCACGTCTTTAATCGCCGAGCGACCTGCTTCGCCTGCATGCGGCCAAGCTCATTCAGCGGGGTCGGACTGTGCCCCTGCAGGACGCCGTTGAGATTGGAATCGGTTTGCCCGTGACGGACGAGAAGAATGTGGAGCGGTCGCATGTTAAATTGTAGGGTCCGCTTCAGCGGACCGGTTATTTGCTTTTTCGAACGGACCAATAACCGGTCCGCTGAAGCGGACCCTACAAGATTACGGAGCTCTCAGTCTTTCGAGATCCAGAAAGAAATTCGGATAGGTCTTGTTGGTGCACTCGATGTCGTTGATCGTCACGCCCGCGGCGCGAGTCCCCGCGATGGCGAAGCTCATCGCCATGCGGTGATCGTCATACGTCGCGATCGATGCCGGCGTGATCTTCGCCGGCGGATGAATCACGAGATCGTCGCCGTGGATTTCGACCTGCGCGCCGAGCTTTTTCAGCTCGTTCGATAGTGCAGCCACGCGATCGGTTTCCTTCACCCGCAAACTATGTAGACCACGGATGGCCGTCTCGCCTTTTGCGAAGAGGGCGACAACCGCGAGCGTCTGGGCGGTGTCGGGCATCGCGAGCAGATCGATGTCGATGCCGTTCAGCTCATCCGTGCCCGTGACCGTGATGAAGTCCTTGCCGAAGACGATGTCCGCCCCCATCTGATGCAGCACATCCGCGAAACCAACGTCGCCTTGCAGGCTGCGCTTGCCAAGGCCTTCGATCATGACCTTCGCGCCGGGCCGAATCGCCGCCGCGGCTAAGAAGTAGCTCGCGTTGCTCGCGTCGGGTTCGACCGCATAGCTCGTCGCGTGATAGTTGTGCTGCGGGATGATGATCTGTTTCGGCTCGTGCGTTTCCGGATCGCGAATGAGTTCTGGTGTGACGCCGAAATGATCCATCAGCTGCATCGTCATCGCGACGTACGGCCAGCTGGTTTGCTGACCGATGAGATCGACCCGCACCTCGTGCCGCGCGTGCGGCGCGACTTGCAGGATAGCGGAGAGATACTGACTTGAGACTTCGCTGCCGTAGCTCATCACTCCGCCGGGCAGACGATCCGCGTGAATCGCGACGGGCGGATAGCCCTCACTCCCGCGATAGGTTGCGCGAGCGCCGAGCTGGCGGAGCATTTTGATGAGCGACTCGATCGGCCGCTGGCGCATGCGCTCGTTGCCGTCGAGCGTGTAATCCCCTTGGCCGAGGGCGCAGAGTGCGGTGAGAAATCGAATCGTCGTGCCGGAATTCTTGCAATACAGGTCCGCGGAGGCGTTAGGAATTTCTCCGCCGCGACCACGCACCCGAACTGTCGCCTTTGACTCATCAATTTCGAGTTGGAATCCAAGCTTCGAAAGGCCGTCGAGCATCGCGCGCGTGTCGTCAGCGAAGAGAACGTTCGTCAGCTCGCAGACCCCATCCGCCAGCGCCGCCAGGACGAGCGCGCGATTGGTCAAGCTCTTCGACCCCGGCGGGGCGAGCGTGGCCGAAAAAGGTTTCGCAAATGGCTCGATCGTCAGATCACTCATGTCGAACATGAGAGTACGGGTGACGCGAAAGAACGCAACTCGTGCATGTCGCGGTCCTAAATCGGTCGTCTTACCGTCAAGTAGGGTCCGCTTCAGCGGACCGGTTGTTCGTTTTTTGGAGAGGCAGAAATAACCGGTCCGCTAAAGCGGACCCTACAAGATCGCGGAATGCCTGACTTACGATTCATGAGAATTTTCACTTGACTGGCCTCCGCCGATACAGTATGTTCTGTTAAGACAGAAATAACGGAATCAACTATGGATCTCTCACCGGTCACTCAGAAGTTCATCCTCCACTGGGGCGAGATGGGAACGCGCTGGGGGATCAACCGCACCGTCGCGCAGATCCACGCGCTGCTCTATCTTTCCCCGCGGCCGCTGCATGCGGAGGAGATCGCCGAAACGCTCGGCGTGGCGCGCTCGAATGTCAGCAACAGCCTCAAGGAATTGCAGCAGTGGCAGATCGTTCGCATGGCGCACGTGATGGGCGATCGTCGCGATCATTTCGAGTCGATGAAGGATGTGTGGGAGATGTTCCGCATCGTGCTCGATGAGCGCAAGCGCCGCGAAACGGATCCGACGCTCAATCTGCTGCGAGAATGCGTCGCGGAGATGGACAAGAGCGGCGACAAGGACGCCTACGTCAAAGCGAGGTTGAACGATATGCTGAGTTTTTTCGAGCTGATGACCCAGTGGTACGAAAAGACTCGGCGGATCCCGACGCCCGCAGTCGTGCGGCTGGTGAAGATGGGCGACAAGGTGCTGAAAATGCTCGGCCTGATCTGATTCGATTTTTATTTCGAAACGGATTTCTGTTATGACAGAAATAACAGATAAAACGATCAGCGAAGCGCAAGGCGTGATCTTCTTCGACGCCACCTGCGGGCCTTGCACGACCGGAGCGCATCGGCTCGATCGCTTCCTCGGCCAGCGCGGATACGTGTTCCTGCCGCTCCAGGATCCGTGCGCCACGAGGCTCACGCATCTCTCGCCCGATGAACTTCGCCGTGAAATGAAGCTGCGACTCGCCGACGGTCGCATCCTTGGCGGGGTCGATGCATTTCTCCATCTCGGTCGAAGCCTGTGCTGGATTCGTCCATTCGCGTGGATCGCCGCTGCGCCGGGTGTCCGATTGATTCTTGATCACGCGTACGCGCGCTTCGCTCGCAATCGCTCACGTCTGCCCGCCTCCTGCAGTGTGAATCGCCGCGATCGATTCGCATCGCTCCGCTGGCTGATCCCATTGGCACTACTCGTCACCATCTGCGCGATTCGGCCGCTTGTCGCGCCGTGGGTCGCCATGTGGATGATCGCCGGCGCAATCTTCGCCTCGCTGAAACTGTGGACGTGGTGGCCGCTGCGAGCGCAGGCGACGACAGGGGGGTCTTTCGCTTACTTCTTGGCTTGCGCCACGCTGGATGCGAAACGGTTCCTCTTCGGTTCGCCAACAGAGAAATCATCAGCCATCCGGGCGATCGGACATGTCTTGATCGGCGCGATCTCGCTGTTCGCAAGCACGCGCCTTGTTCCGACCAGTCATCCACTGCTCGTCGGTTGGGTCGGCATGATCGGCGTCGTCCTCATGCTCCATTTCGGGCTGTTGGAGTTGCTCGCGATCGCCTGGCGGCGCGCAGGCGTCGATGCGCCGCTCGTGATGAACAAGCCGCTCTCATTCGTCTCTCTTTCCGATTTCTGGAGCCGATGGAATCGGCCGTTCACCACCTTCGCGTTCGATACCATCTTCCGCCCGCTGCGCCGGTTCAGCGTGACGCTCGCCACGCTCGCGACGTTTCTCTTCTCTGGCCTGATCCACGACCTCGCGATCTCCGTCCCGACTGGCGCCGGCTTCGGCCGACCGACGCTCTATTTCCTCATCCAAGGCATCGCGATCCTCGTCGAACGAAAAATGCGCTTCTCACGGAATCGCCGGCGCCTCTTCGCGGTGGTCGTGCTGGTCGCGCCGGTGTCGCTGCTCTTCCATCCGCCGTTCATTCACAACGTGATTCTTCCCATGTTGAGCGCGATCCACGCGCTCGGAAAGGAGCTGCCATGAACCCCCTCGCACGCATGATCCAACTCGCCGGCATCCTCCAATTCGGCATCCTCATCGCCAGTTCTCTTGTCCCCTGCGTCCTGAACTGGCGCGACGAGCTGCGCAAGCTCTCCCCGATGACGCGTCACTTGGTGTGGGTGCACGGCGTTTTCATCGTGATCACCATCGTTGCCCTTGCGGCGCTGTCGGTGATCAATGCAAACGCTCTCGCGACGGGTGCGCTGCTCGCGCGATCGCTGTGCGCGTTCATCGCCATCTTCTGGGGCGCGCGGCTGGTGCTGCAGTTTGCGCTCTTCGATCCGAAGCCGTATCTCACGAACCTCGTGCTGAAGCTCGGCTATCACGCGCTGACCGTGATCTTCGCCTTCCTCGCGTTGACCTTCGGATACGCCGCCATTCATGCGGCGATGTGAGCAGTCATGACTATCGCGCTCGATACTCAGGTTCGTTCGCATGATCGACTCGGGCAAATACTCCGCGCGATCGTCGCGGCGGTGTGGCTCTATCACGGGCTCGTCAACAAGCTGCTGCACGCAAGCCCGCGGCATCTGGAAATTGTGCGGTCTGTTCCGATCTTCGACGACACCACCGCGCCGATCGCGCTCGCCATCATCGGCGGCGGCGAAGTGATGATCGCGCTTTGGATCGTCAGCGGCCGAGCTCCTCGTGCATGCGCCGCAATTCAGACCGCGGCGCTTATCCCGATGAACATCGTCGAGCTCATCTGGGCGCGCTCGCACCTTCTGTCGCCGGTTGCACTGATCCCCGTGAACATCGCGTTTCTTTCTCTGGCATGGATCGCCGCGATCACGAGAGGTGACACATGCTCTACACGCTGAAACGACATCCCGTGCCGATGGAAGCAACGCTTCGCGATTGCCTCGTGCTGACGTACGCGCTGCCGCGAGAAACGCTCGAGCCGCTGCTCCCGCCGGGGTTATCGCTCGATTGCTTCGGCGATTTCGGTTTTCTCGCCATCGCCGTCGTGCAGGCGGATCATCTCAGGCCGGCGTTTCTTCCGCCCGCCTGCGGGCGATCGTTCGTACTCGCCGGCTATCGCATCTTCACGAAGTTCCGCACGCCGCAAGGCCGAACGCTCCGCGGATTGTTCATCCTGCGCAGCGACACCGACGACCGCCGAATGGTGACGTTCGGCAACCTGCTCACGCATTACCACTATCACCTGTGCGCTGCGTCCTTCGCGAGGAGCGCGAAGGATCTGCAAATCAACATCACCACGCCCGACGGCTTTGGTGATTTGTTCGTTCGCGCGAATCTGCGAACCGAAGGCTTTCTGCCGGTCCATTCGCCGTTCAAAACCGCCCGCGACGCGAGGCGCTTCGCGGGGCCGCTTCCATACACGTTCGACTACGAGCCGCAGACGAACTCGATCGTCGTGATCAAGGGCGTTCGGCCAAACTGGAATCCAACCCTTGTCGCCCCGGAGGTCTCGCGCTGCACGTTTTTCGACCGCGAACCCTTCCGCGGCGCCCGTCCCATGCTCGCCAGCGCGTTTTATGTGCACGACATTCCGTATCGCTGGGAGCGCGGCCGACGGTTTTCATTGAAGGAGGTTTCACCATGACTACGAGCACACTTCATCTTTCGACGGGTCGATATTCCGGCGTTGTCCGCATCATTCGCGTGAATTGGCCGCGTTACGCGCTCGCGGGAGCGATCGTCTTCATGACGGCGTGCGCGACGGATCTCGCGCTTCCGCGCGCGGTCAAGATCATGCTTTGGAGCGGCGCATCGCTGGGGCTCTTCTGGGTGATCGCGTCGATCATCGCATCCCACTGGGTGTACGACCGCTCGAATCTCTTCGAGTGGACTTGGTTGCGCGAGGCGATTGGCGAGCCCGTGACGCGGTGGATCAACATTCACGCGGGGCTGGATTCGGTCGGCCGCAAGACGCTTCGCAGGCTCTTTCCGGGCGCAAAAGGGACAACGCTGGACATCTTCGATCCGATCGAAATGACCGAGCCGTCGATCGCCCGCGCCCGCGATGAAGAGGAGATCGATCCACGGACGGTGCATGCGCGATTTGATGACCTGCCGATTCCAAGTAGTGAAGCGGACGTCGCATTGCTGTTGCTCGCGGCGCATGAGCTTCGCCGGCCGGCGGCGCGCGACGCATTCTTCCGCGAGCTGCGCCGCGTGGTTTGTCCGGGGGGACGCGTCATTCTCGTCGAGCACGTGCGCGATCTGGCGAATTTCATCGCGTTTGGTCCTGGTGCGTTTCACTTCTTCCCTCGCCGCGCGTGGATGCGCAATGCAGCTGCCGGCGGATTCGAACTCGTGCGCGAAATGCGTTTCACGCCGCTGGTTCGGGCCTTCATTCTGCGGAGGGAATCATGATCGCGATCACACTGCTTCGTGTCGCGGGCGTTTTGCTGCTTCTGCTCGCGGCGGTGAATTTGTACGTGCCGAAGCGTTTCGCGTGGGCGGAGGAGCTGCCGCGATTGTCGCTGCTCAATCGGCAGATCTTCGTCGTGCATGCGGCATTTATCGTGCTGATGATTCTGCTGATGGCCGCCCTCACGCTTGCGCTGCCGGGCGATCTGATGGCGCCATCACGCTTGTCGCGCGCCTTGCTCGCAGGCATGGGCCTCTTCTGGATCGTGCGGCTGCTGGTTCAGTGGTTCGTGTACGACTCCCGCATCTGGCGCGGACACCGATTTTACACGGTGATGCATTACGTCTTCACCGCACTGTGGATCTACTTCAGTGCGACATTCGCGTTTGCCCTTTGGCAGAACGTGCGGATCGGATCGTGATGTGGATTCCGCCGAATTGCGCGAGCATGTGTAGGGTCCGCTTCAGCGGACCGGTTACTCGTTGTGCTCGGCGGAGGAATAACCGGTCCGCTGAAGCGGACCCTACGAGATCGCATTCTCGGCATGCGAATCGGGCCGTCACGGTCTTGGAATGAATCGCGCGAGCAGTTCGCCACGACTGGAAACGCCGAAGCCTTTGTAGAGCGCTTTGACGTAGACGTGCACGGTGTTCTGGCTGATCGAGAGTTTGCGGGCGATTTGTTTTTCGCTTTCGCCCGCGAGCAGCGCGTCGAGCGTTTGCGACAGGCGCGGCGAAAGTGATTCAGTGGCGGTGGAGGAAGCTGGAGTTGCCGTCGGTTGTACCTGCTGCTGTCCAAGCATTCGGCACAGGTCAGCGACGAGTTGCCGTTTTTGATCGAGGGTGGATTGCAAACTGGGTTGCGCAGTTTGCGCCGCGCGCAGCAGGGCGCCGAAATTGTTCACGCAGTTTGAGCCGCCGTTCATGATTACCCCGCACGAACGATTGGTGCTCGTCGCCGCGCAACGACTCACTTAGAGCAATTGCAGCGGATGCGATGAGGCGAGTATATCGCTCGCTCGCCGCCTATGCCATTCAGTGTGAATTTGTGATGCGAACGCTTGTGAGCGCGCGAGTAGCTCCCCGGGCGCATGAATTGCGCGATCACCTTTACGAAAGAAACCGACGGAGCTTGTGTCGTCCGCGGATGAGGCCAAGGCTGATGAGGCCCGCCATGCCGGTCCACGCCGCGGGGGGAAGCGGAATGATCGTTGGCGGTTGTTTATCGTTGGCGTTGCTGGAGAGCGCCGTCGTGGAGGTGGGAGTCGCGCCGCGGGAGAGGACGGGGTCGAATACCATCGGCCGAACGTCGATGCTCGCGCTCGACGAGATCGTCTGCACGGCGGGATCGTTCGTGCTCACATCACTTTTCGTGTTCGCGGCGGAGCTGCTGATTGTCCAACACATCAAAAACACGAGTAACAAAACAACGCTCAGGCGTCGATGAATCGAGCGACAGAACATCATCGCCTCCTTGATCCCAGGTGCTGCACGCCAGTTGGCCTTCTTCAAAGCTGCGGACGTGGTCCTCTGATGCCCCCTCGAACTCTCACCACATGGGCGGCTGCGACATGCTCCATCACATCAGCCGCGACGAAACGAGGTCACCCAAACGATTGGAAGCGAGCAACCGAGGTGCCAACGGCTTCTAGGATTTAAAAACCAGCAATTCTGAAAAGCCTGAGCGACAGGTTGGATCTAGTAAATATATGCTATATCGTAAGTAGCGCAGATTACGTTCGTTAGCAGACTCGCACCCCGACTGTGGGAGGCCCATCAGTCGTTTCGGCTGAGGCTTTCGCGAAGTGATTGGAGCTCGCTCCGCACGGTTTTTGGCAAAATCGCGGATTGGCTGGTAAGTGAGTCAATCCGGGCAAGCAGGCGAGTTGCTTCGTCCTTTTTGCCGTTCGCTTGGAGGGTCGACGCTTTGCCGATTAATGCCTCGATGCTGTTTGGATCGAGCTCCAGCGCCTGGTCGAACGTGCTCAGCGCGCTCTTCACGTCGCCTTGCTTGGCCTGGATCCGGGCCAGCGTGTCGTAGTACGACGGGTTCTTTGGCTCCGTTGCGAGCGCTTTCTTCACCAACGACTCCGCTTCCTGCAGGTTTTTGTTGTGAACGAGCAGGAAATACGCGAGATCATTTTGCGCGGATGAATGGTTCGGATGCTCCGCGAGGACCTGGCGATAGCCAGCTTCGGCGGCGGCGCTTTCGCCCATCTGCTCGTTGATCGACGCAAGCATGAACGCCAGGTCGCCGGTCGGATCCGGGCGATCCGACATCTTTTTCAGCAGCGTCTGGGCCGACTCATAAGCGGACTTGGAGCCGGTCCGCTGGCCGATCGTCGTCCACGCCATGACGAGCGCGGTTTGTTCCTGCATCGCATCGGATGGCACGAGCGGCTCGACCTTGTTGAGCCATCTCGCGGCGACGTTTTCATCCGGGATCGCGCTGCCGGCGAGTTTGATCCAGACGGTTCGCGCGCCGGCGGATTTGGCGAGCAGCGGATCGAGCAGCGCCTGCGCGTCGTCGGTCTTGTTTTGCAGGATGAGCGCACGGGCCGCGACGGAAAGGACGCTGGCGAAATGATTCGGGCTGGCGACGGCGCCGGCCAGATACGGCTTGACCTGATCGTACGCGTCGGCCGGCTGCTTCAGCGAGATGAGCGCTTCGGCGATGGCGACGTCCGCGGGCAGCGGATGATCGAGCGAGCGCTGCTTCCAGATGTCGGCAGTGCGTTTCACGTCGATCGCGCTGCCGGCCAGCTGCTGCGCCGAGACCGCGAGATGCGCTGCCTCGGGATCGGTCGGCATCTGGGCCATCGCGCGCTCGGCGACTTTGGTCGCGTCAGCGGTTTTGCCCGCGGCGAAATATTTCTCAACGAGCAGGGCATAAAGCGGAAGGCTGCGCGGGTAATCCTGCGTCGCCTTTTCAAGGCGCGCAATGAGCGCTTCGGTTTTTGCGTCCGGCGCGCGACCGTCGCGGAGGATTTCGTACAGCGTTCGTTCCGCGCCGCGCTGTGGATCGCGCGAAAGGAAATCGATCAGCGGTTGATAATCCGGCGGTTGCTGCGCGGCTTTCATTCGCGCGGCGGCTTCGGTGCGAAGGCCGATGATCGAGCTGTTGCCCGGCATTTTATCTGCGGCGGCGTCACCGTCAGCGGCGGCGGATTTGAAGTCGTCCTGCCGCATGTCGTAGGCGATGAGCGTGCGCCAGGCCTCCGGATCGGCTGGCAGCGTCTGCGTCAGCGCGACGAGACGCTGACGCGCGACCTGCGGGCCCGCGTAGCGCTCTTCATACGCCGCCAGTGCCAACTCTCGCTGAAGTGTTGTGAACCGCTTGTCCTGCAATTTCGCCAGCGTCGCGTTCGCCTGGTCGAGATGCTGCTGCGAGGCGTAGAAATCCGCGGCCGCGGTGATCGCATCGAGCGACGGCGCATCGGCGGACATCAGCTTGTTGTACATCGCTTCGGCCTGAGCATTGTCGCCACGACGACGCGAAAGCTCCGCGAGCATTAATGTCGCATTGGGATCGTTCGCCAGATCCGCGCCCTTGAGCATGTCCGCGGCCGAAGCCGTGTCGCCTTGGCGAACCATCTGCGACGCCAGCTGCCGATGCTGATCCGCGGTGAGCCCGTTCATCTTCGAAAGCTGTTCGATGTACGGCTTGGCTTCGCTCAATCGATTGCGCATCTGCAGCAATCGCACCAGCTCGAGGATCGGACCGGGCGTGTTCGGATCGGTCGTGACCGCCTGCTTGAGATGCTCGATCGCGCTGTCCGGCTGATTGATGTTCTCCAGACCTTGCACGAGCAACAGACGCCACTCCATGCGGCTCGGGTACGCACGCACGAGATCGGTGAGGATCGCGACGGCCTCGGCCGAATCACGATCTTTGTTCGGGCTCGCGAGCAGCCAGCGTGCGCGCTCCTGCCGCCAGAGGTGACCTTCTTCGCCGGTCAGTGCTTTGACGCGCTCGATGGTGCGCGCCGTGAAATCGCGATCGCTGCGCGAGCTCAGTCCGACATTGAGGATCGCGTTCTGCACCGCGACGTTGTTGGGATATTCGTCGCCGAGCTCGATCCAGGTCGCCTTGGCCTGCGGATCCTTCGTCGATTCGCGATACTGCGCGATCGCGAGCTTCCACTGAACGGCTTCATCCCCGGTTGTGACAGCCGATTTTTCAAGAAACGCCAGGCCATCTTCCGGCTTGCCGGACTTGGCCATCGCGGCGGCCTGCATGAGCGCGCTACGGGGAGTGCGCGGTTCGATCATCTTTGCGCGGTCGAGGATTTCCTGTTCCAGGCCGAGATGTTCGGTCTGCGAGACCGACGCGAGGCGCATCAATGCATCGACCGACGGCTTGTTTTCGGGAAGCAAGACTTTTCGCACCAGCGCGATCGCCTGATTCTTCTGCCCGCTGCGCGCGAGCAGCGTAATGTAGATCGGAAGTGTTTCCACCTCGCCCGGCCGGCGGTTCTGACTCGCCGTCACCAGTTCCATCAATTTTTGCGTGTCGGCGGCGTTGGGTGACTCTTCGAGGAACTTGAACCACGCCATCGCGAGCGCGACGTCGGCGGGGAGAAAGTTCGGGCTGCGCTTGAACGCGACGGCCGCGACGTCGAGCGCGTCTTTGGTCCGATCGGTCGCCAGCAGCGAGCGCGACCACAGCACGCGCGGCGTGGCCCAGCTCGGCGCCAGATCTGCGGCCGCACGCCACTCCTGGATCGCCAGCTCGGTTTCACCGAGCGCCGAATACGCGTCGCCCACCCACGCGCGAATGACTGCGTTGTCGCGATCGCGATTGAGGGCGCTTTGATACTTGCTGATCAGCGTGCGCTTGTCGGTGTCGGGCGGCGAGTCAAAATGCGTCGCCAGGCCGCTTCCCCACGCGAGCGCGCTGTTGTCGCCCACGCGCTGCTTGAGCGCCGCCACAATCTGGCTCGCTTCTTCGCGCGAATCGGTGGCATAGAGACAGAGCGCGCGGAAGGCGAGCAGATCGCTGTCGGATGTTTTCAGATCGAGATGATCGAGCCACTGCAGCGCGCCCTTGAAGTTGTTGTTTTGCCAGAGGCGCTGGACGAGGACGCGGCGAATTTGCGGGTCGGGGCTTTGCTTGGCGGCCTTTTCGAGCAGCGCCTCGGATTCGTCGAATCGGCCGAGCGCTTCGAAGTAACGCGCCAAGGCGCGGACAAAATCGGCATCGGGCGGCGTGCGCGTCGCAGCCGTGCGAAACCACTTCATCGCGTTGTCGCGATCGGAAGCGTATTCGTACGCGACGCCGAGCAGCAGCTCGAACCGCGGATCGTTCGGGTGCGCGACCTGCATTTCCTGCTGCCGCTTGAGCACATCGGCGGCCGGGGTCTTGCGCAGCGTGAGCAGTTCGAGCGTGAGGAGCTGGCCGTCGAGATTCAGCGGCGCGACGTCGTTGAGCGTCTGCGCGACTTTCATGGCGGCGTCGTAGTCTCCGCCGCGCATGAGGGCGCGGGCCTTGGCCGTCAGCGCTTTCTGATCTTTCGGGTCCTGCGCCAGGATCTCATCAGCGAGGCGCGTCGCTTCGATGCGGCGATCGGCCTGGGCGTAGAGATCGAGCAGCTCGTGATTGGCCTCGGGGTTGTTGGGCTTCAGCGCGCGATACTGGTCGAGCAGCATGATCGCTTCGCTGATGTGGCGCCCGCTGATTTGTTCGACGTGAGCGCGTGAAATTGCATACGCGTAAAGGGCATCGGCGTCGTCCTTGTGCTTCGCAACGTAAACGCCGAGCTTGTTGAGGGCGGTGGCGTAATCGCCTTCTTTGAAGGCCTTCATGCCCTCAGCGCCCGCGGTGGTGATCGCCTGCTCTTTGACCCGATTGTTGTGGTTGACGATGACGGCGCCGCCGGCAACCAGCGCAACGCAGACCAGAAAAATAATGAGGAGCCTGCGGATGGTCTTCGGCCGAATGTTCATGTGCGCGTACCTTTGTGGATCATCGTGGTGATGGTTCGCCAGATGATCTTGATGTCGAGGAGCCAGCTGGCGTTCTCGACATACTCGAGGTCATATCGAATCCATTCCTGAAAGTCGTTGCCCGCGCGGCGCGTGCGGCGCACCTGCCATAAGCCGGTGATGCCGGGGCGCACGCTGAGGCGCGCTTCGCGCCAGCCGGGGCAAAATTGATTTTCGCGATAGGGGCTGGGCCGTGGGCCGACGATCGACATGTGCCCCGCGAGCACATTGAAGAACTGCGGGAATTCGTCGAGGTTGTAGCGGCGGAGGAAACGCCCGACGCGCGTGAGCCGCGGATCGTTTTCCATCCAGAACTGCGGGCCGTCCGCCTGGTTGAGCTGACGGAGCTGCTCTTTGATCTTCTCCGCGTCTTTGCGCATGGAGCGGAACTTCCAGCATTTGAATTCGCGTCCGCCGACGGTTTCGCGCTCGTGGCCGAAGAAGAACGGCCGGCCGTCTTCCAGCCAGATCGCGAGCATGATGAACGGATAGAACGGCAGCGTGCAGAGGATTGCGACGAGCGCGAAGACCATGTCGAAGAGGCGTTTGGTGGCGCGGCCGACGGGCGTGATTTCGCGCGGCGTCGGATCGTCCGGCGGAGCGGTCGGCTCGATGCCGAGCCACTCGATCTCTTCCGTCTGCGGGCGCTTCTCCGGATCGTCCCACACGACGGCGGGGCCGATCACGGTGGTGCCGGGATTCAGGCTGCGCCCGGCGCCGACCCAGACCGGGCCAATCAGTTTCGCTTCCGGATCGATGCGCGCGGCGGGGTCTTTCCACACCTGCGCGAAGGATCGGCGAGCGCGATCGATCGTCGCGTCCGGCCGATGCCAGTCGCGGATCAGATCGTGCAGGAATTCGGCAATATCGCGATCGAGTGTGCGGTCGTAGACCTGTCCGTCCACGGCCGGGCGAATCGTGTAGCGATCGCGCCGCGGGGTGAAACGCCGCAGGCGCTGCCAGGCGTTTTGGGGATCGCGCGAGCTTTGCCAGAGCTGCGCCACTTCGCGCTCGGGCGTGAGCGCGACGCGCGCGAGGCGTCCGGGCGTTTCGTAGTGCCGCTCGAATTTCACGAAGCGATCGGTGTGATCGGTGATGACCTTTTCACGGTAGCCGCGCTCGCGCGTGTCGTGTAGGCGGATGAACAGCACCTGCGGCTCGATCCAGTTGAGCACTTCCATGATCGGCGCGAGCTTGAAGACCGGAAGCGATCGCGGATCGGTGAGCAGGAACAGTTCGGCGTGTTTGACGATCTGCGAAGGCTCGCCCTGGCGGACAACCTGCACACCGTGCGCGGCCCAGTAGCGGTTGTGCAGCTGCAGCGGGTCCAACCCCCAAATCGTTCGCGGCGAAGATGGTGCGGCGCTGACCATAGAGCGATTGTCAGAGATTCAATCTTCCATGCAAGCGATGGCGAAGAGTTTCGCGCGATCTTGGTAGGGTCCGCTTCAGCGGACCGGTTACTTATTTTACGGTCGAATAACCGGTCCGCTGAAGCGGACCCTACAGGGACGCCTTCGCCGCGCCTGCATTTTCACAACACACGCGGCCGGTGGCTTTCGCAACCGGCCGCGGGAGCAATTCGAATTACAAACTTCGCGTTTGCTTAATTCTTGTCCGCGCCGTCGGTGGGCTTCACCGAAGAAGCGACCGCCCGGGCGATTGGCCCGAACTGCCCGCCTTCGCGGTTGTGGCCGTGACCGTTGCTGGCGCTTCGGCTCGCCGATCGCATTGAGATTCCGCTGATCGACTGCTCGAAGTCCTTCGCCTGCGCCCGGTTGAACACCACGCCCGCGACCGGAGCGCCGATGCCCTTGAGGTGCTCCAGCGCCTTCTCGACGAGCGGACGCTGTTGCCCGCGCGCCACGGTGAGAATCACACCGTCGGCCGACGCGCACACCGGCGTCGCTTCAATGCTGCCCAGGATCGGTCCGGTGTCGATCAGCACGACCTCGTAATGTTTCTTCGCTTCATTGACCAGCCGGCGCACGGCGGCGGGGGAGAAGATGCCCGCGTGATGCAGCTGCGCGAGTCCCACCGGCAGGATCGACAGATCCGAGATGTCGGTGCTGCGAACGTACGGCAGCAGATCGCGATTGGTCATGGCTTCGAGGATGCCCTCGGGGCCGTTCATGTTCAGTCGGGCGGTCAGACCCGCGCCGACGAGATCGGCATCGATCAGCAGCGTGCGCGAACCGCTCGCCGCGAACGACAGGCCGAGCGCGAGCGTGAGCGACGTCTTGCCATCGCCGGAGGCGGCGCTGGTGACGCAGAACGCACGACGGTCGTCCTGGCCGTTGATCTGCAGCATCGTGCGGATCTGGTGCACGCAGTGCGCGGCGATCGAAGCTTGGGTCGGATCGCTCAAGCGATCCGGAAGGTTCGGCAGAATGCCGAGCAGCGTGAGGCCGCTCATGCTGTTGCCGCCGCCGGCGTCGTCGCTGTAGCGATAACGGCTGTCGAGCAGGCCGATCAGGAGCATCAGAGCGATCGGGATAAACCCGCCGCCGGCAAATCCAACCGCGGCGAACTGCTTCCGCTTGTCGATCGTGGGCGCCATCGGCTCATTGCCAAACTGCGGCTTGATGTTGCCGTTGGTCGCGCGCTGCCATTCGAGGCTCTTGATCTTGCTGTCCAGGGAGTCCATGTCCTCCTTGAGCTTCGCAATTTGGTCGCGGTACTTGTTGATCTCTTGCTGCGTCTGGCCCATCTCCATGGCGTTCTTATGAACGATGTCGTACTGGCTCTGGAAATACGCTTCGCGCTGCTTGAAGCTTTCCAGCGTCTTCGCGGTCGCGACCATGTCTCCCTCGCCGCTCAGATTGACAACGACGGCCTTGTACTTCTGACGGGCTGCCTCCGCCGCGAGCTCGAGCGACTTCGTGGTCAGATCGAGTTCCGCCCGCTGCTGCACCACTTGCTTTGCGCTGGGTCCATAGCCGTAGACCGTCATGAGCTCATTGAGCTTGGCGTTCTCCTGCAATTGGAGCTTCATCAAGTCCGCGACTTGCGGGTCGAACTTCGCGAGGTCTTCGAGCGAGATGGTCGGCTGCGTCGTGCTGGCGCCGTTTGCACCGCTGATCGCGGCCTCGACCGCTTGGCGCTGGTACTTCAGCTTCGCCAGTTCGCCCTCGAGGCGAATCGCTTCCAGTTGCTGGCTGTTATGAATGTTGGTGAGGTCGTCGGTGCCGTATTTCGCCGCGAGTTCCCGAATATTGTCCGTGCATGCGCGCTGCTGGTTCTGGCAATCCTGATATTGCTTATTGAGGCTGTCGAGGCGGGTTTTCTTGTCCGCGTCGTTCATGTCCTTCTGCAGATCGATGTAAGCGCTGATTGCGGAATTCACACCCGCCGCCGCGAGCTTTGGATCGGGGCTCTGGAACGAAACCGTCACGAGCGAGCTGTCTTTGAGATACGTTGCCGAAAGCGAGCTGAGGAACGCCGCGACGGCATCGGGGCCGCCGCCTTTTCCGCCGGCGTCTTTCCATTCCTTACGCTTGATCGCTTCGGAAGCCACGCGCGGCGTTTGAATCATCGCCGCCTGGCTCTTGATGAACTGCTGGTAGAAGGGGATGGCTTTGTCGGCCATCATCGTGTTGGCGATCGTCGGCTCGATGTAGAGCACGCCGTCCGCTTCATACACCGGGACCTGGCTCGTGAAGCCAAAGAACCCGCCCGCAAGCGCGCCAATCAAACCGAGGACGATTGCGATCCAGTACCGACCGCGCAGCAGTCGATGCAGCCGGCGCAACGGTTGTTGCTGCGGCTGCGCCGTTTGCATCCCGGGCATTGCCAGCGTCGTCGTTGCGCCGCCGGCCCACATGTCGTCCGGTGCAACCGGAAGTCCTGCTCGTGTCGAAAGCGTCATATCGCGGCTCATAAGAGCCCTCCACAATTCTTAAGAGCGCGAAGCAAGTTGCTTCCGCCCCAACGTCCTGCTCACCGGGCTTGTATCTAAGACGGCTTTGATCGCGGGCAGGGCTTTGCTGATGAGCGTCTGGAAGATCTCATCGCGGTCTTTGGTCGACAGCCCGTCGCCGTCGATCGAGTTAAAGACCACCTGCACCTGCGCCGCGCCGTAATATCGTTGTTGATAATCTTCGGCAGAAGCCTTCACGCCCTCCATGTCGCGTTTGATGCCTTTGCCGGGAACCAACAGGAAATTGTACACGGTCTTATAAAGTTTTTGTCCCTCAACCCGCCGTTCAAACCGGTATTCCATACCGGTGATCTTCATATCATCGACCATCCAGTCGCGTTCTATTGCTGCGACCATTTCATTGCCGTGTGTCCGATAACAATTCGGCGGGTAGTGGCCGACCATGTCGGCCGACTGCTTACATTGCACGAACAACAGGCTCGCGGTGCGATTCGGCTCCTGCATCCCGCGCGGCGAGGTATCGACATACCGCCGCGAGATGATCACCGGTTGCTTGAGCAGCGCCATAGCCGCTTCCGGCACCGGCTCGTCCTTGCCGATCCACGAACCGATTCCATACGGAATCGACTCGATCGCCTCTTTGACGACCTGGTGATACGGCTCGAACTGCTCGGCCTTCAGATACGTCCGATTTTCCGCGACGATACCCGCGAGCATCGCCAGCGACATGAGCGGTGCGGCAAGGGCAAGACCGATATTGCGGGTTCGACTGTTCATCTTCGTCAAAAAACGAAAAAACGTCCACGAATGCGAATCGATCCGTGGTCCGCATTACATCACTGAGATGCGAGCGTGTACCGCTTTACCGGCAGCATCGCCCACGTCAGCAATTTGATCACACCGAGCAGCAGCAGAAATGCGATCGGCAACATGATCCACCCGCTGTAGGTGTGGAACGTGTTCGCGATCGCTCTTGGCTTATTACCATACAACCAGATCGTGGGCAGCGTTCGAATTACGTTGCACGCGATTGCCGCAAGCGGGCTCAAAATCAGCACCAGGATGCGGGCCGAGTTCTTCAGCGGCAGACCGAAACAGAACGCATACGAGATCAAAATCAGCGGAAACACCATCCGCATGCCGTTGCAGGCTTCCGCGATCGTGACCGGCACTCCGTTGATACTCAGCACGTTTCCCGAAACCTGCGTCTGCACGCCCATCATGTCGAGCAGGTTTTGAGCGATCTGCGCCGTCCACGATTGCAACGGCACCGCGATGTCCTGCCGGAATTGTCCCGGCACCGGCACAAGGAAAACGAGCACCGCGATCGCGGGGAAGAATCGGAACAGCACATTCTTTCCCAACACGGCGAGCATGCATCCGAGCACGATCATCACCGACCCGCCCAGCCAGAACGTCTGCACACCGTGGTTGAAACCATAGCTGCTGATGAGCCATCCGGCCGCGATGATCAGCGGGCCGATGATCGTTCCGCTCGGCCGGCAGTGCCGGAACCGCATCCGCCGGACCCAGATCATCCAAAGCGAAACTGGCAGGACGATGAAGATGTGGCTGTATTCTTCATCGTGTTTCGCCCAGGCATAGATTTCCATCCATGCCGCTCGTGTGACGAAGACGCCGAAAGCGCCGAGCAGCAGGGCGGCAAACACGTGCCATCCGGTCAGCCGATCGGATTGCAGAATCTTCTTCCACCTGCTTCGACCCCTCGCGTGCAGCTCGGGCGCAGTAGCCGCCTGAGGCAGTTGCTGCCTCTCCGGCGCTTCAGAAGCTGGAAGGGTTTCCGTCGTCATCTCAAACGCGCTTGCAGACAAAGTCATCCACAACGGTGGACTTTTGTTTCGCGATTCCAGCGGGGCAAACGACTGAGCGAACCAGCGCCGCGCCGCTTTCGACCACCCCGCCCTTGAGCACGACCGAGTCGTGCACGTGCGCCTTCGGATCGACCAGCGCGCCGTCTTCGACGATCGCAAACGCGGGTTGCCAATCTTCCGCCAGCGGATCGTTGCTCGTCAGCTTGCCGACCTTTCGGCGATGATAATGCCGCAGTGCGGTGATGTACGCGCCCAATGACCGAATCGGCAGTCCACTCGGGCGGCGGCAATGCATCACCTTCACGTCGTATTTCGATGCGATCAGCGGCAGCGCCTGTTCCTTCATGTCGCAGAATCCGTCCCGCGGAAGCATGCGAAGCGTCCTGCAATGCACGAGCATGACGCCGCTGGGCGTGCCGTCCTGGTGCGAGATCAAGCTGATGTCGCCGCGCTTGTGATCGAGCGCCGCTGCGATCACCGAGAGCGGATCGAGCAGCACCTGCGCCGCGTTGGCGACGAGGATCAGATCGTCGTCATCAAAATCCGCCGCGAGATCGTGCAGCACGCCGCCGGTGCCGCGATATTCCGACAGATCGCGCTCGACGCTCACCATGCCCGCATATCGCGCCGCGGCGCTCGCGGGATCCGGCGAATTCCGATTCACCAGCACGCGCACCGGCAACTGCGCAAGACCCGCGTAACGCGACAGCTCATCCGCGTGCGCGAGCCAGTGATTCAATACCGATCCGCCTTCATCCAGCGGGAGATCGAGCAGCGAGCGACCGATCGATTGCGTGAGCGGCGTTTGCCGGACCGATCCGCCGAGCAAGACCACCGAGCGCAGCCGATGCAGCGTCTTCGCGGTCGAAGTCACATCCACGCGCGTGACGATCGGAGTAGTCGTTTCCGGCGGACGTTCGATCGTTCCCTTCGCTTCGCCGGTCACCGGATCGAGCGTCGAAACCTTCGGCGGTTCGCTCACGGCGTGCGAATCACCGTTACGAGAAACAATCTGTGCGTGTCGCGCGCGCCATCCAATTCGATCCTGTCGAGTTCGCAATCCCAACCGCGTCGTGATCGCTCGCGAAAAAAGTGAGGCGGCGAAGGGCAGGCCGAGAACCAGGTAGCGTTTGAACAAACGCCGCGGCTCCTGCACCATCCGATGCACCCATTCCAGCCCGATGCGCTGCAGCCAGCGCGGCGCGCGGCGAACTTCTCCGCACACGAAGCTGAAGCTGATGCCGATGCTCAGCCACCACGAACGCGGCAACTCTCTGCGGATGCGATCGATCAGCAGCTCGGCTTTCGGCGAACCGAGCGCGACGTAAATGATGTCCGGCTGGTGGCGGCGCAGATCTTCGACGATCTTCGCGATCTCCGCATTGTTCTTTTCGAATCCCATCGGCGGGCAATAGGTCGCGCAGACTTTCAGTTGCGGGTATTTCTCTTTCAAAACCGCCGCCGCGGCATCCGCGGTGCCGGGCGCGCCGCCGAGCAGGTAAATCGAACGCTCGCGTTTGGCGGCGCCTTCGCTCAGCGACCAGATCAGATCCGATCCGGCAATTCGCTGCGGCAGGGGTGTTCCCTGCACGCGACTCGCCCACACCACCGGCATCCCGTCCGCGACGACTAGATCCGACTCCGCGACGAGTGCGCCGAACGACACGTCGCTCACGCATCGGCGCAAATAGTCGAGGTTCACGGTGACGACGAATCCGCCGCGGCCGGCATCGAGATGGTCGAGGATGTAATCAATGCACGTCTGCTCGGTGATCGCATGCAGATCGACCCCGTGCAGCGTGACAATCGGCAGCGACGAGCGGTTGGTCTTCGGTTCGCGAACGAACACAGGCGCCAGCGCAGCGGCCAGTGGGGGCGCGGCCGCCACTGTCGGCTTCTCGCCCACTTCCCATGAAACATCACCGTAGCGCAAATACATACGCGATCAATCCGACGCTGAATCCGATTCAGACGTTGTGCACAAGCGGACGAAGAGGCAGCTGAGGCTTGACCATCCAGTCCGATTGCAAACGCCCCATAATATGTCGGCTTTTGAGTGCCGAGGGGCACAGCCTACGTCCAAGAGTTTCGCAATCGGCGCGATACCCACCGCGTGACTGCCTCACAATATCCCTGTCATTTTACCGGAATGCAACTCCAAAAAGTTTGTCGGCGCCAATCCTTATCGGAGCGGCAAATCTTGCTCTGAACAAGATTAACGTTCCGGCCGGCGGTCTTTGGTCCGCCTGGATGTTAAGCGGTAGGTGTTACACAGGCGGATGGAACTTCGCCGGCCGAATTTGCGCTCCAGCGGCTCGCCTGCTGCTCGTTCAACTCTCGTGTGGCACGCGTTTTACCTTTGAGCAGACAACTCCACTGGTATCGGCGAAGGAAACGCCGAAATTCCTGGTCGTCGTATCGTTGCTTGCCGGTAATCGCGCTGCGGAAGTACCCCCAGAGCATCGCGAGGCTACCCACGACAAACGGCGGATGAGCCACCCGGAACAGTGAGCTGGCTAACATATAGTGCGGCGCCGTTCCCATGAAGTGCTGACCGGCGCCGTGCCGCGCCCGCCCGGTCCACCAGTTCTTGTGGCTCGTCCCCATCGGTCGCAGGTGAATGAAGCGAATCTCCGGCTCATCCCAACTCGCCGGAATCCAGCCTTTCATCCGGCAGCGGTGGCAATCAATCCCATCCCACATCACCTCGCGGACAAACCCGCCGATCTCCTGGAAGCAGCGCGTCCGATAAAATTTGATCATCCCGACCGACGTTTCGTCGCCACACTTCTCGCTGATCAACTGACCATTGGGGCCGGGGAAGTACGGCTTTCCGCTGCACGTGCCCAGGCGCGGATCCGCCTCCATCCGCTGCATCATGATCTCGAAGTACTTGGGTGGAACATCGAGATCGAGATCGATCTTGCAGACGTAATCAAACTCATTTGGATCGATCGAATCGTAACCCGCGTAAAACGCCTCGATGACCCCGCCGCCCACTTTGCGCGTCCCACGATCGGCGCGGCGAATCACTTTGATGAACGGATATTTCGCCGCATATTCCTCGAGGATCTGCGGCGTCTCATCGCGCGAGCCGTCGTCGACGATTACCCACAGCGCCGGCTGCACGGTTTGCTTCACGATGCTGTCGAGCGTGCGGCGCGCGTACTTCGCCTCATCACGACACGGCGTGATCAAACAATACCGCCGCGAGCGCGACGCCACTCGATTTATCGGACCATCACCTGCAAGCATTCACGTCATCCTCGGCTGAGCGATTCCGCCCAGCGCCTTCTCACCCTGCGATTCACCAGCCAGTAACTTTTCTAACCGATCAACATTCTTGGCCAGCGAAAACTCACTCTCCACTCGAATCCGACCGGCCTGACCTAAAGTTCTTCGGCGATTTTCATCGCTCGCTAAGGTTTCCAGCGCCGCCGTACATGCATTGGCATCGCGACCGTCGACCAATAAACCATTTACGTTATGTTCGACCAGTTCGCGAATGGCCGGCAAATCGCCACTGATCACCGGCACGCCACACGCCATCGCTTCCATCAGCACGACCGGAATGCCATCCGCATCACCATTTGCATCCCGGCGGCAGGGCAGGGCAAACACGTCGCACGCGGCGAGCAATTCATTCACGCGCGCGTTGTCGACGGCGCCAAGAAACTGGACAGACGCACTGCATGCAAGGTCGTTAGCGAGCTGAATTAATTTTTCCTTCTCCGGCCCATCGCCCGCGACAACAAGTTGCCACGGTTTGCTGGTTTGTTTCCCAAAATCTACAAGCGCGCGAATGAGTGTGTCGGTTCCTTTTTTTTCGACAAGACGACTCACTGTGAGCACACGCAGTTGATCATCATTACGGTTGTGCCACTTCAGTGGCGCCGTTTCCACTCCGCATCGCACGACGTCGTAACCCGTCTCACGGGCCACGATCGAGTGATAAAGCTCACGATGCCAGTGGCTGATACAGGAGACGAAATCGGCGCGATGGAGTTTGCGCGCCAGCAGGGCGCGACGTTGAAACAGATCGTTGGCGTGACCGGTGAAGCTGAACGGAATCTTCATCGCGCGCGCCGCGTACATGCCGACGGTCGTCGGCGCATGGGCGAAATGACAATGAATCCGCTGGATCCCTTTTTCCCGCAATCGCTTCGCCAGTCCCAGCGACGCGAAGGCTTGCGCGGGCAGTTTGATTCGATCGCGAAACGACATGGCCTCGCCGGGCGCGAGCAGGTCACCGATCGCTGTGAAAATGGTCGCGAGTGACGAGAGGGGATGTGCAAAGAATTCACTGAACGATCGGCCGATCCAGCTACGGTCATAGACGACGAACGCGCCGTCGCTGAGGTCTTTGAAACTCGGGTCATTCACGTCCGGCGAAGGATGCAGCCCGCCGGCGACGACCGTCCACCCACGGCGGCGCAGCTCGCGCACTTCGCGATACACGAACGTTTCGCTCCGAAGCGGAAATTTCCCGGCGAGATACGCGATGGTTCGGTCGGACACGGTTCGCTCACTTCGCGAGGGTCACCGGCTGCTTATACTCGATCACGCTGCTCTTCTTCCCGCTCCACCGCCCCGACCAGTACTTCAGCACGCCCAGCATCTGCGGAAACTTCCCGATGACGACGGAACTCGCATAAAGCGACGCATCGCGCAAGCCGAGGTCACGCGTCCGGCGCATCGTGATCCGCGCATAAAGCAGCGGATACCCAAGCAGCGGCAACACGCCGACCCACGTCAACCGCGGATGAGTCATCGAGAGGATCAACTGCGCGACGATCACGATCAGCGGAATTCCGAGCCCCCAGAACAAAATGCTCCGATGCTCCTTCGCCCGATGCCGCTCCGGCGGAGCGCCGTGCATCGCGAATCCCTCCGCGTACGCATGGCCCGCGCGTAGCGAGCGCTTCCACCACTGCGCAAAGTGAAACATCGCCGCGTCGTGCAGCGTCATCTCCGCATCAATCCGCTCGATCGTCCAGCCGGCCGCGCGAAGCCGCACGCACATCTCCGGCTCTTCCCCCGCGATCACAGACGCGTCATATCCACCCACATCGCGAAATGCCGACACGCGAATCATCGCATCGCCGCCGCACGCCTTCACCGTCCCCACCGGCGTGTTCCACTCGATATCGCAAAGCCGGTTGTACCGCGAAGTGCCTGGAAATCTTTCGCGCCTGCGTCCGCATACGACGGCCGCTTGCGGCTTAGCGATTAGCTCAGCGGCCGCTCGCTCAATCCATCCCTGCACAATCTCGCAATCCCCATCCACAAACTGGACGAATTCAATCGACGAATCGAGCGACAAGAGTCGTTCAAATCCAGCATTCCGCGCGCGAGCCGCAGTGAACGGAATCGACATGTCGAGCTCGACCACATTCGCCCCAAGCTCGCGCGCCACCTTCACGCTGGCATCGGTCGATCCCGAATCGACATACACGACGGTCCTCGCCCCCGCGCGCGCCGACGCGAGGCAGCTGATCAGCCGCTCGCCCTCATTCCGCCCGATCGCAACGACGCCAATACGCACGCAACTCTCCCACTGGCAGCGGCACTTAAGTGCCACTGCCGGTCCGCACAACCTTTGCCGGAATCCCAACCGCAAGCGCTCCAGCAGGCACATTTTGCAAAACCACCGCATTCGCGCCGATGACCGCATCATCACCAATCGTCACCGCGCCAAGAATCTTCGCCCCCGCGCCGACATTCACGCGCTGGCCGAGCTTCGGCGCATCGTGCGGACGATCGAGCCGCCGATTTCCGAGCGTCACGCCCTGGCGGATGATCGAATCGTCGCCGATCACGCTGTCGCCATGGATCACGACCGCGCCCTGATGTTCGAAGATCACACGCCGGCCGAGCTTCACGGAGTAGGGCAGCTCGATGCCATAACCATTGCGACATTTGCGAAACATCCAGCGGTAGATCACGCTGAATGGCGCGCGTAAGACTTTCGAACGAATCCCCATCCGCCAATTGCCAAACCGATGCGCCGCGACCGCGCGAAAGCCCGGCTTGGTCCAATCGCGGCCGTGCGCGATCCAGTCCTCTTTGATCTGCGCAAAGAGTCCGAGGCGCGTTTCGGTCTCAAGGGACGAAGCTGGAAGGGCGGCTTCGGTCATGCCGACGCACCTCCGCGCAGAAAAACGCTGTTGCGAATCGAATCGCCAAGCAATTTCGGCGGATCGCTGTCCGGCTTCCGCTGCACAAATCGCCGCAATCGCCACAGCGCGAAGCCGACGACAAACGCGAGATCCGCCAAGGCCGCATAGATCAACCCATGATTTTTCACGAAGTACCGCCGACGCGAATCGAACCAGTATTTCGGACGACGCTTGCGATGCTTGCGCGCGTCGCTCAATTCAGATGCGGAACCAACGAAATGCACGACGCGGCTCGAAGGCACATACCAGCACGGCCACCCCGCGCGCTTCGCATGCAGGCAGAAATCGACCTCTTCAAAGTACATGAAGTACTTTTCGTCCATCAGCCCGATCGCGTCGAACACCGCTGGCCGAATGATCATGCTCGCCCCTGCAACCCAGTCGGTCGGCGAATTCTCTTCCGGCGCCAGCGGAGCAACGACGCGCGATGCAAGCAGCTTCGATATGAATCCCAATCGAATGCCACGCTCAAATTCGCTCGAGATGGTCGGGAACCGAAACGCGGATCGTTGCACCGTGCCATCCGGATCTTCCAGCCGGCTCCCCGCGATGCCCACGCCGTCGTGCGTGTTCATGAAATCGACGAGCGCGTGAATCGCGCCCGGGCGCACGACCGTATCCGGATTCAGCAGCAGCACGTAATCAGGCTTCTGCGCGAGATACGGTTGCAGCCCGCGATTGTTGCCGAACGCAAATCCGCCATTGTGATCGAGCGGCAGTATTTCGATCTTCGCGGCGGTCGTTTGCTGCGAGATGAAGCGGTTCAGATGCGCGACCGAATCGTCATCCGACCGATTGTCGGTGATCACCACGCGCACGCCGGGGTCAGCGCCGATCTCCGGCAGCAGCGAGCGAAGACAGTCGATCGTCAGATCGGCGGTCTTGTAGTTGACGATGACGATGAGCAGGTTCATCGATTATGCCGGGCTAGACGATTCCATTACGAGCCGCGACCGTAAGGGAGCGGGAACCGTTGAAGCAATCCGCTCCCTCACGGTCGCGGCTCGTTTCCGACACGCATTGCGCTGCTAATTCCGCTCGGCGCTGATGACAACGATCCAGCGTGCGCGCGCGGGCTAGTTCGACGCCTTTCGTGACCAGCTCAACAAGTCGTTCGCGGTTCGTGCTCGCTTCGATCATCGCACCCGACAGTTGATCGACGTCGTTCATCGGCACGACATAGCCCGCCTTGTTCGGCTCGACGAGCGCATCGCCGGGGTTCGTATAGGTGATGAGCGGCAAACCTCTCGCCATCCCGAGCACGATGTTTCGGCTGAACTCGCTCGTCAAATTCGTGATCACCATCACGTGCTGCGTCGCCCAGTTCTCGAACAGCTTCGGGCCGTACGGAATCGTGCCCGAGAAGTTCACTACCGGATCGAGGCCAAGCTCGCTGGCGAGCGCTGTGTATCGCGGAAGGTCTTCGCCGTCGCCGAGGACTTCAAGTTGCAGCTTCGCGCCGCGATCGATTGCGCGCTTCATCGCGCGCAGGACGTGATCGGTTCCTTTGATCGCGATCTGACGACCGGCGGCGACCATTCGCAGCGGCTGGGTTATGTCGCGCAGCATTTTCTGTCGCGCCACGATTTCATCGGGCGTCAGCAGCAGATCGTCCGTGACGAAGCTGCGGTCGAATTGATGACAATGCGATCCCCAAACGTCTTTGAATCGTGTGACGACAGAGTTGTTGTGCGCGAAGACGAGATCCGCTTCGGGGATTGCGCTTTTCAGGAACGATTCGAACCGGCGAATGACCCACAGCTTTGCCTGCCGCTTGACGATGTTCTTGTCCTGATTCGCCGCGAAGCGCCACTGCGGAAATGGATCGCCGCCGTCGAAAATCCAGATGCGCTTCTTTCCGGCCTTCCCCGCGATCGGCCAGGTGAATTGGCCGAGCGAGAAGGGGTATCCGCCATAGTCGCACTGGACGATCGTGCTGCTGGCGATCGCGCGGGCGAGGTCGTCGTGCAGTTGTTTCTTTACCGCGCGGTAGGTCTTGAGCGAGTTGTACGCGGGGAGCGGAAGGTAATCGAAGCCGTGATCCTGCGGGCGGATTTCCTGCGAGCCGAATCCTTTTCCGCTCTTCGCGTCGAGCGAATCGAGGCAGGGCGTCGCGACGGTGAGCGTCCCGCCGACGCTGCGAATCGCGCGCGCCTGGGCGGCGAGATCCTGCAGCCACAGGTCGCCGACGCGATAAGTGCCCGGCGCGTTTCCGCGGCCGAGAGGAACATGGTTCACCAGCAGGTAGTTCATGCGTGAAACGGTTCGGCGTCCGCGTCAAGCTCGATGGCGTGCGTTCCGACCGATGCCGGACGCGCCGCGCCCGCGCGGCGGCTAAACGTGACGAACGCGATGGCATATGCGCCCGCGGCGAGCTGCAGCGGTTCGTACGGCAAAGCATACCGCGCGCCAGTTAATGTCAGCGTGAAATATGCGACCGGCACGACGAACAGGATCGTCGGAAATACGCGAAGCGTCCGCGAACGAATCGCGATTGCAGCGCCCGCGAAGCTCAGGATGAGCAGAATGGCGCGAGAGATCGAGTACACGTCCTGCGCCTTGGGATTGTCCATGTCCGCCCACAGCGTTTTGCCAAGGCGGATCACGCACAGCTTCGCGTAATCGAGCGGATGCCCCGTCACCCATTCCAGCGACCACTGGCGGAAGATGTGGGCGCGGACGATTTCAGGTTGATGGTTCAGCCGCTCGCGCTGCTGCGGCGAAAGCGTGTTGAACTGCCGCGAAGAATCGAAGCGCGAATCGCGCCGCTGCGCTTCGGTGATGCCGGATTCAAGCAATGCGATTTGCTGATCGGTGATCGGCAATCGATCGGTGCCCGTCGCGTGCGGGTTGTTTCCGGTCCAGAAGTTTGGCCAGAAGTTCGTCGTTACCGCCACGAATTCCTGATGCACAACCGTGTTGCGCATCGACCAGGGCCCGATGATCAGCACCGCCGCCGCAAGCAGAATCGCGGCGAATTGCACGCGCGTCTGCATCGGAATCGCGCGGATGAAGAAGAGGAGGACGAATGTCGCGAGCATCGGCCAGAGCAGCACCGGCTCGAGCAGAATCGCGAGCATCGAAAGGATCGAGAAAACCGTCCACGCGAGCGTGCTTTGATCGCGCGTCGCGCGATAGAAGAGCGTGACCAGCGCGATGACGGCCGCGCCGACCAGAACGACCGGCTGTGCGTACGTCGCCGCGTAGATCTGCGTCGGCCAGATTGCGATTAACGCGCCGGCGATCACGCCCGTCCGCGGTGACGCGCCGAGCTTGCGGGTCATCTGATAGAGCAGCGGAACGCACGCAGCGCCAACGATCGCGTTGATCGTCATCGCCATCGCGTACGCGCCGTCCGTCTCAGGCCCAAGCCATTTGAAGAGGCCCGCAAGGATCACCGGATAAATCGGCCCCTGCACGCTGCTCGGTCCAAAGAAATACCAGTCGCGAAGGGAGAATCCGAAGCCGGCGATCAGATTCGCCGCCAGTTGCCGATGCTCGAGCGCGCCCGGCATCTTCCACGCATGAAGATAAATGATGGCCGCGAAGCGCAGGCCAAATGCCAGCACGGTGAGCGCAGTCAGCAACCACACAATTCGCCTGCGGGACATGTCACATCCCTCCCGCGGGCACCATGCTCGGTTGCATGTATCGAACCGCCATCTGCTGACGCGTCGCATACGCGGGCGCCGGTTGAACCGCGAGCAGCTTTTCGCTGATCGACCCGACCAGGCCCATCGTGATGACCCACAGCACGGAATAGACAAAGCCAAACCAGACCGTGAACATCGCCACCATGATCGCGAGAATCGTTGTCACACCGGCGATCAGCGGGAGTCGTTGCGCCGGCGACCAGGTTTTCGCGTAGGCCTTGCCGGCGTACCAGCAGAAGCCGAGCGGAATCGCCATGAACGCGGCGAAGAACAACCATCCGCGGCGCATGATGAACAGCAGGTAGCTGTTGTCGACGCTGTCGAGGTCGAGCTGTTCCTTCTTGATGTGCTTGCCCCAGCCGAGCGCGCCGGCGTCGGCACAGAACGGCCAGCAGTTCTGCACGATTGTCGCGCGCATCCACAAGCTGCTGCTGAGCGATGAGTCCTCGGGTGTTTCCTCCGCGAGCTTCATCTTGTTCATATAGACGGTCGCAGCGAGCCCGCAAACGACCAGGCCGATATACACCAGTGGCAAGATGCGCATCGTCCACTTGAAGTACCAGAACATCACGAACAATCCGATCGCGCTGAACAGCCCCATGAACGCGGTAAAGCTCAGCGAGCAGAACGCGCTCCCGAGCGCCGCGCAAAGCCCCAGCCGCACCCAGTTGTTCTTCAGCCCGACGTGCGTGGTGGTCGCGAAGATGGCGATCAATCCGGTGAGCAGCAGGCATCCGTTGCCCATGTCGATCGGGTGATTGAATGTCGTGAGGGCGCGCATCAGGCCGAAGCGGTGCAGCACCATGGTATTCGTCGCGGTGAACAGGCCCATGGGCTTGAGCATGCGCGAGTAGAAGTACGGCCGAAGACGAACCTCGATCAGCGCAAAGAACGCGATGTAAAACGCAGCGAAGATGCAGCTGCGCAGCGCGATGCGCCGTGCCTCGGCCGATTGAAACGCCATCCGCGCCAGGAAGTAGGGGGCGAGAATTCCGAAGAACTGTTCGCCGGCGGTGTTCACGCCGGTCCACATCTTGTCGTTCTGGATCGCGCCGATCACCATCACGCCGACCATCAGGCACATCAGCGTGTCGACGATGTTCCACTTGATGGGCATCGGCTCGCCGCCCTTAAGCACGAGCGCGGTGAGAATGCCGTAGATGATCGCGTAGGTGGAGCTCATGTCCGGCAGGCCGGGCAGGCCGATGCGGCGGACCGAGTTGAACAGCAGTAGGACCGGAAGATAGAGCAGCGCGAACGTGATCGCCGCTCCACGATTGAGCGTGATGAACACGGCCGCGAGGAAGACAAAGGCAATGAAGAGAAACGACATCGAAGCTTCCGCTCTTGCGTAATGGGCCTGGCACCGGAGGGCGATCGGATTATCGGACCAGGGATCCGCAAGCTGATCGCTCAGAAGTCTTTATCGGCAGTTTTTCCCAGACCGCGAAGAGGTAAAACGCCAATCACGCGGTGGTGTTCAAGCATCTTACGATGAACGCCGCGAATGGGGTATGGTTGCAGATGAATTGTGAGGCACCTTACGATCGAATCGCATTATTTAGCCGCGGGGCTCGCCCCGCGCGGACGCCGCGGTGCCAAATGACGTCTCGCGCGGGGCAAGCCCGCGCGGCTAAATTGCAGCGCGAGTGCGAGCGGTCATCGGCGTGTTATGCGCGGTAACCAACGCTGACTCAAACAGATCCGTCGCCTGATCCCACGTAAACCGACTCGCGGTCCGATAAGCGGCTGCGGATAACTCGAGCCACTGCGGATCTTTCAGGCGCGCGATGCGTTCGATCGCGCGGGCCATATCTTCAGGATCTTCCGGCTTCACGAGCGCGCCACCACCACCGGCGAGCAGCTCGGGCGCCGCCCCCGCGGGTGTCGCGATCACAGGCGTGCGGCAGGCCATCGCCTCGAGGATCGGCAGGCCAAAGCCTTCCGCGCGGCTCGACCAGAGCCACATGTCGCACGAGGCGTAAAGCCCGGGAATGTCCTTTTGCGCCGGCTTGCGCGTGTAGCTCGTGCCCGGCGGGAAAACGCTCGCATCCGGTTCCGATTCGCCGAACGCCATCAGCTTCAACCCAGGAATGTTCGGCGACGCGAGGCGGAATGCTTCGATCGCGATGTCGCAGCCTTTGAGATGCGCCGGGGTGTAGATCATCCCGACCGTCGGCTTTCGCTGCTTGTGCCGCTCGGCGGCGGTGAATTGCGTGAGATCGACACTGTTTGGCACGAGCGTGACGCGCGCGTCCGGCGCTTTGAGCTTGAGCAAATCGACGAGCCACTGGGCGATCGTGATCTTGTCGATCGGCAGGGCGAGGGCGGCATCGACGCGCTGCGTCGGCTGTGAGCCGAACGCTTCGTAGCCCTGGACGAAGTGAACTTTCGTTCCTTTTCGCGGCGAGAGGTTCCAGACCCACTCCGCCGTTTCCCACCACGTCGCGACGACGACGTCGCCATCGGGCACATCGGCATCCACCATCGGCCGCCAACCGTCGATCACATGATGCTCGATCGCGGAATCGAAATGTGAACCATGGCCGTGCGACGGATTCCAACCTGCCCAGGAAATAAACGCGCGCGCCTTATCGCGCAAGCCTTTCGGCTTTCGCGGGGTCGAAACGACGCGCACGTCGTGCCCGCGTTCCTTCAACCGCCGCGCATACGTCGCCAGGACGCGCACGCCGCCCGAAAGACCCGCGTAAGGAAGGATAAACGTGATCCGCATATTCCGGTCTTCTCTTCCCTTCTCTCCCTTGAGGGAGAGGGTTAGGGTGAGGGTGAAGCGTGGCAGTCGCGCTGCGCTACTTCGCGAGAAACCGCTCGAAGAAGTTCGCGAAACGGCGCAACTCGACTCTCGCGCCCGACCCTCACCCTTGCCCTCTCCCTTCCAGGGAGAGGGGATGAATTTCATCCGCTCGCTCGGCCGGCGCGTTTGATCGCGAGGGCGCCGAGGCTCTTCCACGCCGCGAAATTGCCGGGGCCGCTGAGGCAGGCGCGGATTCCGGTGGCGAGGGCTTTCAGTTTCTTTCCGACGCGATGTTCCTGCCACGCCGTGCCGAGCAGCACCTGCTGAATCTGATGATTCGGATCCATCGCGGATTTGATCAGGTTCTTGGGCACCGGCGGAGGATTGCCGCGCTGAAGATCGTCCATTCCCGTTTCGCGGCGCTGTTTCTGGAATTCGCGCATCACGCGGCCGAAAAACTCGCGCTCGGCCGTCGGTTGCGTGTGAGTAATACTTTCGCCATGCAAACGATAAACGTAGCTGAGCTTCGGCTCGTACCAGATCTTTGTGACCTCGCCGATGCGCAGCTGGAAATCCGCGTCTTCCGTGCCGACAAAATAGGGGCGAAAGCCTTCGAGTTTCCGCATCACGTCCATGCGAACCAGAAACGCACACAGGTGCGTGACACCCGCGCCGTTCTGCAGATCCTGCGTGATATCCTTCGCGGTGGGGCTGAGCTGCTGATCCGCGACGGGCTCGAGCTGCGAATTCACGAGCGTAAAGTAGCCGGCGACCGCGCCGTAATCGGGATGCGATTCGAGATACCGCTGCTGCCAGGCGAGCCGATCGGGAGAATAAATGTCATCCGCGTCGCACCGCGCGAAATAATCCCCGCTCGCGACCGCAAGTCCCGCGTTCAGCGCCGACGCGATCCCCTTGCACGGCCCCGCGATCATCTTTACCCGCGGATCTTTGTACGCGAGCACGCGCTCGGCGGATGCGTCGGTCGAGCCGTCGTTCACGACGACGATTTCGATCTCCACCCCGCGCTGCGCGAGAATGGAATCGATGGCGGCATTGATATACCGCTCCGCGTTCCGCATCGGGATGACGACGCTGATCAGACTCATAACTTCAAACGTGGCGAGGGCGTCTCGCCCTCGTGATCGCGGCTATAGCCGCCAGTGCGAGGGCAGGATGCCCTCGCCACGATAGCTTTTACAATGTTCTCGCGGCCGGCATGGGTTTGACGAGTGCACACGCCAGCAACTTCCATCCGTCCTTGTTTATCGGCATCGCGGCGATGGCTTTGAAGCCGTAAATCATCGCGGTTCTGCGCTGGGCACTGTTAAACGCCCACCAACCATACTGCAATAAGTATTTTTGACGCGACTGCCGATCGCTCGTCGCCCGCCAACCTTCGTCGGCGATAAATTTCCGTTCAATTCCCCGCCGTTTGCAAGCCGCCTCACACGCGCGTTTCGTATTGGCCGTCTGCTTCTTCTGCTTTTTCTCGCTCGCACTTTTCGGATGCTGGCGATATTTCAGCAGGACCTGCGGCAGGCAGGCCATCTGGCCGATCTCGCCCATGCGCAGCCACAAATCGATATCCTGCGAGACTTCGTAGCTTTCATCGTATCCGCCGACGCGCTTGAGCGCATCGAGCCGCATCATCACCAGCGGATGACAGATCGGCGTTCCGCCGACGAGACACAATTCCTGCAACCGTTCGTTGTCCGTCGGCTGATCCCACCGCCGCAGGAACCGGCCGGCATCGTCGATGAGGTCGTAACACCCGCCGAGCAAGACCACCTGCGGATGCGCGCGGAGAAAATCGACCTGCAGCTGAAACCGATCCGGCGAAGCAATATCGTCCGCGTCCATCCGCGCGACAAACTCGCCTTGTGCGAGCGCGATTCCTTCGTTGAGCGATTTCGTGAGTCCTTTATTCGGCCGTGAGACGAGTCGGATCCGTGAATCTGTTTCCGCAAACCGTTTCAAAATCGCGAGCGAATCGTCCATCGATCCGTCATCGATGACGATGAATTCAAAATCCCGAAACGTCTGCGCAAGGATGCTCTCCACCGCGAGCGAGAGATACTCGCGCGAGTTGTGAACAGCCATGATGACGGAAACGGTCGGCATTGTTTTTTATATCTCATCCCCTCTCCCTGGAAGGGAGAGGGTAAGGGTGAGGGTCGAGCGTGAGAGTCGAGTTGCGTCATTTCGCGAATGCGCCCCAAGCGACGCGTGCGAAATAACGCGAGACAACTCTCACGTTTCACCCTCACCCTAACCCTCTTCCTTTCAGGGAGAGGGGACCAGAAACATCAGTGTCCACGCAGCGCACAATACAGCAACCGCCACGACTCCCTGTGCATCGGACTCTTCTTCACCGCCTCGACCGCGTGCTTGCGCGCGATCGCGACGTTGTTGTTCTTCAGCGCTCGCCAGCCCCAGTCGCGCAGCTGCTCATCCGGCGGTGGAGGCGTCCAATGGTCGAGTTTTAATTCTGCCGGGAGTTGCAAACCACGTCGCGTGTAGGTTTCACGCACGATCGCGTTTTTATTGTTCCACTGCTTCTCGTGTCGTGTGTAGTTGCAGCTGGCGAGGTGGCGGCGCCATTTCACGAGAACGTCCGGGAGATTCGCGAGCTTGCCGCGCTCCGCGAGGCGCAGGGCGAGATCGAGATCTTCGGAAGCTTCGTATTCTTTGCGATATCCGCCGAGCTCGACGACCAGCGCGCGGCGCATCATGACCGCCGGTTGAGATAAAGCCCATCCGCTGCCGTTGATCAGCAGCTCGTGTTCGATCTCTTCGTGCGTGAGCTTGTGGTTGGTCGTCACGATCGGCGAGCCGTACGGGTCGATCAGCATGAGGCGGCAACCGACCGCAACCACATCGGGATGTGCCTGCAGAAACGCCGCCTGTTTCGCGAAGCGCTCGGGCATCGCGACGTCGTCCGAATCGATGCGCGCGAGAAACTCGCCACGCGCGTGCTTCAGGCCTTCGTTGGCGGCGCCGACGATCCCGCGATTGGGGCCAGTGATCACGCGGATGCGTTTGTCCTGCTGCTCGTATGTTCGAAGGATCGCAAGCGAATCGTCTTTCGATCCGTCGTCGACGAGGATGTATTCGAAATCGCCGAGCGTTTGCGCGAGGATGCTCTCGATCGTCTCCGCAACGTAGCGTTGCGTGTTGTAGACCGTGGTGACGCAGGAAATGAGCGGGATTTTATCCATTCGTGGGGGGGGGCGGGGGGGCCCCAGAAGGGGCGACAAC
>JAICIO010000039.1 GCA_025924315.1 Phycisphaerae bacterium
AACAGCGGCGTTCCTTCGCCGAGCTTGTGGCCCGCGCGAAGCGGCGCGCTGAGCAACTGTGGAATCGTTTTCCCTTGGATCTCCACACCGAGCTGCTTCAATCCCGCGGAAGCTTTCTCCGGCAGGATCGGCAGCAGCGCCACCAGCGCCCGGTAAATCGCCTGGGCGGACAGATTTAATACCGTATCGAGCCGTTTGGCCTTGGCGGGATCCTTCGCGAGGCTGAACGGAGCCGTCGCGTCGATGTAGCCATTCGTCGCCCGCGCCAGTTCGATCGGCAACAGCGCGCACTGCTGAAGCTCGAGGCGCTGATACGCATCGCTCAGCTGCTGCGGAAGTTTTTCCGTCAGCGACACGACGTTATCGTCGATCGAATCGCGATCGCCCACCGCGGGCAGCACACCGCCGCGATATTTGCCGATCATTTTCAGCGTGCGGTTCAAACAATTGCCCACGACGTTCGCGAGTTCGTTGAATGACTTGTCGAACTCGTCCTGGCTCCATTCCAGATCGCTTCCGAAGGGCGCTGCGCGCAGGAGGTAATAGCGCAGCGCGTCGAAGCTGTACGTCGACGCGAGCTGGCGAATGTCGCTCAGCGGAATGATCCCGCCGGTAGATTTGCCGGCCTTTCGTCCGCCGCTCACCCACCACCCATGGGCGGCGACGGTCTTCGGCAGCGCGATGCCCAGGCTCAGCAGCATGGCCGGCCAATACACCGTGTGAAACCACAGAATGTCCTTGCCGATCACGTGCACATTCGCCGGCCAGAATTGATCAAACTTCGATTGATCGCTCGTTCCGTATCCGAGGGCAGTGATGTAATTCGTCAGCGCATCGATCCACACATAGATCACGTGCTCCGGATCGTGCGGCAGCGGGATGCCCCACTTCAATGTCACGCGGCTGATCGACAGATCCTCCACGCCCGCGCGCAGCTTGCTCAGCACTTCATTGCGGCGACCGGCGGGGACGATGAAGTCCGGATTCTTCTCGATGTGCTCGATGATCCGCGGGACGTATTTCTTCAGGCGAAAGAAGTACGTCGGCTCGCTGTAGCGAGTCAGCGGCTTTCCGCTGATGGCCGACTTGTATTCGCGGTTCTTCGCTTCAGTTTCAGTGACGAATTCTTCCTGGCCCTCGTCGTACCACCCTTCATAGCTGCCCAGATAAATGTCGTCTTTCGCGAGAAACCGGCGCGCGATCTCCTGCACCGCCGACTTGTGACGCTCTTCGGACGTGTGGATGAAATCGTCGAAGGTGATGCCGAGCTCTTTCCAGACGGAACGGAAGAGTTCCGTGTATCGCGAGGCCAAATCCTTCGGCGAGATGCCTTCTTTCTCGGCCGCCTTCGCCATCTTGATGCCGTGCTCGTCTGTCCCGGTGAGGAAAAACGTCGGCTCGCCGGCGAGACGGTGATAGCGCGCGAGCGTGTCGCAGATGACGGTCGTGTAAACGCTGCCGAGATGCGGCTCGCCGTTGGGGTAATAGATCGGGGTTGTGATGTAAAACGTGCTCATGTGCCGGCCCAGTGTATTCGCGGTGCGATGGATGTCACTGTCCGAAGCCGGGCGGCACCGTTGAAATGGTCAAACGAAAAACCATCGCCCGATCGGACGGAAGCAAATGCAGAGCGGGGGCGATCGGTCACTCCGAAGAGCGCCGGCCCCTACCGCATCGACATCATTCCGAACGAGCGATGGTTCATGCCCTGATTATCGGCAGGATTCGATGAGCAATCAAGTGACGAGACGCTCACGGCCGTCCCAGAGCGAAGCGCCGGGCGGCATTTCTCCGGTCCGCTCGCGCGACGCGATGCCGCCCCCCGCTAAAGCTCTGGGACGGCCTTGAAGGTGATTGCGCGTTACAATTTCACCGATGGCCAGCCGAGTTCATTGCGACATCTGCAACGTCGTCATCGCACCGCACGCCCACTACATCGTGCGGATGGATATCTTTGCCGATCCGTCCATTCCGGAATTGAACACCGAAGACCTGGAGGAAATGGACGCCGACGCGACGTTCGCGAAGCTGATCGAGCAGATGAAGCAGATGACCGCCGACGACTTGCAGGACCAGGTCCATCGGCGGTTTGAGTTTAAGTTGTGCCCTTCCTGTCAGAAGCGATTCCTCGCGAACCCGCTCGGTCTTCCGCGAAAGGTGTCGTCCGGTGAAAACTGACAACAGGCGCGCTCATCGCCGGTAGTGATAACGCGTGATTCGATTTTTGATCCTCCTGATGTCACTTCTCTCCCCTATCGCGTTCGCGGCCGTTCCGGACGATTTTCCGCGCTTCGTCGTGCCTGGACACGATGATGAAATGCGGGCGATTCGCGAGTTGTTTTATTACCACTATCAGAACGCGGGGCCGGTCATTCCGCTGTGGGATGAGTGGCTGCCGAACGCGACGCTCTGGCCTGCGGTAGGGGATGTGCAACATCTCGACGACATGCGGCACCGCTGGGCGAGCGCGCTGGCGAGTCGTCCGATGGATGCGGATGGTTATGTTTTCACGCTGCAGCATGACGGGACGGCGCATGCGCTCGGTTGGCCGTTTCCACTTTGGCAACAAGGCGGCGGGATTGGGTGGCACTTTGTTGGAACCGGGGTTCAAGGCTACGACGCGCCGCTGGTGAAGCCGGACAACTGGACCGTCGTTCATGCAGTCAGCGGCGCGATTAACGACAAAGGCTGGCAACTCGATCTGACCTCGCCGCACGCGACGGCGCAAACGCCTGCATTTCATATCGATGCGAAACAAGCGCCATGGCTGCGATTGAACTGGTGGGCGAGCGGATCGGAATCGGCGCATCCGTACATCGAATGGACGACGAGCGATCACCCGGGGTTTTCGCTCGACCGCCGCGTGTCATTCGAACCGGCGAAGGTCGGCCTCGATGGCGGCGAGACGCGCACGATGATCTGCATGTACAAAGTGCCGAGCTGGAAAGGGACGATCACCAATCTGCGGATCGGTTTCGACAACCCCGCGGCGGCGAAAGTCGTCATCAAGTCGTTTCATACCGCGTACGACTCGCGGCATCCGGTCAACAACCTCAACCTCATCCGCGGATCGCATGATTACTTCATGTGGACTGGCGACATGAGTTTTCTGCAGTCCCAAATGCCGCGGCTGCGCAAGGCGATGCGGTATGTCATGAGCGAATTTCAGACGCGCACGCACAAGTGCATCTACAACACCTGGCCCGGCCACGATGGCCGCAGCGGCGTGCGGTATGTGAACGGGAAGAAACAGATCGTGTTCGGCGAAGGGATTGGCAGCAATTACTGGGACCTGCTTCCCTTCGGCGGAGAGGATGCGCTCGCTACGATTTATTACTACGATGCTCTCGAAGATCTGGCGCAACTTGAGGCGGAAACGGCTCGGCTGGAGCCTCGCCCTCCCATGGCGCCGGACGGCTTTGATCCGGTCGATCTTCGCACGCATGCCGAAGAGGTTTGCGCGTATGGACGGAAGCGATTCTGGAACGACCAGCCGCAGCGGTTTGGCACGGTTGATCTCGATGGCGTGATGCACGACTACGGCTTCACGTTTCTCAATCTCGAAGCCATTTATTACGACTTCGCCTCGCCCGATCAGGCCAAGTCGATCCTGAGCTGGATCGACGGCGAGCGCACGGTCGCGGGCGATACGTCGACGGGCAAGGACATTTATCACTGGCGTTTCGGCCCGCGATCGACGACCAGGCGCAACATCGATTATTACTTCTGGGCATGGTCCGATCCGGAAAAGATTCCGTTCGGCGATCAGGTGCAGGACGGCGGCGCGGTGCTGGGGTGGTCGTATCACGATCTGATGGCGCACATCAAAACGCTCGGCCCCGACAGCGCTGCCGCGCGATTGAATGAGATCGCGAAATGGTTTGAGGACGTGCAAGCCGCCGGCGGATATCGAAAGTATTACGACGTGCCGGGTCGTGGAACGCTGCAAGGCGGGAATGTGCCCGGCGGGCTCGGGCTCGATAAGGAATTCTTCGAGAGCGTCCTTCCGCCGAACGTCATGCTGTATGGGTTCCTTGGATTAAAGCCCGGCGTCGATACGCTGACGGTCGATCCGAAGCTGCCGCGCGATTGGCCGAGCCTGCGCGTCACGCAAATTCATTGGCGTAACCTTGTGCTCGACATCACCGCGTCACGCGACAAAGTTCATCTCGCCTGGCGGGGAAAGAGCGAAACTCCGATCTTTGCCCGATTCGGATCCGGCGCCTCGACTCCCATCGCATTAAACGGCCAAAGCGAGATTGATCTGAAGCGCTAGCTCGTTCGACGATTCCCGCGGCATTTGTTACATTCGCCGCTCGCGGAGAGGCTTTCTGATTCGTTTCAAGAACATCATTCTGCCGATCATCATTTTGCTCGGCCTGTGGGCGCTGTGGCCTCCGCCGGAAGGCAAAAGCCAGGCGCGGCTGGGCAGCGCGCCAAGCACTCAACCCGCCAACGTCAAATACGTCATCAAGTTCAATCCCGGGCCGCTGTATCTGCCGGGCGTCGTGCCGGAAAATTCCGATAAGCCGATCGAAGGCATCGCGAAGGTGGGCAAGGCGTTTGAAGCGCTCTATCCGGATACAAAGATCGAGTTCATCGGCGTGCCGGGCGACGTTCGCGAATGGCTCGTGACATCGCTTTCGTCGGGCGAGGCCCCCGATGTCGTCCAGATCAATGTCGAAGACGTCTGGCAGGACATTCAGAAGCACTGGTATCTCCCGCTCGACAAGTATTACGACTCGCCCAATCCGTTCGCAAAGCCAGGCGCGCCCGGCAGCGTGAAGTGGTGGGACATGTTCAAGTATCCCATCCCCACTCGAGGCACGATGGCGCCCGATGGGCACATGTACTGCATCACGCTCGACATGATCGAAACGGGGATTTTCTACAACAAGACGCTGTTCAAAAAGCTCGGCCTCCATGAGCCGAAAAACTGGAGCGAGTTCATTCAGATCCAGAAGGTGATCAAGGAACACGGCATCACGCCGACGGTTATCGATCGGCAGTCATTGGCGGACTGGGGTGTCGATCTCACGTTCTATCAAATCTATGAGCCGCTGCGCGATTTGATGGATTTGAATTACGACCCGAAACGCGGCGAGTACATGCATGGGTATCTCGACTGGGACGAATTGATCTTCCTGCACGACAAAGGCTTCTTCACGCCGGCCGATCCGCGCTGGCAGGAAGTGTGGCGCATCCTGAAGGAGTGGCGGCCGTATTTGTCGCAGGATCTCAATCCGATCGGCACCGACTTCATGCAGCAGTTCGTCACGCAAAAGGCGGCCATGCTATGGGGGCACAGCATGATGGTCAGCCGATTGGTCAACGATCCGAATCTCGGCTTCGAATGGGGATTGTTCTACCTTCCGCCGATCACGAAGGAGTACAGCCGCTTTGCAACGGGCGTCGATCAATGCGTCATTGGTGGATCGGCCATGCAGTACACGGTGACGAACCACGCGTGGAGCGATTCGCCGAACGATCCCGACAAGAGCGAGCGACTGAAGCGCGTGATCGCGTTCCTGCAGTTCCTCACGACTCCAGAGAATTGCGACAAGGTTGTGAACGAGCAGATCGCCCTGCTGCCGAACATCAAAGGCGTCGAGCCGCACAAAGAGCTGATGAAGTTCGACGAAATCCTTCAGCGGCACTATGCGATGACGAAGTGGTTCTTCACGTTTGACAACCAGTGGGACGAAGTGCTGATGCGCGAGCTCGAGCTGTTCCTCAACGACGGCATCGATCGTGAGGATTTCGTGCGCGTGCTGGAGAAAGACCTGGAGCGCACGACGAAGCGCATCACCGAACGAAAGGATCTTGACATCGATCGATTTCAGAAAGTGTGGGATGAACGGGCGAAGATGCGAAAGCAGTTCAGCGGACTTCCGAATGACGGAAAGTAGCACACCCTTAAGCGACACGACCGACGCGACCGGGCCCGGCGGGCCGGTGCTGGCGTACACCACCTTGCGCGAGACTGCGCGCTCGCGGTCGCTTATCGATCACATCGCAGCAAGCGCATCGCTTTATGCGATGCTGATCCCGACGTTTCTCCTTCTCGCGCTCTTCTGCCTCGTGCCGTTTGTGATCGCGATTTGGAGATCGTTTCAAGAATACGAGGTGGGTGGAACGGCCAAGTTCGTCGGCCTCGCGAATTATCGCGAATATCTCTTTCACGATTACACATTCCTCCAGAGCTTCGGGAACATGATTTTCCTGACGCTTTTCGCGGTGATATGCGTCATGATTGTTCCGCTGATCGT
This sequence comes from Phycisphaerae bacterium, assembly GCA_025924315.1. GTDB lineage: Bacteria > Planctomycetota > Phycisphaerae > Tepidisphaerales > Tepidisphaeraceae > JAICIO01. Next base: position 6,270 of record JAICIO010000039.1, read on the forward strand.
CGCGAAGCTGATCTTTTCTTTGACCAGCGAGCGCGCGAGCTACATTTACCGCATCCTGTTCCTCATTCCGATTATCGTGCCGAATGTCGCGATCTTTTTGATCTGGCGAGGCGTGATCTACGGCGACGACGGGCTGCTCAATCTCGTCAGCAGGGCGCTGCATCTTCCGCTGCCGGCGCACGGCTGGTTTTCAACGCCGTCCACCGTCCTCTGGGCGATCGCGTTTATCGGTTTTCCCTTCGCGGGCGGGATCAACATCCTGATCTATTACGCGGGCCTGACGTCGATTCCCGACAGCGTGCACGAAGCGGCCGAGCTCGACGGAGCGATCGGCCTGCGCAAGTTTTTTACGATCGACGTGCCGATGGTCATGAGCCAGATCAAACTGCTGGTGATGCTCACGATCATCGGCGGAGTGCAGGCGTTTGAAGGTGTTTACATCCTGACCGGGGGAGGACCGGGCTTCCGCTCGCTCGTTCCGGGTTTGTGGATGTACGACAACGCCTTCAAGTTTCAGCGAATGGGATACGCGTGTGCGATTGGTGTGATCCTGTTCCTCCTGATTTTGGCGCTGACGATTTTCAATATGCGCTATTTCCGCTCCGCGGAACAATTGCAAGGACAAACGCGGTGACTGAGAGAATTTGTCATCCTGAGCAAAGCGAAGGATCTCGGGATGGCAAGACGTGTTCGATAATGGAGATCCTTCGCTTCGCTCAGGATGACAGCTGGGGTCTGAGGCAGTGAAGCAAAAACGTTCCGACATCTTCATCCACCTGATCCTGCTCACGATCCTGGGGCTGACGCTCCTGCCGTTTGTGTTCGTGATCAACAATTCCTTTCGCCGCACGAACGAGCAGTATCACAGCTTCTTCGGGGTGCCGGAGTCGGCGTCGAACCTCGTGCGGTTCACGTGGTTCAAATTGACGGGCCAGCCGGATCGCATCGAGCTCCGCATTATGCCCGAACGGAAAGACGGCAAGGCGCAGACGGTGCGCGCCGCGGACGTGCCGATGACACGCATCAGTTACGGCGAAGCGATGTCCAATTGCTGGCACGAGCTGTACAAAGGGTTCGTTTATGCGTGGCAGGTTTTTCGCCCGTTCATGATCAACTCGCTGATCGTTTCAATCAGCAGCGCCTTCGGTGTGGTGCTGGTGTCGTCGATCAGCGCATACGTCTTTGCGCGCTATCGATTCCCCGGCCATCGCGCGCTCTTCTTCGTGATCATCAGCTTCATGATGATCCCATGGGTGCTGACGCTCGTGCCGTCGTTTTTGTGGGTGAAGACGCTCGGTCTGATCAACAGCTACTGGGTGCTGATCCTGCCGTACATCGCCGGCGGGCAGATCATCGCGATTTTTTTGTTCAAAGGATTCTTCGAGGGACTTCCGGAAGAACTGTTTGAATCGGCAAGGCTCGATGGCGCCGGACATTTCGCTCAGTACTGGAACATCGTCGTGCCGCTGAGCAAGCAGATCATGGCGGTCGTGGTGATCGTGAACATCCTGGGGACGTGGAACAATTTCCTCTGGCCGCTTATCGCAAATCCCGATCAGAAATTCTCCGTCGTGTCGACGGGTCTCTATTACCTTTCTCAAACGCAGGCAGCGGGGAATGGCGATAAGTCGACAATGTTCGCCGCGTATGTGATTGCGAGCATTCCGCTGCTGGTGTTGTTCATCTACGCGACGAAACCTTTCATGACCGGCGTGACCGCGGGGGCGTTCAAGGCGTAAATGTGGCACGGATGAATGGTGGCACCGACATTCCCGATCGGTGATCGGGCACGGTATTCCGTGACCGATTGCGTCGATGAGTACATCGGCGCATCACAGGTCCCGGCGCGCCGGGATGCCACCAACACCTTCCAAGGTTGCGCGTATTCTGAACATGGCTGAATCCCACACTCGCCGTCGGAATTTCCTTCTCAGCGGCCTCGCATCCCTCGCCGCTTGCGTCTTCGCAAAAAGGTCGGATGCGTTACAGACGAATGAGACCTCGGATCTCGTCCATCGCCACATGCGCCAGGGCCAACCCCCGTCACAGCCACTCGACACGATGCTCCTCTTCGAGCGCGGCGACAGCAACAACGGCACCGCCATCACGCACGAGGTCCTCTCGCTGATCCATCAGGAGAAGGGAGAGAACTCGTATCCGTGGACGCTTTACACCAGCCTCGAAACGCATCACGTGAACGGCGACGCGTGCGTTCATTGCGCGCGCCTGCACAAGAACGGCGCCGGTTGGTCGACGGGATTGCATTCGGAAGTCTTCAACCACGCCCGCGGCGTGGCGCTGGGCGCGAATATCGAGATGAGCAGCGACTTCACGGGTCCGGAATCCACCGAGGTCATCGGCCTGAACATTCAAGCCGTCGGTGGATCCCGGCCGATGCAGCACGGCATCCAGATCCACGACAGCGGAAACCGTTTCGACACGGGCATCAACCTCAAAGGCACGTTCAAAAACGCCGGCCTCGCAATGCACGGAAATGCGATCGCCCTCGACGAAAAAGGCGAGATCACCGTCCGCTACCGCGGGGGAAAAATTGAATTCCTAAATGGCAAAAAGTGCATTGGACACATCGATGTGAATGGCGAAGATCATGCCCTCTAGGTTGCGGGAATTGGGATTCGGGAATCGGGATTCGGGTGCATTCACTGCACCTACCCAAGTCCCGGATCCCGAGCCCCGAATCCCGATTGTGGAGTCTGAATGCCAACGCCGCCGTGGATCGCCGATTTCAAAGCTCCCCCCGCCGTCTTCAAGCCCGTTCCCTTCTGGAGTTGGAACGAGTGGATGGAACCGGATGAGGTGAAGCGGCAGATCGCGGAGATGGACAAGGCCGGTTGGGGCGGAGGATTTGTTCACAGCCGTGTTGGGCTGACTACACCTTATCTCGGCGAAGAATGGTTCAAAGCCGTCGACGCCGCGATCGAAGGTTGCCGCGAGCACGGCATGAAGATCTGGCTCTACGACGAAGACAAATGGCCGAGCGGATTCTCCGGCGGATCGGTCCCGCTGGCGAATCCGAACTTTCGTCAGAAATGCCTCGTCGCGCGAAAAGTTGGCGTGAAGGTCACTGACGCATTCACGCCCGTCGGCAAAGCCGTCGATGGGTTGCAGATCTACCGCTGGCTCGCGCCGTTGGGTCACGACTGGTTCAACGGCACCTGCTACGCCGACCTGATGGACCAGGCGGCGATGCGCAAGTTTCTCGATGACGCATATGAGTCGTACTACAAGCGTTATTCCAAGCATTACGGCAACGACATCGTCGCGGAGTTCACCGACGAGCCCTGCAGCATGGTGCGCAACCGCATCCCCGCCGGCGCGGTGCCGTTCACCGATGCGCTGATCGATCGCTTCAAGACGCTGTGGGGCTACGATCCGGCCGACAAGCTGCATCTGCTCTTCGTCGAATCCGACGACGCGCCCAAATTCCGCCTGCACTATTTCCGTACCGTCAATGACCTTTTCGAAACGAATTTCTCCAAGCAGCTGGGCGACTGGTGCAACGAGCACGACATCGATCTCACCGGCCATTACATGTGCGAGCACGGCCTGTACGACCAGCAGAACTGGGGCGTGAAGATCATGCCGAACTACCGGCATGAAGGCATCCCCGGCATCGATCATCTCGCGCGGCAAATCGAAGAGCGCATCAGCGCCAAGCAATGCCAGAGCGTAGTGAACCAGTATGGCAAGAAGCGGATGCTCAGCGAGCTGTACGGCGTCGCGGGTGGATCGCTTTCGTTTGAGGATCGCATTTGGATCGCGTCGCAGCAGATGTGCCTCGGCGTGAACCTGCTTAATCCGCATCTCTCGCTCTACACGATGAGCGGCGTCCGCAAGCGCGACTATCCGCAGAACATGTATTACCCGCAGCCGTGGTGGCCGCTGAATCGCGTGTGCGATGATCAACTCAGCCGCACGTGCGTCGCGCTCTCGCAAGGCAAGTACATCGCCGAAGCGCTCGTGATTCATCCGCAGGAATCGACGTTTGTCCTGTGGCGCAGCAAGAGCGCCCCGAGCCCCGCCGGCGATGACATGAAGAAGAAAACCGTCTTCGACATTCAATCGACCGAGCTGGAAGTCGCGCCGCTGATCCACGAGCTCGACAAACAGGTCAAGGCGGTCATCGACACAATCCTCGGCGCGCAGCGAACGTTCGACTTCGGTGACGAGACCATCATCGGCCAGGTCGCGCGCGTCGTTGTCGGCTCCGACAACAAGCCGCGCGTGCGGATCAACGAGATGGAGTATCCGCTGGTGATCATTCCCGGCATGCAGACGATCGCGATGCCGACGATGGATCTGCTGCGGCGGTTTCAGGAAAAAGGCGGGCCGGTTTATCGCTGCGGAAAAGCGCCGGAGCTGCTGGAAGGCTCGCCATCGGGCGACTTGCAGAAGTGGCTCGCAAGCGTTCCCGAAATACAGCCCGCGGACATTCCGGAGATCCTGCGGAAGCATGTTCCGCCGATGGTCGAGCTGGTCGACACGTCGCGCGAGAATGCCGAGATGCTGTGGATCCATCCGCGTGAGCTCGACGGCGGAGATCGGCTGATCTATCTGACGAATCTCAGTCGCACGCGCGCGTTTAGGGCCCCCGTTCGCTTCAGCGGAAACTTCAATTCGGCCTGGCTGCTTGACACGATGACCGGCGAGGAACGGGCGCTGCAAACGCGATCGTCGGAAGGGTCGCTCATCGTCGACATGAGCTTCGCGCCGACGCAGAACTATCTCGTCCGGCTTTCACAGGACGCGCCCGGCAAATCGGCGATCTCGCTCCTCGCACCGAAAAACGCAACCACGACTGAAATCGCCCAGAGTGCATGGACAGTCGAGCGCCTCGATGACAACGCCATCACGCTGGACTTTGCCGAGTGGCGCGAAGGTAGCGGCCAATGGTCGAAGCGCGCTCTTCCGCTCGTTTCAATCCAGGAGCGCCTCAATGAATTGAAGTACGATGGCCCGCTCACGCTTCGCTATCACGCGAAGACGAAATCGCTTTCGCCGAGTCGCAAGGTGCATCTCGTCGTCGAGTATCCCGAGCGATACCGGATCACCGTGAACGGCAAGGAAGTGAAGTACGCCGGCCTGCCCTTCTGGCGCGACATTCGCTTCAGCCCGATCGACGTCACTGGCCTCTTAAAGGACGGCGACAACGTCATCGAACTGCACAACGAAAAGTTCCAATACGGCGATCTCGCGAGCGTGCACGATCAATTTCGGCGGTATGGAACCGAGATCGAAGCAATCTATCTCGTCGGCGATTTTTCCGTGGATGCAAAGCTGGCGGATGAGAAGCGGGAATGTCCATGGTGGAACAAGTTCCAGCTTCCGCCGATCACGTCGATGTGTCTCGCATACGACAGCTTCGTGGTCACCGATCCAAGGCCGTTGAAGGCGGGCGACGTGACGACGCAAGGCTTGCCGTTTTATCCCGGCCGCCTGAAACTGTCGGCCGATCTTCCATCGTCGGCGCAAAGCGGGGCAACGCTCGAGATCGACAAACTCGACGCCGCCGTCGCGGAGGTGAGCGTCGATGGAATGCATGTCGGTTATTTCAGCAGCCATCCGCTGCAAGTGAAACTTCCGCCGGGCAAGCAGGTTTCGATTACGTTGTACGGTACGCTGCGCAATTTGCTTGGCCCGCACCATCACATGATGGGCGAAATGCCGAGCGTCGGCCCGCATAGTTTTCATCCGAAGTATCCGGAAAACGTTGGGCGCGCCGAGTTCGTCGAGAAATGGGCAAACGGCCAATCACAGGCGGATGATTGGCGTGACGGATATTCCATGGTGTCGTTCGGAGAGACGGGGAAAATCACAATTTCAAAGGCGGAGTGAATACGAGGACCGTCATTCTGAGCGCAGCGAAGAATCCCGGGATCGGAACCGACTTTCGATATCGAGATCCTTCGCTTCGCTCAGGATGACAAAGAAGCGTTCGTGGGGACTACATTTCTTATGCGCAAAAGCATCATTCTTGGTGTCGCAATTCTTGGCCTGAACCTTTACGCCGCTGACGCGCCGACGAGTCAGCCGGTTGGCGTTCTGCCGGTCGCGGACGACGGGCACACCGTCAACACCGACTTCGAAAGCGGCACGCTGAAGGACTGGACGCTGGAAGGCAAAGCGTTCATCGGCCAGCCCGTCCGCGGCGATACGGTGCACGAGCGCCGTCCCGACATGCACTCGCAGCACCAGGGGCAATATTGGATCGGCACCTACGAAACGACCGAAAGCGACGGCCCGCGCGGATCGATGGAATCGATCCCGTTCAAGTGCTCAAAACCGTGGGCGATGTTTCTCATCGGCGGCGGGAGCGGCCCCAGCACGCGCGTCGAGATCTGCGATAAGGACACGCGCTCGATTCTTTACGAGGCCAGCGGCGCGGACGAAGAAGACATGCGCCCGATGGTCGTCGACATGCGCCGCTACGTCGGCAAGGAAATCTACCTGCGCGTGGTCGATGACATCAGCTTCGGCTGGGGCCACATCAACTTCGACGACTTCCGCTTTTACGATACCGAGCCGGACGTTCCCCAGCGCCGGCGGCTTACGCCGGATGTCGTGAAGAATGCGGGCCTGAAGCCAGAAGACGCGGTGAAGGCGATGACCCTTCCGCCGGGGACGAAGGCGACGGTCTTCGCCGCCGAGCCGGACGTGCATCAACCGATCGGTTTCGCGATCGACGACCGCGGACGGCTTTGGGTCGCGGAGGCGTACACCTATCCGACGCGCGCGCCCGAAGGCAAAGGCAGAGACGACATCCTCATCTTCGAAGACACCGACGGCGATGGGAAATTCGACAAGCGAACGGTCTTCACCACCGGATTGAATCTCGTCAGCGGAATTCAAGTCGGCTTTGGTGGCGTGTATGTCGGTGCGGCGCCGTATCTGCTTTTCATCCCGGACAAGAATCACGACGACAAGCCCGACGGTCCGCCGGAGGTTTTGCTCGACGGGTGGGCCTATCAGGACACGCACGAGACGCTCAACACGCTGTCGTGGGGCCCGGACGGTTGGCTGTACGGTTGCCAGGGCGTTTTCACGCATTCGAACGTCGGCAAGCCCGGCACGCCGGAGAACGAGCGTACGCCGATCAACGCCGGCGTGTGGCGCTTTCACCCCACAACGCACAAGTTCGAAATCTTCGCGGAGGGCACCAGCAATCCGTGGGGGATCGACTGGAACGACGACGGCCAGCTCTTCAGCGAAGCGTGTGTTATTCCGCACCTGTATCACTTGATCCAGGGCGGTCGCTTTCAGCGGCAGGCGGGGCAGCATTTCAACCCGTACGTCTACGACGACATCAAGACGATCGCGGATCACCTGCACTGGGAAGGCGATACGCCTTGGCAGGGAAACAACAAGTCCGCCGGCGCCGGCGGCGGGCACGCGCACGCGGGCATGCTCATGTACAAGGGCGGCGCATTTCCTGATTCCTGGCGCGACCAGTTCTTCATGGGCAACATCCATGGCAATCGTATTAATCACGACATACCGGAGGCCAAGGGCTCGGGCTTCGTCGGACATCACGGACCCGATCTGCTGCTCATGAACGATTCGTGGGCGCGCATTGTCGACCTTCAGTCCGGTCCCGACGGCGGAATTTATTTCAACGACTGGTACGACCGCCAGGCGTGCCACAACCTCGATCAGAACATCTGGGACCGCACCAACGGCCGCATTTACAAGCTCACCCCGTCCGATGCGAAAAACGCCGAGCCGGTGAATGTCGGCGCGATGACCGACGAACAACTCGTCCAGGAGCAGCTCAACAAGAATGACTGGTTCGTTCGCACCGCGCGGCGAATCCTGCAGGAACGCGGGCCAAACCCGAAGGTCCACGAAGCGCTGCTCAAGATCATCCGCGAAAATCCGGATGAAACGCGCAAGCTGCGCGCGATGTGGGCGCTGCATTCCACACAGGGCTTCACCAGCGCCATCGCCGAAGAACTGCTCGCAAGTCCGATGCAATACGTCCGCGCCTGGACCATTCAGCTTGCGGTGGAGAATGGCGAGACGGACAGCGTCCTCTCGACCTTCGCGAAGCTCGCGCACAGCGACCCCTCACCGGTCGTGCGACTTTATCTCGCCAGCGCCATGCAGCGAATTCCGGAAGAGCAGCGACACGATGTGCTCGTCGCGCTGGCGGCGCACGGTGAAGACAAGGACGATCACAACCTTCCGCTGATGTACTGGTATGCGATCGAAGGCGCCGTCGCGAAGGATTTGAAATTCGCCCAGACGATGGCGCAATCCACGGCCCTGCCGATCCTGCGCGAATACACGGCGCGCCGCGTATCGGTCGTGGGCGATGGCAAGGAATCGCTCGCGATGCTTTCAGGATTGCTCGCGAAATCCGATGACGCGGCCGCGAAGAGCATTCTCACCGGCATTCGTGACGGCCTTGCGGGCAAGGACGCGATGTTCACGCCCCAGGGCTGGACGGAGGCATACGACAAGCTCAGCGCCAGCAAAGACGAGCAGGTGCGAATGCTCGCCCAGAACCTCGCGGTGCTGTTTGGCGACGAGCGAGCGCTCGCCGCTGTTCGCCAGGTCCTCGCGGACAACAAATCCGACACCAACGCGCGAAAGACCGCGCTCGAATCGCTCGTCCGCGCGAAGGACAAGCAGCTGGCGCCGATCCTGCTCTCGCTGCTCGACAACGCCGAGCTTCGCGATGATGCCATCAAAGCGCTGGCGACACAGGACGATCCGAAAACACCCGAGGCTTTGATCGGGCGTTATGCGTCGTTCGAGCTCTCGGAAAAACGCGATGCGCTCAACACGCTCGCGTCGCGCACGGCCTATGCGAGCGCGCTCGTCGATGCGGTGAAAGGCGGCAAGATCAGCCGGACCGACCTTCCGCCGTCGATCGTGCGGCAAATCTCGGATCTGAATGATCCGGCCCTCAGCAAATGGGTGGGTGAAACGTACGGCGCGATTCGTCAGACGCCGCAGGACAAGTTGGACCTGATCGCAAAGCTCCGCCGGGTGCTCAAATCGAAAAACAGCGTCGAAGATCCATCGCGCGGCCGGGCCATTTTCGCCGCGACGTGCGCGCAATGTCACACGCTGTTCAACGAAGGCGGACACGTCGGGCCGGATCTCACCGGATCGAATCGAAAGGACCCGGAGTACCTGCTGCAGAACATCGTCGATCCGAGCGCGGTGATTCCAAAGGACTACACGGTTTCGATCATCGGCATGAAAGACAACCGCGTGCTCTCCGGCATCATCCGCAAGGAAGATCCGGACGCGGTCACCGTGCAGACGGAAAACGAGCAGCTCGTTCTCCCCCGCGGGCAGATCAAGAAGATCACGCGCAGCGACGTGTCGATGATGCCCGAAGGTCTGATGACGGCGCTGAAAAACGACGAGATCCGCGATCTGTTCTCATATCTGCGTGGGTCGTCGCAGGTGCCGATGCTGGCGACGGAGAAAACGGTCAAGAGCTTCTTCAACGGCAAGGACCTGACCGGCTGGACTGATCCGGACATGTCGCTGTGGCATGTGGAGAACGGCGAGATCGTCGGCAAGACCGATGGGCTCAAGCAAAACCATTTCCTGGTGAGCAAGATGATCGTCGGCGACTTCAAGCTGACGGTGCAGATCAAGCTCGTCGACGACAAAGGCAACAGCGGAATCCAGTTCCGCAGCCAGCCGATCGAGAACGGCGAGATGAAGGGCTATCAGGCGGATGTCGGCCCCGACTGGTGGGGTCGCTTGTACGAGGAACAAGGCCGCGGAATCCTGGCCGAGCCAACCACGAAAGACGCGGTAAAGCCCGGCGATTGGAACACGTACGAAATCACCGCCGTCGGCGATCACATCGAAACGAAGATCAACGGTAAGCCGTGCGTGAACCTGAACGACCCGCCGGGCGACAAACGCGGCGCGGTTGCCTTCCAACTCCACGCCGGCGGACCGACAGAGGTGCGCATCAAGGACATCAAACTCGAGGTCGATCCGAAGACGCTTGGCATCGTGCAGTAAATAATTGCGCTCGAAGACGCAGAGGACTTTGTCCCCTGCTGGTGGGACCGGCATTCCTGTCGGTCACGGTCGGATGTACTCATCCGAACGATCGGCTCGCGGGTACGACGAGCCGTGACAGGCAAGAATGCCTGTCCCACCAATGTGTTCGCGCGGAGCTTCGAGAATGATGGCGATTTCCCTAGTAAAGGATTCTTTACCGGGCGCGGTAGCTAGTAAAGCATTCTTAACTAACGATCCCTTCAGTGCGGTCGAGTTGCCTGATCGCGAGCGCTCTACTAAGGTGTGAATATGATTCACGAGAACCTGTCTCAATCGATCGAAGACCTTTCATCCCGGATGCTCGCCATTCGGGACTCTCTTTGACGTTCCGTCTAAACAAATCCGCAAGAAAGAACTCGAAGACAAAATGGGCCAGCCGGGGTTCTGGGATCACCAGGACTCGGCCAAGGCGGTCGTGTCGGAAGTGAAGGTCCTCAAGGCCGTCATTGAGCCGATCGAGTCGATGCTGCGCGACATCGATGACGTCAAGGCGCTGTACGAGCTCGGGGAAGAGGCGGGCGATCAGGCTTCGCTTGATGAGGCGGATCAGTTGCTCGCGAAGCTCGAGAAGCGCGGCGAAAAGGTCGAGCTGCAGGCGCTCCTCGACGACCCGAACGATCCGCGGAACTGTTTCTTTACGATTCAGGCGGGCGCGGGCGGAACCGAGGCGCAAGACTGGGCGGAGATGCTGCTGCGGATGTATCTGTACTTCTTCGAGCGCCGCGGATGGGATGTGAGCGAAGTCGACCGGCAGTATGGCGAACAGGCGGGGATCAAGACCGCGACGCTCTATGTGAAGGGCGAGTACGCGTTTGGTTATCTGCGCGCGGAGGCGGGCGTGCACCGATTGGTGCGGCCGTCGCCGTTCAATGCGCAAGGCAAACGGCAAACGAGTTTCGCATCAGTGAACGTCGTGCCGGAGTTCGATGGGGCGGACACCGAATCGGAAATCCCGGAACAGGATCTCGATATCGTTGCGTTCGTGCGCGCGTCAGGCCCCGGCGGGCAGAACGTGAACAAGGTCGCCAGCGCCGTTCGCATCGTTCACAAGCCGACGGGAATCGCAGTGACCTGTTCCGTCGAGCGCTCGCAGCAGCAGAATCGTCGCCTGGCGATGGCGATCCTGACCAGCAAGCTCGAGGCGATCGAGCAGGCGAAGCGCGATGAAGAACTGCGTGCGGTCGTCGGCGATCCGAAGGCGGTTAGCTTCGGGTCGCAGATCCGCTCGTACGTCCTCGACGACCGCCGCGTGAAAGATCACCGCACAGGCGTCGAAACCGCAAATGTCGAGAGCGTGCTGGATCGCGGGGAACTGGACGAGTACATCGATGCGGAATTGAGACGACGGAAGGAAAAGAAGAAGTGATGGTGGCCGGGATGACGTTTAGCGCCGGAGGAGCTGTACGAAACCCTCTTGTTCAAAATGATGATCCGTCGTGAGCGCCTGCATGACGCCGTGCCTTCTCATCAGCAAAAAGCTTATGGCGTCGCATAAGGAATAATTTTTGTCTGCCCGTTCCCGAAGAAGGTCCATGGCTGATCGATGATCGTCGGGGCCGACCCACAGAAAATCGACCGTCGGATCATCTGCCAATGCTGTAACGAATCCCAGAATTGCCGCGCGATTGAGACTTCGCGCGGTGCCAAGCGCGACAAGTTCTGCCAGTACGTAATTGTGAGTTATCCTTGCGGTCGCAGCGTCCAGCAGTGAAACCGCTTGAGGATGACGCGCGTCTCCGTCGAGATAACAATACAGGCCCGACGTATCCAGCAGCATCAAGGATCCGCCTTCGATGGATTGGCATGCTCGCCGGCGAGGTCAGCATCGATTCGGTCGTTATCTCCCGCCCGAACATCGTTGGTGTTGATTGCGCCCGCGAACCGGCGCCAGCCATCGTTGGCGGGTGGAGTTGCATTTTCGCGGTTTTGCTGCTTCACAATGACCGTCACTTCTGCCTGGTCTCCCTCGTGAAGCTCGGGCGAACGGACCTCAATCAGGCCGCCACTGCGCACCGTCACAGTCATTCGGATGGACATACACGGAAGTATAGCGTCCATACAGGCCTCGCGGCTAATCATTTCAGGCCATGGGGAGATCCGATCAGACGACTTAAATCAATTGAGCGGTAGGTACTTCGGCTCATCGGCAAGTTGTATCTCGCGAGTTGCGACCTGCGCCTTATGTGATGCTCCCGCGGTCCATACGGCGAGCTTTCGCTCGTCGCCCTTTTTGAACTGCAACACGTAATCATCATCGCGCGCCGTTTTCAGGCGCTTCTCGAAACGATATCCATCGAGCTCGGTCATCAACTTCTTCGCCGCTTCGTACGCGGGCTTGGGTTTCAGCGGGGGATTTTCGGCTTTGCGATACTCATTGGCGACGAGGCCGAAGTTGTTTTCTGTGTTTTTGGGGTCTGGACCATCATCGCGCCAGTCGTACCAGATGCTCAGGTTGATGCCGTTGGCGAGGTTCGTCAGGAACATTCTCGCCAAGTATTTCGCTTGAACGTCAGCGGGGACATTCGCGCTGCTGTAGCCCCACTCGCCGCTGTAAACGGGGATGTGTTTTCCTTTTGGCATGTAGCGGGCGAGGAGCGCTATCGTGCCGTCGTAGTGGATCTTGCGGCCCTCGGGGGGAAAGTCGCCGTAGGGATGGACGGTGATGGCGTCGAGAACATTAAGCAGTCCGGATTTGTAGATTTGTTCCATCCACGCGCCATCTGTGCCGGAGAGCGCGGGGCCGACCACCGGTTCATTCGGCTCGGCCGACTTGATCGCCTTCGCGGTCGCGAGGGCGAGCTTGATGTACGCCGCGGGGTCGGGCTGTGGCCGCCAGAAGACGTTGTTCGGCTCGTTGTAGATTTCCCACATCGCCCCGCGGCCTTTGAAGTGATGGGCGCACGCCGCGGCCCATTTCGCGAAGGCGGTCACGCCTTGATCACTGTGCGGGGAAAGATCGTTGTCGTACAGCGGATTTGAATACGCCAGCACCACCATCGCGCGGATCTTGAATCGATCGAGCGTCGCGAAGAGTTTGTCCGCCTGCGAGAAGTCGTACTCGCCCTTCTTCTTCTCCATGCTGGACCAGACGAAATCCGCGCGGACCCATTTGAACCCGGCCGCGGCGAGCATTTCCATCTCGCCAGGTTCAGGTTCGAGGAAGTGAATATTCACGCCGAACGAATCGGACACGCGGCCGTCGGGCAACTGAGCGGCCGCGACGATTCCTACGGATCCGACCATCAGCAGCGCACAAAGTAATCGAGCCAACTCAGCACCTCAGTGGATTCCGAAGATCGGAATCACCACAACTGTATTGGAACCCGGTGGTTATATTTCCCGCAAAGCTTCGCTCGCCGCACGTCCGATAAATAGATGACGCCGATATCGGGAGAATCCCCTCTCGCGGCGCCGATACGGGCGCGGTTAGTCTTTGACGGCCGGACGGGTATCCCTACACTATCGGACGCCGCTGCGAGCGGCGCCGGGATGTTGGTGACCGGGACGTAACACCGACCCCTCCGTTCAGAACGGAAGACACCGGCCGCAGCGAAGCGACAACTCTATGATTGTTGATTGTCACACGCATATTTGGCAGTCGCCCGACCAGCTTGGCCAGGCCGACCTGGGTGAACTCTCTCGAAACTCGCGCCCCCGCGCACCCCGCCTTTCCCCAAGTGGTAAATCCCTCTGGCGCACCATGCCCGCGGCCGATCCGGAACATCACTGGACGCAAAGCGGTACCGTCGACAAATCGATCGTCCTCGGCTTTAAAAGCCGCTACCTGCGGGCGGAAATTCCGAATCGTTTCGTCTCCGAATACGTCAGCCGAAATCCGGAAAAGCTCATCGGCTTCGCCGGCATCGATCCGACCGAACCCTCTGCCCGTGCAGAAGTACGTACCGCAAAGATCGACCTGCGTTTACGCGGCGTCACGATTTCCCCCGCCAATCAGGATTTCCATCCCAGCGATTCGCGGGCGATGAAGGTCTACGAGGAATGCGAAGACCTCAGCATGCCCATCCTGGTTCATCCGGTCGGACAGTTCACGGAACAAAGCAAGCTCGAGTTCGCCCGGCCGTATCTGTTCGACGAAGTCGCCCGAACGTTCCCCAAGCTTCGTGTGGTGATCGCCCAGATGGGCCAGCCGTGGGTCGATGAAACGATTGTCCTGCTCGGCAAGCACCCCAACGTCTTCGCCGACGTGAGCGGCCTGCTCTCCCGTCCGTGGCAGGCGTACAACGCACTCATCAGCGCCTATCAATACGGCGTGATCGACAAGCTCCTCTTCGGCAGCGATTTCCCCTACACCAGCGCCACCGATTGCATCGAAACGCTCTACAGCATGAACCAGCTCGCCCAAGGCACGAACCTCCCCGTCGTCCCCCGCGAAGCGCTACGCGGCATTGTGGAGCGAGATACTCTGAATCTGCTGGGGCTCGGCTAACCAAATCCGCGACTATCGAATCAAGCAACGTAGCACGGGTTTTCCAACCCGAGCTTTCGTTCGCCAACTATTCGTATGAAAGTGTTACGCAACATCGGGAAGGCTGTGATCTGCATAGGCGGAGGTGCAGTCGCTGGGATCGCCATCGGATTAGGGATCGCGATCGCAGTCGGTCTCTACGGAAAGTGGCGCGCACCCGATGATCCTAGTGCGGGAAGCGGCGCGATCATCGCAATGCTTACGGTGCCCTTTGGGCTACTTACGGGCGTGATTGTCGGTGTTGTGGCGACGGCACGCTGGATCAAAGCCGGCTCCGCTCGCGTGCTGCGCGAAGATGAGCGAGTTGAAATGAAGTAGCGAGCCTCTCATGTTCTCAACATACAGCAATCGGAGCCGTCGTTGATCGTCCCGCGGGTCGTGCTACATTGCGCTCGTGCCAAAAGTTTTGATCAATCCGAAGTCATCTGACATTGAGACGGGGAACGCGTTTGTGCAGACGGTGGAACTGCGCGAGAACGGCGTGCTGCTGGGGCGGGCGATTTGGGCGGCGCCTTCGGATCTCTCGCAGGGGGTGGCGCAAATTGTCGATCTGACCGTGCCGGACGATCGTCGGCGCAATGGATTTGGTGGGCAGCTAATCCTGGCTGTGGTCGAGCAGGCACAGATCTATTTCAAGTCGCGCGGGGCGAAACTGAGGCGACTGTGGTTCAGCGTCGAGCAGAAGTCGCAGGTGAACGCGCGGGCATTTCTGATGAAGCACAATTTTCATCACACCGCGAGCATCAGCGAGCTGCTCATCAAGCAGGATGCACTGATCTATACGCGGGCGTTTGATTGAATCACATTGAAAAGGAATCTGTTGGGTGCGCTACAGCGCACCGGTTATTTCTTCGATGCGCACTGCGAATAACCGGTGCGCTGAAGCGCACCCTACAAGACTGGAGTCACTCGATGATCATTGAGGCGCGGGCGCGGGAGTCGTGCTTGCCGGACCAGGCGCTGCGCCTCCAGCTGGCGCGGGTGCGGTTGCGGCAGTTGGCGCGGGTGCGGTCGTTGGCACGATTGGGGCTGCCGGCGCCGTTGCGGGCGGAACAACGAGCGCGGCGAGTTCGCCGGGCAACGGCGGAATCGCCGGGACCGGGCTTTCGTTCTGCAGATCGGTGATCGCCTGCTTCGCGGTCGCGAAATACTGGTCCGCCTTCTGCGGTTGGCCCGCGAGGCGCGCGGCGTGCGTTCGGCCGTAGAGTTCGAAGATTCGCTCGATTCGGGCGGCGTTCTTCATGTCTTCGGAGCCATTGCCTTCGGCCACGTTTCCGAGCGCCTCGTCCGCGGAGTTGTATGCCTCATCCGCCAGCGACAGCGCTTCCTGCTCGCGCTTGCTCATGTCGCCGCTCTGGAGCTGATCCGGAATTTGCAGGCCCGCCTTGGTGAAGATCGGCGAGAGGTAATCCGCCAGCTGCACGCGGGCATTCAGGCTGGTCGCCCGCGACGCTTCCGCATCGCCCAGCAGCCGCTGAGCAATTGCCCTTTGCAGCTCGAACGTGTTTGGATTCACGACGCCCAGCTCGACGTCCCAAGCCGCCTTCTGTGGCTTGCCCTGGTAATCGTTGGATTTCGTGCGGATGTCCTGCTGCAACAAGGTCGCGGCGCTCTTGGCGTCTTCGAACTGTTTCGAAGCTTCGTGAAGGCTGGCGATCGCGGTCTCACGCAGATCGTCTGCCTGCTTCGCGGCCTCTGCCATCGCGACGGCCTTTTCGGCGATCGACTTGCCTGATGCCCCCGCCGCATCGCCGCTCGGGGCGCTCGTCGCACCGGCCGTAGCCGTCCCAACGATCTCCTTCGCGACGTCCGCCTGCTTGGTCATCAGGCTCTGCACGTTCTGCCAGCTCGCGTCGAGCTGCTGCGATTGCTCCTTCAACTGCGCGATCACATCGTTCAGCATCTTTTCCTGGCCCTGCGCTACCGCGAGATCGCCCTGGAGCGGAACCAGCGCCGCCTTTCCCTGATCGATCTTCACACCCAAATCGGCGGCGTCTTTGCGAAGATCCGCGGCCTTCTTGAACGCATCAACAGCCGCCTGTCCCTTGGCGGTGGTCGATTCTTTCGTGATCTTCTCCGCGTCTTCCAGCTTCTGCACGCGCTGCTGATCGAGCTGCTTGAGCGCGTCGCTCTTCTGAGCGATCTGGCCTTCCAGCTGCGAGATCGTCTGCTTGACCGTCGCGAGTGTGGGAATCGTCATCTTTTCGTTGGTGAACCACGCCGCTTTGTCCGCGCCGCCCTGCGCCTGGGCGATTTGCTGATCGATCGATTCCTTCACCTTTTGCGGGTCGTTCTGCTTGTAACCTTCGACCAGTGTGTTGCTGCGGCCGACGAGGTCCGACAGCTGCGCGATCTCAAGCGCCAGCCGCCCTGCTTCAATTTCATACCGGCTCGAATCCCGAAGCGTCGCGCGGGCGGCATCGAGCTGAAGCTGGCCAAGGGCTGATTTCGCCTGGGCTTTTGTGCCGTTGGAGGCGTCGGTCTTTGCAACCGCGCCCTCGAGGATCTGCTGTGCTTCCTTCTGCCCCTCTTCGCCGCCCTTACGCTGCGCTTCCTGCGATTTGACGATTGCTTCGCGAACCGATTGATCCGCTTCGGCGCTTCCGCATCCGCCCGCCAACAGCGCACTGCTCACCGTCGCGGCCGCCATGCCCAGAACTGTCCATCGCTTCAAGGAAGATCGCATCGAAAGTCTCCTGACAAAGATGCTTAAACCCAAGATGTCGGCGCGGCCACAAACCCCGCACGCCATTGCGATTGTGCCAGATTCGCGGGGGCAAAGTCAAACTGCAGGCCCGCTTGCGCAAGGGACGGGTGGACCTCGATTGAAGCTCGAAATTCGAAATTCGAAATTCGAACAAATCACAATGCCCGAAATTCGAAACTAGGCGTTTCGGTCATTGGAAGTTGGAACTTCTTTCGAATTTCGAATTTCGAATTTCGAATTTGCATCCATTACCTCGTTTTCGCCTACCTCCCTCTCCCATCCCCGCTTATGATGTGAGCCAACTCGCTTTTGGGAGCACCGATGACCGTCGAAGTAGCCAGTGAACCGCCCTTTGGCAGCGTCGCTCGACAGATGAACAAGCTCGTCGATCAGATGAACAAGGGTTACTACAACTTCCTGCCCAACGAAACCTGGACCCCTTCCGTCAACCTCTACGAGACCGAAACCGCCTACGTCGTTTGCGTCGATCTCGCCGGCGTTGATAAAGAGAAAATCGATCTCACCGTCGCGGATCAGCGCCTCAAGCTCCGCGGGGCGCGGGCCGTGCCCATCCAGCCTGACACCGAAGCCGAAATGGCCAGCAAACGCGTGAAGGTCCACCTGATGGAAATCGACCATGGCGGATTCAGCCGCGAAGTCGAGCTGCCCCACGACGTCGAGCACGACAAAATCTCCGCGAACTATCGCAATGGAATGCTCTGGATCGAGCTGCCGAAGAAATAAGGAGGTAGGAGCTAGAAGCCAGTAGCCAGAAGCCAGAAGAAAGCAGCGACCGAGCGTCGCATTTGTCTTTCTACTGGCTTCTGGCTTCTGGCTCCTGGCTTCTTTTCAAGAACAATGTCCGAATCCCAAATCATTGAAAGAACCCCGCAGGCCACCACGATCAAAACCGGTGGGAACGGGCAGAAACTGACGATTCCGAACAACCTGCCGGTTTTGCCGATTCGCAACATCGTCGTTTTCCCGGGAACGGTGATGCCGCTCAATGTCGGGCGGCAGAAGAGCAAAAACCTTCTCGACGAGGTGATGCCCGGCGAAAAACTCATCGGTGTCGTCACGCAGAAGAATCCGGACGTCGAAGATCCGCAGATGCCCGACCTGAACAGCGTCGGTGTCGCCGCGACGATTCTAAAGCTATTCAAGCTGCCGGACGGAAATCAGTCGATCATCGTGCACGGCATGACGCGTTTCCGCCTGCTCGAGCTAACGCAGACGGATCCGTTCGCGATCGGCAAGATCGAAGTGCTCGAAGACGTGCTCACACCCGGCCCGAGCCTCGACGCCCTGCTCGCGTCGGTGCGTCAGCAGGCCAATCGCGTGATCGAGCTTTCGCCCAACACGCCGGACGAGGCGCAGCAGGTCCTCAACAGCATTACGAACCCTTCGGGTCTGGCGGATTTTCTCGCCGCCAATTTGCAGGCCGACGCGGTCGAAAAGCAGCGCATGCTCGAAGAGCTCGATGTCGAAAAACGCCTGCGTATGATCGCGGCGCGATTGGCGACTCAGTTGGATGTGCTGGAATTGCAAAACAAGATCCAGTCGCAGGTCAAAGAGAACATCGACAAGAGCCAGCGGCGCTATTACCTGCAGGAGCAGCTCAAGGCGATCCGCAAGGAGCTCGGCGAAGGCGATGCCGCCGCCGCGGGCGAAGTTGAGCAGTTGCGCGAAAAGCTCGAGGCCGCGAAGCTTCCGGCAAACGTGATGAAGGAAGCCGACCGCGAGTTGTCGCGGCTCGAAGCGATCCCCAGTGCTTCGCCGGAGTACGGCGTCATTCGCACGTACCTCCAGATCCTCAGCGAGCTGCCCTGGTCGATCATGACCGACGACAAGCTGGATCTGGCTGAAGCGCGAAAGATTCTCGACCGCGATCATTTCGATCTCGACAAGGTCAAGCGCCGCATCATCGAGTATCTCGCCGTTCGTAAACTAAAACCCGAAGGCGGCGGCGCGATCCTGTGTTTCCTCGGCCCGCCGGGCGTCGGGAAAACTTCGCTCGGCAAATCGATCGCCGAGGCGATGGGCCGGAATTTCGTGCGCGTTGCCCTCGGCGGCGTGCGCGACGAGGCGGACATCCGCGGGCATCGCCGCACGTACATTGGGTCGATGCCCGGTCGAATCATTTCGGAACTGCGCAAAGTCGGCACGCGCAACCCCGTGATGATGCTCGACGAAATCGACAAGATGAGCAGCGATTTTCGCGGTGATCCCGCCAGCGCCATGCTCGAAGTGCTCGATCCGGCGCAGAATCACACCTTCACCGATCACTATCTCGACGTGCCCTTCGATCTTTCGAAAGTGCTCTTCATCGCGACCGCGAACACAATGGACACGGTTCCCGGCCCGCTGCGCGATCGCATGGAAGTGATCGAAATTCCCGGCTATACGAATGCCGACAAGCTCGACATCGCCAAGCGCTATCTCGTCCCGAGACAGCTCGAGGCGAACGGCCTGACGACCAAGAACGCGACGTTCAAGGACTCGGCGCTGAAGGAGATCATCGAGAGCTACACGCGCGAGGCGGGCGTGCGCAATCTCGAGCGCAGCATCGGCTCGGTCGCGCGCGCAATCGCGGCCGAGGTCGTCGGGGGCCGAACCGAAAAAGTTCCCGTTGATCCATCGTACGTCCTCAAGGTCCTGGGCCCCCCGCGATTCGAGCCGGAACTGGCCCAGCGGACGAGCGTTCCCGGGGTCGCGACCGGAATGGCCTACACGCCCTTCGGCGGAGAGATCCTCTTCATCGAAGCGACGCGCATGCCCGGCAAAGGCGCGATCACGCTCACCGGGCAGATCGGCGACGTGATGAAGGAATCCGCCACCGCGGCGTTCAGCCTCGTGCGCTCGCGCGCCGAAGAACTCGGCATCGATCCCGAGCTGCTCGCCAACAGCGACATCCACATCCACGTCCCCGCCGGCGCCGTTCCCAAGGACGGCCCCAGCGCCGGCGTCGCGATGTTCATCGCCTTGACATCGCTCCTGCTCAATCGGCCTGTGAAACACGACGTCGCGATGACCGGCGAAATCACCTTGCGCGGCCTGGTGCTGCCGATTGGTGGATTGAAAGAAAAGACATTGGCGGCCAAACGCGCCGGCATCAAACAAGTGATCGTCCCGAAGCGAAACGAGAAAGATCTCATCGACATCCCGCAGGAAGTCCGCGACACGCTCAAGTTCAACTTCGTCTCCACGGTCGATGAAGCAATGGCACTCGCGCTCGGCGCTGCGAAGAAAAGACCTTCACCAGTGCCAAAGCGCAAGCCCGCACGTGCGGGGAAGTAGTCAATTGCACATCTTTCAAAGGGAGGTTTGCCATGCGCGAAAATCGTCGGCATCTGCAGATGGTTGTTCTTCTGAGCGGAGCCGTCGCTCTCATCGCACTCGCGATCTGTGCGCGAAAGAGTCAAGCGGACGCGACAACCCAAAAGAGCGCAGAGGCACACATCGCTCAATTGCAGGTACAGCGAGTTGAAATCCTCCGCGACGCCGTTACCTCCGCGACTACCCTTTTCGAGAAGGGCGCGGCCTCATATGGTGACATGTATCGCCGGAAGATCATCCTGTATGAAGCGCAACTCGAACTGGCTCAGACCCATGCGCAGCGGGTCGAGCTGCTTCAAGGGGAGATTGGTGCGGCGAAAGCGCTCGAGGAGTACGACGCACTCTTGTCGACACAAGGCAAGACCGCACCGTGGGATGCCAACGATGCCAAGGCCGAGCGACTGAAATATGAGATTGCGCTCGCGAAGGAAACAATGAAGTAGCTTTGCAGGTTTGCTTTAGCCGGTGAAGTCTCGCAAATCGTTCCCACAAGTGCGCGATTGGAAATCGATCGGTATCGTCTTCGAAAATCAGCCGATCCTTGTCGATGGGCTGAACCTCTGGGCGTTCAAGTGGCATGACACCCATGAGGAGCCGGTGGAATTGCCGCATCCCGCCTATCCGAACGAGCGGCATCAATTGTCGATTTACGAGATTGAAACCGGCGGCAAACGAATCCGATTCGCCGCGGCAGAGTTGTCGGCGAATGTGTGGGGATTACGTACCGGCCGAGTAGTCTTAATCGGGAGACGCCGTGAAGAGAAATCCAATTGCGAAAATGAATTCCGTCATCGCGCTATGCGGCGCCATCGTGGTCGGGATGCTCCTTGTGCAGACGCGAACGAGCGGCGCTCCGCCGTCGACAAGCGGTCCAGTGAACTCGCGTGAGATCGAAAAACTTCAGCAAGACCGCATCGAAGAGCTTCGCGCGGCGGCGAATGATGCGGCGGTTATGTTTCAGACTGGGTCGTCGAACATCACGTTTGAAAAAGTTTACGAGCGAAAGCAGATGCTTTTGCAGGCCGAGTTGGATGCGGCGGATACCCCTCGGCAGCGCGTGACCGTCCTGCGATCGATGCTCGCCAGCGCCCGCGATCTGGAGCAACACGTTCAACAGCAGGAACAGCACGGCAACGCCCGGCCATTCGCGGTGCATGATGCGAAGGTCGCGGTCCTGGACGCGGAGATCGCGCTCGCGAAAGAACAAGCGCACTAATTCGTACCGAGCCGCAGGTCTGTCGTAGGGTGTGCTTCAGCACACCATTGCATCGCAGACGGTGTGCTGAAGCACACCCTACAAGCGCTACGAAGGGCCGCCGCGAAATCGGGGTGGACGCGTCGCTCGTCATCGCTAGACTTTCACTTCGTCAGTTCGCAAGGGAACCGCATGACTCAGCCCGTCAATCCGACCTCGGCGCACTTCATCACGCAGCACATCGAAAAATGGCTCGTGATCGAGTTCAAGACCGCTTCGCTGATGGATCCGCTCGAGTTGGAGAAGATCGGGCAGCAGCTGTATCACCTCGTCGACGCCGAGGACAATCGCCGGGTAATCATGGATTTCGAGAAGGTGCAGTATCTTTCGTCGCAGGCGATCGGCATCGTGATCACGATGCACAAGAAGCTCAATTCTCTCAAAAACAGCAAGCTGGTCCTGTGCGCGGTGAATCCGAAGCTGATGGAGCTGATCAAGATCACGCGGCTGGACCGCATTCTGACGATCAAGCCGAGCCAGAAAGAAGCGCTCAAGACGCCGCTGATCTGACCCGGGGCTTTGTAGGGTTCGCTTCAGCGGACCGGTTATTTCTTCGACTCGAAAAGGCGAATAACCGGTCCGCTGAAGCGGACCCTACACAGGATCGCGCTATCCGCATTAAGATGCAGGCATGGTTCTTCTCGCATCCCTTCAGTCGCTGGATCAATCAATTACAAACTGGACGGCCGCGATGGGTTGGCCGGGGGAGGCGGCTTTTCGGCTCGTCCTCGCTGGGATCTTTGGGGGGCTGGTTGGGCTGGAGCGCGAGATCCGCGGACGACAGGCGGGGTTTCGGACGAACCTTCTCGTTTGCCTCGGCAGTGCTTTGACGATGATTGTGTCGAACCGGATCGCGGAGCATGCATGGCACCAGGTCGGCCCCGAGTACACGATTCGGACCGATCCCGCGCGCATCGCGTACGGCGTGATGATGGGCATTGGTTTCCTCGGCGGCGGCGTGATCATGCGCGAGGGGAACGAAAAGATCCGAGGCCTCACAACCGCAGCGGCGATGTGGTGCCTCGCGGCCGTCGGATTGTGCGTCGGGTTCGGCCTCTATCTGCTCTCATTGTGGGCGACCATTCTCGTGCTGTTGTCGTTGTGGTTGCTGGATTACGTCGAAGACGTCTTGCCGAAATTGCGATATCGCACGCTGACCGTCCGCGTTCCATGGGGACCCAATGTCGTCGCAGTTTTAGTCGCGCGAGCGCAGCAGGCGAAGTTACGCGTCGCCGATGCCAGCTTCGAACGCAATGCGGACCTGCATTTCGCCGACGTTTTTCTTCGCGTTGCCTTCACCCACAAGGATGTTTACCACAACTTTGAGCGGGCCCTCGAGGCCGATTCGGATTATCAGCTGATCGCGGCGCGGGAGATTTAAGTCAGGATTTGCACCGGTGCGGCCGATCTTTCGTGATACAATACGGATGAAAGGATCGTCCTATGCGCGCCGTATTCGGGCTTGTCGGAATCCTGGTGGTGGTTGGTGTGATCGTGTGGATTCTGGGCGCGCCGGGCGGTTACCTCGACAAGACGCAGGCGGACATCAAGGCCGGCAACAAGGCCAAGGAACAGGTGAACGTCATCGCCGGAAACTCGAAGGACGGCGAGTATCCCTTCCGCAAGACGATCACGATTGACCTCGCGACCAATACCAGCGGCAAGACCGAAGGCCTGCTCGTGACGAGCGTGAATCCGTCGGGCCCCGCGGCGACGTACTACGGGTTACAGCGAAGCGACGTGGTCATCGATCTCGGCCAGATGGGGCCGGTGAAAGGCCAAACGTGGAGCGCAGACGAAGCGCTCGACTGGCTCGACGACGCGTACCGCAAACAACAGCGGCTCACGGTGATTCGAAACGGCACGACGATCACCCTCCCCCAAGCACCCACCGCCGCGGCGGCACCGGCGAATGGTAATGCCAAGAGCTCCAACGGCACTCCGCTGAGTCAGCAACTCGACGCGATTCAGAAGATTCCGACGCACTGAGTTCAGGAATTGAAAACCTCGCTCAGCGCAATGCGAAGCGCCGGCAATGCGTCGCCACCCTCAAGAGTTTGCGTGACGTTGAACAAGGCCGGCTCTGCGTCTGGACGGTGAACCGTGACGGTCTTGAACGCGGGATCCACGATCCACACCCGCTTCACGCCTGCATCCAAGTAAGCCCGAACCTTTTCAGAAATCTCTTCGATGTGGTCTGAAGGCGACAGGACCTCGACGGCCAGCACCGGCGCACCGTCGATGTAAGGAAAGTTTGCAGGGCTCGCGGCAACGATCTCACGCGCGACGTAGGCGACATCGATGCCGACCGTGCTATCGGGGTTCTTGCGAAGCCGAAACCCGGCCTCGCCGCAATAAACTTCACCGCGCGGCTCGGGCTGAGCGAGATTCCAATTACCAAGGAGCCTTGCGAACCTTGCCTCAACCGCGCTGTGACTTTTATTGCGTCGGGTAATTTCCTTCTCTCGCAGTTCTCCGTTGATGAGCCAACGATCCTTGCCATCGTCGGGCATCGCCAGGAGCTGTTCGGTTGTGAGGATAGGCGCAGCAACTGTCATGATATCTCCCAAAAACCTCACTACGATTGTAGCATTCAAGCGTGCCGAAGAGTTGTCATTTCACCGTCAGATCCACCGTGCGGATCGGTTTGCCCTGGTAGTCGAGGCTCTTGATCTTCGTTCCGTCGGCGATGAGGAATGCGATCCAGACGTCCATGGGGCGGCCGTCTTCTTTCTGGACCGAAGTTACCGGCGATGATGCGTCGTATCGCGCGACGCCTTTCTGGGCCGCGCCTTGCGAGACCTTCGCCCACGCGCCGTACGGTTGATGCTTCTGGCCTTTGCCGTCGACGAGCGTGAAGGCGGAGAGGTCCTGCGCCCATCCCCACGGATCGGATGTGGTCGCGGTCGGAGGCTCGGCGCTCACCTGAACCATCTTCATGCCTTGTGGGACGAAGAAGGTGTCGAGCGTGGTGTTCTGGCCGAGGAGTTGAAGGCTTTGGCTGGCGTTGAGCGTCAACTTTGTGAGCTTGCCATCGCGGACGGAAGCGCTGCCGGATCCGAACGTCGTTTCCTGCGCCCCGCTTCCGCTGTAACCGACATTGATGCCCTGGAAGAGCTTGTCGCCGACTGCGACGTCTTTGATGGTCAGCGGCGCATTCGCGGCGGCAGCGGCCTGGGCGGCGGGTGCGCCAGCGGCGGCGGCAGCCGCTGCGGCGCCTGCGACTTGCGGGAGCGTCACCTTCTTGGTCAGCACGCCGACATTTTCGGATGCGGGCGGCTTGCCGTCGGTGATGGGCATGCCCCCGACCGCGACGATTCCGCCGCGCTTCGCTTCATACACCGCGTCGGCGGTCATCTTGCCGGGCGATTTCGGGTCCCCGCCGTTGTCGACGAGCTCGGGCGCCATAAGGAACACGAAGTCCGCGGTCGCTTCCGATCCGCGGATCGGAATGATGATGTAGTCGTCCGGGCGATTCCGATAGATCACGCCGTTGTTGAACGTGCCGATCGGATGCAGCAGCACGCCGTTGCCTGCGAGATGCACAGCGCCGCAGCTCACGCGCACCTTCTGATCTTCATCGGCGGCGGCGGCCGTGAACGACGTGCGGACAATCAACACGTCGGACTTGAGGATCTCCTCGCCCTTCGAGACCGTCGGCTGGATCGGTTGGCGGATCGAGATCAGCTCGGCATCGACCTGCGGAAGCGAGTTGGCGCGATAGATGCCTTTTACACTGACGGCCGGCGCGTTTTGGAAATTGATGGCGGTGTGCTTCGCGCCGAGTTGAATGCCGAGGCGCTGGGCGAAGAGCTCGTTGAGGAAATCGGGATGGACCGCGTCGAACGGCGCGCCGTTGGCGAGCGAGCCGTTGTCGCTGAGGTGCGAGACGAGCCCGGTCACGGCTTCACCCGCGGGGATGATCGGCGTGGAGGCCTGCTTCGGGTCGAGATCAGCCGAGCGCAGCTCGTCAGTGATGGTCACGTCGACGTTGCGCTGGCCGGGGATCGCTGCCGTTGCGCCCCGGTCGGCAGTGGGCCAGCGCGTGAACCCGCCGATCGACGGACCCCAGGGCAGCATCTGCACCGCGACGGAGAAAATACCCGCGGCGAACAGCGCTGCGACGACGCCCATCAATCCAGCGCCGACTTTGTCGACCATGAGCGGCACCGCGACGTTGCCGGGAACGGTCTTGTCGAAGATCACGCGAAGGATGATGTAGCTCAGTGCGAAGAGGAGCACGAGCGCGAAGGCATGCGACTCGTCGGGCATCTTTCCTTGAAAGATCGTGTTGACGACCGGCTCATAAAACGAGAAGGCGATCAGCGCCGCGAAAACCGCACAGATCGTGGAAAGCGTCGCGCTGAAGAAGCCTTGCGCGTAATGGAAGTACGCGACGGCGGCGATCATGATGATGAGGATTATGCTGAAGAGCATCGAAAGTACTCGCTGTATTCGAATCGAACTTTAACGAGCCACGACCGTGAGGGAGCGTTTTCTCACGTCCGGCTCACACCGCTCCCTTACGGTCGTGGCTCGTTTCAATCACTTTCGTTTCGCGGCCGCGGGCGCTGCACTGCTGCCGCCATCGGTCGCTTTCAGGACGCGCAGCACTTCCTGCACGCTGGTGTCGCCCGACTCCACGCGCGCCAGCGCCATCTCCTGCATGTAACGGCGGCGCTGTTTGCGGAAGAGCTGCTTGAGCTGGTTGATCGATCCGCCGGCCAGCAGCACCTGCCGCACTTCGTCGTCGACTTCGAAGATTTCGAACACGCCGGTGCGGCCCTTGTAGCGAAGGTCATTGCAGAAATCGCACGGCATCGGGTTGCCCTTCTGATCGACCATCGGTTGCGTGCGCGCCTGGAAGAGCTTGGCGGTTTTTTCCGGCGACATGTTGAGCCGGCGGAGTGTTTCCGGGTCGGCGGTGTAGCCGACCTTGCACGCCATGCAGAGCTTGCGAACGAGGCGGCCATTCACAACCAGGCGAAGATACTTCAGCGCGGCCTTGTCATCGCCCACGATCTTTCGCCATTGGCTCAGTGCGTCGAACGTGCTGCTCGCGCGCATGCCGACGTACGCGCGCTTTCCGCCGGACGCGTGGCGAATGATCGCCTGCGCGGTCTTCGGATCGGTCACTTCATCGATGAGGAAAACATGCGGCTCCTGGCTGACGAGCCACTCCGCCTGCTTGGCTTCCTCCGCCGGCGAAGCGCCGGACGGCAGCGGCGTTTGCGTGATCCCTTCGAGGTCCTGCTCCTGCTTGTGCTCGAGCGTGACGATGTGCGTCAGGAACGCGT
This sequence comes from Phycisphaerae bacterium, assembly GCA_025924315.1. Lineage (GTDB taxonomy): Bacteria > Planctomycetota > Phycisphaerae > Tepidisphaerales > Tepidisphaeraceae > JAICIO01. The sequence goes on from JAICIO010000039.1 coordinate 33,407, forward strand.
CGTGCCGACGCATCACCGCATAAAGCAACGAGGTCAGTCCCTGATCTTTCGGCGCCGAAAGAATGACGATGCCATCCTTCTCCTGAACGTACTGATCGATCGTCTGCAGTTGATCTTCGGAGAAACCGAGCTCATCCAGCTTCTCCATGTGACGCTTCTTGGGATCGAACTCGATCCAGAGCGATTCGCCCGCGGTGCTTCCGGCGGTCTTTACTTCGAGGTCGTGCTTCTTGCCGTCGAGCGAAACCTTCATCTTTCCTTTTTGCGGTTTGCGCTTGTCGGCGAGATCCATGCCCGCGAGGCTTTTGAGGTAGGTGATGGCCGCGCTGCTCGAGTTTTTGTCGAGTGTCGAGCCGGAGTAGCTCACGCCATCGACCGAGTAACGCACGGCGGCGGCGTTTTCCTGCGGCGCCATCTGCACACTTTCAGCGGTGTGACGCATCGGGCCGGTGAGAATCGACTGGACGCCCATGTATCCGGCGAGATCGGGCGATTCGGAATCCGGCGGCGAGATCGCCGAGCCGCTCTTATTGTGCAACATGACCTCGCCTGCGGCCGCTTCGACTTCCTTCGGGCCTTTGCGGCCAAATCCGCCGATCCAATCGTTGAACTGCTTGCTGAGATCGCCGAGGCCGACCTTCTGATTTCGCAGGATCAGGTAGGTCGCGATTTCAGCGACCAGGATGAACATGAAGACAGCCAGCGCCACGGCGAAGCCGGGGACGAACAGAAAGAGCACAACGGCCGCGATCAATCCACCGAGAAATGCTGCACCGAGCGCCTGGCGGGGAAGGTGAGCATCGATCGAATCTTTATCGACCCAGGTCAGAAGGCGTGCCCAGATCAGCAACACAATGAGTATCGGCACCATCTTCCAGATGCTGATGTACTGGCCGACTTGAACTGCTGCGGCCAGGATGGAGCTCAATTCCATTCAGACTCTCCTCAAACGGTCGCGCTGCGCGAGCGCGGTAATTCTTGTTGCAATTGTAAGCCGGTGGGATGCGATTCGCCAAATTTGGGTGTGGCTGATGATCGAGACGGCTTGGTCGCCGCTTGCGGTTTCGCAGAGGAATGCGTGTTGATAGGCGAAACCGCGACTCGACTGAGCTCGTCGAAGTCAAGCGGATTCCAGAAATCATTCCAGCGGAATGCTCGGCTTTTCCGGCGGCACGTCCGGCGTGAGATTGATCCGCTCGCGCGGCGCGTCGTCCTTCTCGGCTACGCGCGCTTCCTTCTGGGCCTGCAGGTGCGGCGGAAGCGGGATGATCACTTCTTTCTCATGTTCTCCGCGGCGCACCACTTCGATCATGTCGTCCGCAAAATCGCGCACAGTCAGTCCGCCGACGCACAGCACCAGCATCACGATCGCGCCGATCTGAAGAATCGCTGTTATGAAACCCTCGAACACGATGAACCCCGCCGCTTTGATCATCAATCCCAGCGCGTGCAGGAAGATCACGATGAGGATCGCGCCAAGCGCCGCGTAATACTGCTGGCGGTTTTTCACCAGGCTTGGGAAGACAAGGCAAACAAATACAAACGCCACGATCGCCGCCGTGACCCCCTCGTTGGTCGGCACGATGAGATTGGTCGTGTTGTAGGTCTCGCCAAGGATGTTCATGGCCGACAGGATACCACAGAACTCAATCCTCAATCACGGAGAACCTGGATCGGCATTCAAGATTCGAGCGGGGCCTCGGCAACTGGCGCGCGTTTTTCTTCCTCGGGAATATCCTCATGCATGCCAACTTTTTTCTTGCATCGGGCTTCGCCGCGAATGTAGTTTCTTCTCAGGCCGGAGCACTGTTTCAGCTGCACACCATCAAAAGGGAAGGGCGGGAACGAGCAGGTTACTCGCGCGAGCAATCTCTCCACAGTTACTGCTGCCGACAGCCCAACGTTAAGCACTACCGGCATCATAGCGGCCGATGGCGCAAGCCACATCCGTCGATGTTACCTACGTGTTTGACGTGTACGCAGTGTGACAATTTACCGACCAGAGCATTTACATACTTCGGAAGACGGGGTGGAAGGTGACATTCCAAGGATCCATTTCGAACCGGGGCGCAGACGTAACATTCACGCCAGGTGCGAGCGACGCGAATTCTCCAAGTAGCTCGTTTAGTTTCAGCCATACTCTTCCGACCGCACTGATTCAGCCATTCGCTAACGGAGCCGGGCGCTGCGTGGCGGTAACCGAGGGGAGGCGCCATATCCATGAATTACGCGGCCCCACTCACGCTAGTGTCTTTGATGTTCGGATGCTGCCATAGTCACCAGATAGCTGCATCGAATCCTCAAATCCCGGTCCCACATCAGAGCGCTTCTGCGAAGATTGCCGAGCTCCCCGTTCGTTATGTCGGAAATGACGACGAGACGTACAGCCCTGGGTTCTTCGACGTCGACGCACGCGTTTTCTATCGATGGAACGGCGTCTATATTCCTGAAGACGAGGTGCCCTGCAACGGTCCGATCAGCGCGGGCGCGGTGCTTATCCCGTTCAAAGGTTTAGTTCAACGAAGCATTGACCCACCGATTGGATACGCCATGAAGGGCGACTACGCGGTGCCTGGTTATTACGACCGGTCATGTCAGACGTTTTTTCAATGGCGAGGTGTCATGTTCGATCCGTCCAAGGTCTCACTTAAGGCGTTCGGCAGGTTCCTCAAACAGGAGGATTTGCACTTTGAGGTATCGACAATCCCTGTCCCACCGCACCTTCGTGGCTTCGCCGACAAACTGAACGAAAGTGTTCCGTACGAGAGACGACATTAGGCGTTCATCAATCCTCAATCACGGAGAATTGCCCGTCGTGCCAGCGAATCGCGGCCTCGCCGAGCGCTGACTGGTATCGGATCGACCCATCCACCTCGCGCTTCAGCTGGAGCAACGACCGCTGCGCGCCATGCACACCGATCGAATTCACATGCACCCCCGCCGCCTGCGCGAACATGATCTGGCGACAGGTCCGCACCGGAATAAACGCCGTCGCCGGCTTGTGCTCGCGATCGACGAGCATCTGGAATTCGTTCCTCGGCGTCGTGATGCGTGCGACGAACGTCGCATCGGCGCAGGCATAATGCTCCCCCGCCGCATGCGTGCACGTCAGTTGGCTTCGGCGACATTTGCCTGTCGCCAAATCGAGATTCGAACAGTTCGAATAGAGTTCGATCGATGGAGTATGAACGGGCATGGCAGAATCCTTTTCTGCGCCGCCCTGCGAGAGCCGAAGGTGAGATCGGGCAATAAAAAAACCACCCGCAACCGATGGGTTGGGATGGCCTCTTTTGCAATCGCGCCGAGAACTTCTCTTCGCGCTTTAGCAGTTAAGGCCGCAAGCTGCAATCAAATCGCCTTGGCGGAGCTGCGTGTCCGCCGATTCAGTTGTCGCGAGTAAATCTATTCCGCGCCGCTCAATGTGTCAACCGCCGATGCCTTTGAGAAACGTGACACGATACGGCTTCGCCGCCCAGGATATCGGCGTCGAAAACAATCGCGGACGAATCCAATATTCGATCGGAGAGTCGATCGACTTCGGACCCACGGTGTCGACGGTGGTGATATGCAGATCAGCTCCCGCCGGCGGTTGATGATTGACCGGAGTGAGAACGATCTTCAGATCGAAGAGATTGGCCGGTGGAAAACAGTACGGCGCGGGCTCTGAATCCAGAGCGATCGTCCTGACGCTCTTGTAATCCGCGAGTCGCTCGGCGGCGATGATGCGTGTGCTTCGATCGACGGAATCCCGCATGAAGTGCCACACATATCCGGCTCCCCACACGCCCGTGATCAAACAGAGCGACAGAAGTCCTCCCACTCGCAGCGGCACTTCGCGAATCTTTCCCATCAACACGACGGCCGCAATTGCGAGCACAATATCGGGGAGAATCGCGAACCGCGCATATTCGCCCGGCTTCCCCGTCGCAAGCAGCACGAACTGCACGAGCACCATCACACTCGCCGCGAGCAGCAGCCACGCGAGCGCCGACCCGCGACGAATCAGACACACGATTCCGCACACGCCAACAATCGCCAGCACAGGCGTCGCGCCATCGCCAATCAGGTTCAGCGCGTTGCCAAAGCCTCTCGCGCTGAATGGCGCCTGGTACATCGCGCTCGAGTTCCCGAGGTTCGACTTGAGCATCGCGGGATCGGTGAGCAGATGCTTCACCACGAAAGGATTGGTCATCGCGTAAACGCCAAAGCCGATCGCTATCGACGCAACCAGCACGCCGATGCGCTTGGACCATTTCGCTTCGACGAGTAAGACCATGATCAGCAGCACGACGAAGCCGAGCAGCGCCGACAGCACCATTCCAAACGCAGCCCCACACAACGCGCCGCTGATCAGCGCCCACTTCCACCGTTTCGTCTCGACGAACTTCGTCGCGGCGATGATCGCGAGCAGCTCGAGCACCGCGCCGGGAAGATGCGGCTTCGCTTCATGCGCCATGTTCACGACGACCGGCATCAGCGCGTAACAGATCGCAGCAGTGCTCGCGACGATCACGTCATTGCTCAAACGCTTCGTGATCCAGAACACCGCCCACACGCCGACGAGTCCCCACAGGACGACGTACATGCGTGCGACGATGTAGAAGCGGCCGAAGGCTTCGGGATGATCGAGGTAGTAAACGCGATCGGCGCGAAGATCGACGAGATGAACGATCGACGCCGCCTTCAGCATCGCGCCGACCGGATAGATCCACAGTCCGCCGTACTGGTAGAGCCGCGGGTCGCCATTGAACTGGCGGATGCGCGACAGAGACTTGAACGTGATCATCTCGTCCGGCTGATAGCTGAAAAGCCGGTAGCGCCGGACGATCTCGGCGCGCTTCGAGTCGGTGTCATTCAGGACAACCGGCACATCCCGATTCGCGATCGGGTTTGCATCCACATCGGCCCCGAGGTTGGCATTCTCTTGCGGAGCAAGTCGATCGATCTGGGTGCCGGACCAAACTGGATGGGAACCAAACAAAAACGGGTCGACCTTCCGCGAAGGCAGCCCCCAGTTGATTCCGACGCAAAAGACCACCGCCGCGAAGAGGGTCAGGCCGGCCAAAATCAACCGCTCCCGAGCAGGCATCATGGACGGCAGTTTGCCTCCAACGGCACCGGACGCAAGCCCGCGGCGGCTTGCCGCACTTTGCGTTTCTTGACGATATGGGCGGGCTTCACTACCCTACAGAGAGGAAGTTCGTGATATTTTGCACGAACTGCGGCAAAGGCAGTCGAGCATGGCCTCCGGCGGCGATCGAAACTCCGGACCCACCCTCGTTCAGGGGTTTGAGGTCGTCGTCGGCGTCGGGCTCGGCTACCTCATCGGCTCCTGGTTCGATCGGCGATTTCATACCGCCCCGTGGGGGCTGTATATCGCAATCATGCTCGGATGCGCCGCCGGGATGTACCAGTTGATCCGCGATTCAATGCGCTCGAACAAGGATTAAAACGCGCGAGGAACGAGTTTGTTACGCGGCATCATCATTAATCCGATTGTGATCGCCCTGCTTTGCGGCGGCGTCGTCGTGTTCTGCCGCGGCGCGGGCTTCGATCCGCACACGTACGAAATGGCGCTGGCGGCGGTCGTCGTGCTCGTCGCTTCGGAAGTGGCGCTCGTCCCACTCGTCCTCACGCGCGGCGCGAGCCAACTCGCGGTCACCCAGGCGGGGCTGGTCGCCACGCTTGTCCACCTGTTTTTGATCCTCGCGCTGGGAGCGCTGGTCGTGTTTTTGATGCACGTGTCGAAGCCATTTAACTACTGGGCGCTCGCGCTGTATTGCCCCACGCTCGCCGTCATCTCAACGACGAGCATCAAGGCGATTCGGCAAGCGCCTATGGAATCGATTCCCGCGCCAACCAGGGAATAATGGCGAAGCCATAAGAGAGAACCGCACATGCAACTGATCCTGTCCGCCGCAGATCCGATGGAAGAAGTTCTGCCGCATGACCTGTTTCATATCGGTGGTCTCCATGTGACCAACCAGATGATTATGGTCGTGGTCGCGGCCGTCCTCATGCTGCTGATCTTTCCAAAGTACTTCAAAGACCCCAAGTCCGACGCGCCCAGCGGCGTGCGCAATTTCCTCGAATCGATCCTCGAATTCCTACGCGTCGAGGTTTTCCGCCCCGCGCTCAAGGAACACACCGACCGGTTCGTTCCGTTCCTCTGGACCACATTCTTCTTCATTCTCTTGTGCAACCTGCTCGGCCAGATTCCCGTCGGCGAAACGGTTTCGCTCTTTACGCACAGGCCGACGCACTGGTGGGGAACCGCGACCGGCACGCCGATCGTTACCGGTGGCTTAGCGATTTGCGCGTTCTTCTTCATTCACATCAGCGGGATCGCACAGGTCGCGCGGTCGCTGATTAGTGGAACCTACGGACATCACGGTCACCACGAGGAGCACTCCGCAAACGGCACGCAGGGTCACGAAGCCGCACATGATCTGGAGCATGTTCGCGGCGAAGCTCTGGCCGCTGACATCCCAGGCGACTTCCGCGCCATGGGCGATCCGACCAGGCATTACGCGGACGACAAGAGCCTCCTCCGCGGACATGATGGCATCGGCAGTCGCGATGCTGCCAACCACGTGTCCGGGCACGGCAACGCCATGAGCCCCGCCGCGGCGTGGCTGGTCGCGCCGGCGCTCTATCTCTGGAACTTCGCCCCGCATCCGTTCAAACCCGGTCCCGGCACGTCCGCATTCGCGAAGCTGTTCCTGTCGATTGCGGATATCTTCATGTGGGCGTTTTTGCTGATCCTTGAATTAATGGGCGCGGTGATCAAGCCGTTCGCGCTGACGATTCGTTTGTTCGCCAACATGATCGGCGGGCACATCGTCCTTGGCGCGCTCATCTTGATGATCCCGGTGACGGCCGGGTTCGTGCACCAGCTTGGAGCCGGCGCTCCGGTGACATTGCTCAGCCTTGTGATTCGGTTCCTCGAATTGTTTGTCGCGTTTTTGCAGGCCTATATCTTCACGTTCCTTGTGACATTGTTTATCGCGAGCGCGGTAGCGCCGGAGCATTGATCGAACCAGCGTTCTGAATCTCGGAATATCTCGTGGCAGCGAAGTACCCGCGGTGGTGAACGCCGTTGAAAAGCCATCCCCCTCCCCCAGGCTTTTCATGTCGTGTCATCCGTGCGGACCCGCAACGCTGCCCCAGGCCTTGCCGAATGCCGATGCCGGCGAGACCTGATCCTATACTTGCGTCGGCGCATTGGAGTCTGAACATGTTGGACATTCTTGCACAGGCGGCGACCGACGGTCGCGGTCTTGCGGCGCTGGGCGCCGGTCTCGGTATCGGTTTGGCGGTCATCGGTGGTGGACTCGGAATCGGTCGCATCGGTGGACAGGCGATGGAAGGCATCGCGCGTCAACCCGAAGCCGGCGGACGTATCGGCACGAACATGATCATCGCCGCCGCGCTGATCGAAGGCTTCACGTTCTTCGCGATCATCTTCGCCAAGGGCGTGACGTTCTAAGCGAAATCGAATGAATCAGGTCGCGATCCGTGAAAGCGGATCGCGACCTTTATGCTCGCGAACAAGGACAATCGGATGTCGCTTCTGAAACGATTCACTGTGATGACCGCGCTGGTCGGGATCTTCGTGCTCGGCGGGAACCGCCTCGTCCGCGCCGCGGATGAATCCGCCGCGCCGTCGGGCACGGTTCACACCGCCGTGGCCGAGGAAGAAACCAAGGCCCCAATCGTGCCGGATGTGACCTCCGGCCAGACTTGGGCACAGGCGCTGTGGACGATCATCATCTTCGTCATCATGCTCCTGATCCTCTACCCGACGGCCTGGAAGCAGGTGTTGACGGGTTTGAAGAATCGCGAGGATCGGATCCGCAAGGACATCGCCGACGCCGAAGCCGCACGCGTGCGGGCCGAATCGACGCTCGCGGAATACAACAAGCAACTTGCCGCCGCGGAAGCACGTGGTCGCGACATCCTCAACAAGGCAACCTCCGACGCGGAAGGCCTCGCGACCACGATCCGCAATCGGGCTCAGAAAGATTCGGAAGAGATCAAGGATCGCGCGACGAAAGACATCGAAGCCGCCCGCGCTCAGGCCGTCGCCGACGTCCAGCGCCAGGCCGCCGAGCTCGCAACGCTCGTTGCGGAGAAAATCCTGCGTCGAAGTCTCAATGTGTCGGATCAGGAAGACCTCGTCCGCCAGAGCCTCGATCAGATGCAGACGGTCAGCAAGAACTAGGAGAATTAGTTGTCAGTTGATAGTTGGCAGTTGTCAGTAGATGACTTCACTGCCAACTGACAACTGCAAACTGACAACTGTTCACAACATGGCGAAAACCACACACAACTCTCCGCTGGCGCTCGCATACGCCCAGGCGTTACTGGATCTCGCGCAGGAGCAGAACCAGGCCGAGCCGATCGGCGGCGAACTGGCACAGATCCGCGAGATCGTGGAGCAGAACAAGACCTTCGCGCTCTTCCTCGCCGACCCTGCGATCGGCGACATCGAGCACGGTGAAATGCTCAAGCGGATCTTCGAAGGGAAGATCAACCCCCTGCTGATGAAGTTCCTGGGCATCGTCGCTCAGAAGGGCCGACTCAAGTCGCTCGTGCAAATCTCGCAAGCCTATGATGATCTCCTCGACGAGCTGCTCGGCAAGATCGAAGTGGACGTCACCGTCGCGCAGCGATTGACGGATGCACAGCTCGAAGAGGTGCGGCAAAAGGTGAGCACGGCACTCAAAAAGAACGCCGTCGTTTACCAGTACGTTGACGAGAGAATCATCGGCGGCCTGGTCCTTCGCGTGCAGGACCGCCTCATCGACGGCAGCGTGAAAGCCCAACTCGACATCATGCGCCGCCAACTACTCACCGCGAAAACAAAGTAATAGAAAACAGGAATCACAGATGAACACAGATGCACACAGATAGTTGTAGGGTCCGCTTCAGCGGACCGGTTATTCATCGCTGGAAAGGCAAATAACCGGTCCGCTGAAGCGGACCCTACAAGAGGCGCAGTTTGATCTGCGTTCATCTGCGTGCATCCGCGGTTCAATTCGGAGAATCGGAAATGGCGATCAATGTTGCGGAAATCACCAGCGTCCTTAAGCGCGAAATCGCGGGCTTCGAACAGAAGCTCCAGGTTTCGGAAGTCGGCACCGTGATCGAAGTCGGTGACGGCATCGCACGCATCTACGGCCTCAACAACGCGATGGCCAGCGAGCTGCTCGAATTCGAAAACGGCACGATGGGCCAGGTCTTCAACCTCGAAGAAGACTCGATCGGCGCCGTTATCTTTGGCAATTACCTCGAGATTAAGGAAGGCGACACGGTCAAGTCGACCGGTCGTCTGCTCGAAGTGCCCGTCGGCGACGCGATCATTGGCCGCGTGGTCAATCCGCTCGGTCAGCCGCTCGATGGTGGCCCCGCGATTCAAACCACCGAGACGCGCAAGCTCGACATCGTCGCGCCCGGCATCGCCGAGCGCCAGCCGGTGAAAGAGCCGCTGCAGACCGGCATTAAGGCGATCGACTCGATGATCCCGATTGGCCGCGGACAACGCGAGCTCATCATCGGCGACCGCAAGACCGGCAAGACTGCGATCGCGATCGACACGATCATCAATCAAAAAGGCAAAGGCGTTAAGTGCTTCTACGTCGCGGTCGGTCAGAAGGAATCGACCGTCGCGGGTCTCGTCGAAGTGCTGCGAGCGAACGGCGCGATGGAGTACACCACGGTCGTGATCGCAACCGCCGCCGACCCTGCCCCGCTGCAATACATCGCCCCCTACGCCGGCGCCGCGATGGCCGAATACTTCATGTGGAAAGGCGAGCACACGCTGTGCGTCTACGACGACCTTTCGAAGCAGGCCGCGGCGTATCGCCAGCTGTCGCTGCTGCTTCGCCGCCCGCCGGGCCGTGAAGCGTTCCCCGGCGACGTGTTCTATTTGCACAGCCGTCTGCTCGAGCGCGCGGTGAAGCTGAGTGACGAGCTCGGCGGCGGATCAATGACCGCTCTCCCCGTCATCGAGACACAGGACGGCGACGTGTCGGCCTACATCCCGACCAACGTCATCAGCATCACGGACGGACAGATCTACCTGGAACCGGAACTCTTCTTCGCGGGCGTGCGGCCTGCCGTTAACGTCGGCATCAGCGTGAGCCGCGTCGGTGGCAACGCGCAGACGAAGATGATGAAGAAGATTGCCGGCTCGCTTCGACTTGACCTCGCCGCTTATCGCGAGCTCGAAGCGTTCGCACAGCTCGGCACGGAGCTCGACGCCGCCACGCAGAAGCAGCTCGACCGCGGCGCGCGCCTCGTCGAATTGCTCAAGCAACCGCAGTACAAGCCGATGCCCGTCGAGCAGGAAGTCATGGTCATCTACGCCGGCACGCAAGGTTATCTCGACGACGTTCCGCTCAATAAGGTGCAGGACTTCCAGAACAAGTTCCTCGCATACGTCGATAGCTCGTTCACGGCCCTGCGCTCGGGCCTGGCCGAGAAAAAGGAACTGACCGCTGAGTACGAACAGCAGCTCAAACAGGCGCTGGCGGACTTCAAGGCGAAGGTGTTTACGAAGTAAATTTCGATTCGAGAAAAGTGACATTCATTCGGAAATCCCTCTCCGCCCGGAGAGGGATTTCCTTTTTTAGTCGCTGTCCCCGTCGGGGATTGAGGAGAGGGAAGGTAAGAGCGTGCGCCTTGCGGTGCGGACGTTCTCACGTCGCCTTCTCTTTGAAATTCGGAATCTTCATCGGCTTGCTCCCCCCCCGGATCGACTCTTCGGACAACGGCCGGATGCAGCTCCACGTGGCGGCGTCGTAAACGTCGATTGCGCTCTTGCCGGTGCGGATCGAATCGAGGAAATCGGAGATGACGAAGTAGTCTCCGCCACCATGTCCGCGTTTGGCGGCCTCTTCGCCGCGCTGGGCCCAGTAGGGGTGGTTGTATTTCTCTTTGTACTCGTCCATGTCCTGCCACTTCTCCGGCTTGCTCTGGCCTTCGATGTAGATCTTTCGTTCGCCGAAGCACGAGAGGAAGCAGCCTTGTGATCCTTGCAACGAATATTCGCCCATGCCCGGTGGCCGCGGAGAAGACGTGTCGTATCGCACTTCGATCAGCCGCCCGCCCTTCGTGCGAACGAGGCATTGGTTGTTATCACCATTTTCGAAATTCACCTTCGCGGGATTGCTGTCGGCGCCGAATTTTTCGACCGCGTACTTGTGCGTGCTGACGGCCTTCGTATCCATCGCGACGAGCGTGTCGAGCCAATCGGTTTTGTTGATCCCCATCCACCGGCACACCGGGCCGATCGCGTGCGTCGGGTAAACAATTCCGCGGTTGTGCAGGATGTTTTCTCCGCGCCACGTAAGGCTGCCGTCCTTCTCGAAGCGCATCTTTCGGATCTCGTGAATGTACGAGCCGGTGCCGTAGGTGAGATCGCCAAACACACCCTGGTCCACCATGTTCTGCACCATCATGACGGGCTGGCTGTAGAGATAATTCTCCAGCATCATGTAGCCGGTTTTCGTCTCCTCGTGCGCCTTCACGAGCTTCCAGCATTCATCGACCGTCTCGCACGCGGGTACTTCCGACCCGGCGAATTTTTTCGCCTTCATCGCATCGACCACCATCTCCGCGTGCAGTTCCTGTGGCGTTGCGATGAGAACCGCGTCAAGATCGTCGCGCGAGAGCAAGCGGCGATAATCGTGCGCATCTTTGCTGTATCCTTCGGGCTTCGCGCCACCCCGCGCTTTGGCGACGAGATCCTGAGCTTTGTTCAGGTGGTCCTCGTTGATATCGCAGATCGCGGGGATGTCGACTTCCGGAAACGCCAGCGTGACCTTGAGCAATTCCGTCCCGCGACCGCCGACGCCGATGAAGCCGATGCGCAATTTCTTCGAATCCTTCGACGTCTCGGCCGCTTTGACCGCCTGTCCGACCGCGCCGCTCATCGCAAGCGCCACGCCCGAAGAAATCGCCCACTTAAACGCATCCCGCCGGCTCAGTTCGTTCATCGATTGACTCCCAGAAAAGGATTTGCACCGACAGCGTAACCAAGCGCGAAGCGATTGCAATCGATACTTGATTTCCTCGCCTCTTGAATGGCGGGACAGACATTCCTTGTCTGTCATGCGCCGAGGTATTGCTCGACGCATCTCGGACTCGGAATACCGCGTCCGAGCACCGACAGGAATGTCGGTCTCACCGTGCATGCAGAGGTGTTTGCATGACCGAGACCACCCCGGTAAAACCGTGCCCCTCATGACCTACCGCCTCGCGATTTTCGTGCTTCTCATCTCGGTTTTCGCCCCGACTTCGCTCGCTCAGACGACGCGCCCGTCCACAACGCGTGCCGCCCTTCCGACCACGCGCCCCATCCCCGCGATTTCGCGGGTGCTCATCATGAGCATCGATGGACTGCGCCCGGACCTCATCTTCCGCGCAAACACGCCGAACATTCACAAGCTCTACGAATCCGGCAGCTTCACCTTCTGGGCGAAAACCACGCCGATGGCGAACACGTTGCCGTCGCACGTGAGCATGCTCACTGGCGTTGGTCCCGCCCGTCACGCGATCATGTGGAACGGGGATCTGCCGCTTTCGGCGCCGGTGTATCCCCTCGTGCCGACGATTTTCGAAGTGGCGCACAACGCAGGCTACACCACCGGGGTGGCGACCGGCAAAAGCAAGTTCGAAGTGATCGCTAAACCCGGCACGATCGATCACGCCTACTTTCCCATCCTTCCGAAGACGACCGACAGCGAAGTGGCAATGGAGGCGGTACAGATCATTCGGCAATACAAGCCACAGGTGATGTTCGTGCATTTCCCCGGCAACGACTCCGCCGGCCACATGTACGGCTGGGGCACGCCCGAGCAAATTGATGCCGTCGAACAGGCGGACGTTTCCGTCGGCGCCGTGATCAAGGCGCTCGAGGACCTCAAGCTGAAGGATTCGACGCTGATCATCCTGAGCGCCGACCACGGCGGAGCGGGACGCACGCACGGCCCCGACGACGTTCGTTCGCGAACCATCCCGTGGATCGCCGTCGGTCCCGGCATCCGCAAAAACTTCGACCTCTCGCGCTTCCCCGATCTCGAAGTGAAGACCGAAGACACGTGCGCGACCGCGATGTGGGCGCTCGGCCTCACTCCGCCGAAAAAGCTCGACGGGAAACCGATCGTCGAAATGCTGGAGAATCGCGAGCTGATGAGCGATGCGCCGATGGCGTATAACCCGGAGATCGGAAAGCCAACGACAAAACCAACGAAGCG
>JAICIO010000040.1 GCA_025924315.1 Phycisphaerae bacterium
CTCGAAGCTGGGCCGCGTAAACGTTGCACGAACCCGATCGACCAGCGGCTCCGCCGCAGTGGGCAACGCAAGCATCGTGGACTCCTTTCCAACTGGCTGATGCAACTTCCAGAATGGTTAGGAGTCCTTTGCGCGCGTACGTCAAAAGTGCAGAAGTCGAGGTTGACGCAGGTTGTCAAAAGTTGACGAAAGTTCACGTTTGTTGACCTGATTGACCCGTCGCGCAAAACGAACCCAAGTAAGTAGGGTGTGCTTCAGCACACCGTTCGGTCGGACGGTGTGCTGAAGCACACCCTACAAACTCGATCATCGACGACCGACAAAGTGGAACACGATCGAGCCGTTTGGTTGACGCTGGTTGACCGCCATTGACCGCCGTTGACCAGTTCGAGCGATTCGCAAAACGAAGCCAAACTCACTTCAGCATCTGCCACAGGAGCACAGCGCCGCTGGCGATCAGGGTCAGGTTCACGAGCGTGCGGAAGTGTTTCTCATCGACCCGATGGTGCAGCACCTCGCCGAGGATGACGCCGAGGATCATGAAAGGCATGCCGATCAGCGTCACCCGCGCAGTGGTCGGGGCCCACGAGTTTGTCAGCGTCCATCCAACCACCAGGACTGTGCCGAGAATCAGCCACATCACCGCGAGCGTTGAGCGGAAGACGGATTTATGTGGCAGCATGCGCCGGGCGTAGATGACGATGAGCGGCCCGCCGGTTGTGAGCGCGCCGTGCACGACCCCGCCGAGGAACAGCAGGATGCGACCGAGCCACATCGGCGCTTTGTAATTCGGAGCCACATCCAGCAGCCCGCGAATTCCCACGCCGATCACGAACAGCGCGAGCAGCACGTTGCTCGCCCGCGGAGGAAGAAACTTGACGACGAGCAGGCCGACAACCGCCCCGATCCCCGCGACGATCGCGATTGTGCGCAGCTCACGCCACGCGATCCGCTCGTGGTGGCGAGTCACCACGTACACATACAGCAGCATCCCGAGCACGACCAGCGATTGTTTGCCGGGATCAATTCCGACCACGAGCGCGAGCAGGGGGACGCCGACGACGTTGGCGCCGAACCCCGTGATGGTCGAAAGCAAATGCGCCGCGAAGAAGACGAGGCCCGCGAAGATGAATTGCTCGATGGTCAAACGATCGATCTCGATTGCGCGCGTCTTATTTAGCCGCGGGGCTCGCCCCGCGCGGGCGCCGCGGATCGGACTGACGCTCGCGCGGGGCAAGCCCGCGCGGCTAAATGGGCGCGTCGGAAGCAGTGCATTGTTAATACGGAGACTGAAATACGCTCTTACTCATGAACACCAGCCCAAGGCTGAGCATCATCGCGAGGCCCACCCCGCAGGAATAGCCCGCGAAGAACACCACGCGGTATTGCGGCCAGTTTTTCCCGAATCGTTTCGCGAAGTAGTAACGCCCCAAGATTGCGCCGAGGAATTGTGGCAGGATCACATCGGGTGTCGATTGATCCAAGCCTCTGATCACGCCGTACACCATCAGCACCGGCAGGCCGAGCCAGGACATTCCGCCATAGAGCGCCAGCGCGATTCCAAGACCTGCCGCGATGTACGTCGGCACGAGCGCCTGCTGAAAGATTCCGCCTTCGTTTCCCGGGAGCGTGCTGCTGTAGATGATGCCTTGGCGATAGGCGGTCAGCTCCCACATCTTCTGCGCATTCGGAAAGGCGCTGCTCGGCACGGGCGCGATGCGCCAGATGAACTGGCTGAAGACGATCGTCGCGAGGATCACGATCGGCAGGACGAACGCCTCCGCCTTGATCATCGATTTGATCTTCGTGCCGGTGAGCTCGGTCGTGCGGAAGTAGAGCGTTTGTGCGCCGTAGTTGTGGAGTGGAAACGGCGCGAACCAGATGGCGGCGCCTTTGTATCCGCTGAAGAGAAATGTCGCTTCGCGCACGAACGGGATCGAGACGGACATGCCAACGATTCCTTCCATCCGTGCGGAGACATAGCTGATGATCGGCGTATAGATGAAGCCGTAGAAGATGAACACCCCGATGAGCGTGAGCGTGACGGGGCTGTTGGCGGGGTTGATGAGGTTCGCCTGTTTGAGCAGCAGATACGCGGTGAGGATGGTGATCGTCGTGACGCCGAAGTAGATGACGATCGCGACCCAGAGTGGGAAATCACCGCGGCCTTCGGGCGGCTTGAAGAGGTTCCGCCATTGGATGCGCGGAGCACTTTCGTGTTTCGTGAAGACGCTTCGGCCGACGTGGAAGAAGCCGATGACCGCAATCGCGGCGGCGAGGCCGAGGCCGAAGGAGAAGTAGAAATCGAGGGTGTTGGCCTGGATGGTGGGGATCGCGCCAATCCCCGGGCTCCACGTGTGCAGGATGCCTATCTTGTACAAAATAGGATTTGCAATCAAACAGAGCACTAGGCCCGCGAAGCTGCCGACCATCGCCCAGTAGGGGAGCACCATTCCACTGATGAACAGGCCCAGGTTAAAGCTGAGGATCATCGGGACGGCGGGGAGGAAGCTCTCGGTGTTGGCGGTCAGATCCTTAAAGGGCAGCGGAAAAATGCTGATCGGCTCCGGCAGAAATGCCCCGGAAATCGCGGGCAACGCCAGGTAAATCACCGCGAATGCCATCCCGAGCATCGCGCCGAAACTGAAGACGCGCCATCGCCAGGTCTCCTGCCCTTCAGAGGCATCCGCGAGCGCCGTCACGCCTTGCGCCGCCACCGGCGCCATCGGAAACGGAAGTTTTTCGACGTCGCTCGTGAGCCGGTACATCACGTAGCCGAGGCCGAAGTTGTCGAAGCGCTGGAGGATCTGTCCGAGCGCCATCAGGCCGATCGGTGCGAGCCACGCGGCATTGAAAAACGAGCGCGTGCCGAGAACGTCGGGCGAGTTCGGCGCGACCCAACTCGGGATTTTGTCGGCGAGTCCAAACTGGCGGAATGCTTCGCTCTGGACGATGAACTGATTCCAGAGCAATCCGCTGCCGCTGATGAGGCTCGCGCCGGCCATGTAGTAGAGAACGTACACTTCGGGCCGCGTGAGCGAGGTGAACGAGCGGCGCGCGACTTCGATGAAGAGGATGACGGTGACCCACTGCGCCGCGGTGCCGACGTCCTGGCCGACGACGAGGTTCATGTACATGCTCGCCGGCGTCATGATCATGCCGACGAACAATCCGCCGACCATCGCCTTCAGGCCGAAGCCGTCTTCCCAATGCGTCGGCGTCGGCATCAGCTCGCGGAATTCTTTGAGCTCGAGATCTTCCTTCATTCCCGCGCGCATCGTAGCACGGGCTACCAGCCCGTGCATCATTTGGTCAAACATGCATGGGCTCATAGCCCATGCTACGATTGCAATGTGCAGACCATCGGCCGGCAGATTCAGCTCCCGACGCGGAAGGCGATCGAGATCGCGTACAAAAACATCCGCATGCGCCTGAGCCGCAGCTTGCTCGTGACCAGCGGGATTGTGCTGGCGCTGGCGTTTCTCATGTCGGTGCTCAGCGGCGACGCGATCCTCCAATCCCTTCGACGATGGGAGATGCAGGCGCTCAGCCAGACCGCGGGGCGCGATCTTCGACCAGGGCAGGAACTTCAGGCTCGGCTGCAGTTGCACGGGATCGAGATCGAGTCAAACGAGAGCCGCGTGCGCACACGATGGGTCGTGAGTCTCGCGTTGCTGGTCGCGTTCGTGGGCATTCTCAACGCGATGCTGATGAGCGTGACCGAGCGCTTCCGCGAGATCGGGACGATGAAGTGTCTCGGCGCGCTCGACGGGTTCATCGTGAAGCTCTTTCTGATTGAGAGCCTGTTTCAGGGCGTCGCAGGTACGCTCATCGGGACGGTGATCGGGCTGCTGCTGACGTTGTGCGACGCAAGCTGGAAGTTCGGCGCCTACGTCTGGAAAGCCTTTCCGACCGGCGTGATCGCATTCGACCTGCTGGTCTGCATGACAATCGGTGTGGGGTTGACCGTGATCGCCGCGGTCTATCCCGCACGGCAGGCGGCGCGGATGCAACCGGTGGAGGCGATGCGGGTGGAGACGTGAGGGCATTCGGTGATCGAACGCGCGGAGCTACGCTCCGCCGCTAAATAGTGGAGAGCTCGCGTTCGCGGAATAGTTAGCGGCGGAGCGCAGCTCCGCGGATTCGGCCTACTCAACGCGCGCCATCATCGCTCGCGCTTCGGCGAGTGTGTGCTGTGTGGCGCGATCGTCGGGCACATACGCGAGCGTTCGTTGGCAGTACTCCATCGCTTCGGTCGGTCTTCCCAATCGCAAAAGCGCAGTCGCGAGGAGGTGTGGTGTGGTCGCGTACTCGAGCTTCTGTCGGTCGTCCGTCAATCGTTCCCAAGCAGCAACCGCGTCGCGCAGGTAGGGGAGTGCATCGGCGGGGCGATTGAGGCGAAGGAGCGCGTCGCCCATTCGCCGGCGCGTGCGGATCGAGTCGGGGCGAACGCGATAAGCTTCCGTTGCCATCGCGAAGTATTCGTGGTTGAGGCGCGCGACTTCGGCGCGATGTTTTGCGGTGCCGGACTCATCGAAGACCATGTGAGCCGTTTGCGCCGCGAGTGTCTCCTGCTGCGCCTCGCGATAGGCCAGCGTCGCGAGATTGGAGTAGCCCGCGTAGCTGTCGGGATTGACGGCGATCGTGTGCGCAAAGAGCGTTCGCGAGTCGCGCCACACGTGCGTCTGCTGCGCGGAGAGTATCGCACACGCGAGCAGCGCGGCGCTCATGGGCGCGGTAGCGAGAAAGGGTCGCTGCACGCGCGAAACCAGCCACGCGGCGACGAGCGCGGCGCCGAACATCGGCAAGTAAAGGTAATGGTCGGTGGTGGTCGAGTAGGTTTGGAAATCGAACGACGTCAGGCCGAGGACGGGCAGAAGGGCGAGTAACGCGATCGCGACGCCGATGAGCAGCGGGGCGTTTCCGCGACGGCGCCACCAGAGAATTGCGACGAGGACCGCGGGTGCGAGCCAGGTCCAATGGGCGGCGCCTGTTGAGAAGATCGTGACGGGTCGGCGACCGTAGTCGAGTGCGAGCGAGGCGGGCCAGACGAGCTTGTACAGATAAAACGCGAGCGCGTCGGTGGCGATCAACGGGCGCTGCCACAGTGGGATCGGCGGTAAATAAGAGGCGGGCTGCGCGAGCTTCGTCCAGATCAGGCACGGAATGGTGAGTGCGATCCACGGCGCGACGCCGCGCGCGATGGATCGCCAATCGCGACGTAAGAGACAGCGATCGATCACGATAACGAGCAGCGGCGCGACGACGGCGACGGGCTTGGCGAGCAGCGCGATCGCGAACGCGAGCGTCGCCAGCAGATAATGCATCGTGGGACGTTTGCAGCGGTTGTTCGGATCGAACGCGACTGCGTATTGCCATAGGGCGACGAGCACGAGCAGTCCGGCGAGCAGATCCTTCGCGCCGCTCGTCCATGCGACCGTTTCGACCTGCACCGGGTGAAGGGCAAAGAGCAGCGCCCCCGCGGCGGCGGGCCAGTCTTTGCGGAGGAGGCGTCGCAGGAGAGCGAAGACGACGAGCACCGACATCACGTGAAGCGCGAGGCTCGCCGCGTGAAACGGCCGCGGGTCGAGATGTCCGCCGGTGTCGTCGGCACGCCAGGCGACTTTCGCGACCGTCCACCAGAGCGTATATGCCGCGGGGACGTAGAGGTCCATGTGCGGCTTGCGCCAGTGTGCAGCCAGTCCCTCGACCGTCGGCGGATTGAAGTTCGGATTCGCAGCGATGGTTTGTTCGTCGTCCCACAGCGTGAACTGGTTCGACAGCATTCCGCTGAAGACGAGCACCGTCGCGACGATCAGGATGAAGGGGATCCATCGAGCCAGTTCTGCGCAGCCCGGTTGCGATGCGGGCAGCGAGGTTGTGCAGTTATCGGACATCAATGCCGAAATCCGCGCGATTCGGCATCTCTGTTATCGGCATGGAGGGTGGGCAGAATGATGTGCCGGCGAGAAGAGTGGGCGATGAGGGACTCGAACCCCCGACATCCGCTGTGTAAAAGCGGCGCTCTAGCCAACTGAGCTAATCGCCCTGACGTTTGCCCGTACACAGTAGCATAGACCCGCTGGGAGGGCGAGGCTCCCGCCAAGTCGATTCCCTCTGCGAAATCCCGGCGCGCCGGGACTCGGCATGAGCCTCGCCCTCCCAATCGATCTCCCATAAGCTTACATCATGCGATTTATCCGATTCGTTTCCGGCGGGCAGGTGCATCATGGGGAGCAGATTGACGACACGACGGCGCGACGCGTGGAGGGTGGGTTTGCGTCTTGGCGGGTGACGAAGGACACGCTCAAGATCGAGAAGCTGCTCGCGCCGCTCGTGCCGACGGACATTCTCTGCATCGGACTGAACTATCGCGATCATGCCGCCGAGAGCGGGTCGGCCATTCCGGTCAATCCGATGTTGTTCATCAAGGCGAGCAACACGCTGAACAATCCCGGCGATCCGATCCTGATCCCGAAGCGCAGCGACAAGATCGATTACGAAGGCGAGCTGGCGGTGGTGATCGGCAAGAGCTGTAAGAATGTTTCGAAGGATCGCGCGCTGGATTACGTCTTCGGTTACACGATTGCCAACGACGTCTCGGCGCGCGATTGGCAGCGGGAGAAGTCATTAGGTGGCGGCCAGTTCGCGCGCGGGAAATCATTCGATGGCTTTTGCCCGCTGGGGCCGTGCATCGTGACGAAGGATGAGATTCCACATCCGAACAACCTCAAGCTCCGCACGCTCCTCAACGGCGAGGTCATGCAGGACCACACGACCGCGGACATGATCTTCGACGTGCCGACCTTGATCGAATCGCTGAGCAGCACGATGACGCTGCGGCCGGGGAGCATCATTCTCACCGGCACGCCGCATGGCGTCGGCTTCGCCCGCACGCCACCGGTGTGGATGAAGACGGGGGATCGGGTGGCAGTCGAGATCGAGAAGATTGGGAGGCTTGAGAATCCAGTGGCGGCTGAGACATAACGTTCGTGCGCGGTCGGCGCTCGTGCTATAATCTTGATATGACGATCAAGCTCGATATTCCTGCTGAAACTGAGGCGAGACTTCGTGAGCAGTCGCAGCGAAGTGGAAAGCCGATTGAGAATTTCGTTCGCGAGGCAATCGAAGAGAAACTCGCTGGGGAGACGAAGTCTGCGCGTGACCTCACGTCGGAAGAGCGTATCGAACTGTTACGTCAATGGGTCGCGGGCCATCCGAAGCGAGAGGGCATTCATTTGGATGATAGCCGCGAAAGCATCTATGCTGGTCGCGGCGAATGACGATCCTGGTTGACACAAACATCCTGCTCCGCATGGCGGAGCCTGCACATTCCCAACAAAAAATCGCGCATCAATCGACCCAGGCGCTTTTGGCACGTGCCGAGAAGCTCATCATTGTTCCTCAAATCCTCTACGAGTTCTGGGTCGCTGCGACGCGACCCATTGCTCAAAATGGGCTCGGTTGGACAAGCATCGTCGCCGACGCGGAACTCGCGAAAGCTCAGAACATCTTTGAGTTGATCGATGAGACGCCGAGTGTTCTCACGCAATGGCGAGGCCTCGTCACGCAGCAGAACGTTCTGGGAAAGAGCGCTCACGATGCTCATGTCGTCGCTGCGATGATCGTGCATGGAATATCGACGATCCTCACGTTCAATAAGGCTGATTTCCTTCGCTACTCGACGGTCAACGCGATCACGCCTGACGAAGTCCTGGCCTCGACCCATCACCCGTAGCCATGGTCGCTCACATTCGAGTCAGTGACGCGAAGCAGATTCCTTCGACGAGCAGCCCCACCCCGATGCCGAGCCAGATTCCGATGACCCACCCTTTCTTGTCGGGATCGTTGCGATTGCAGATGGCGTAATCTACAACGATTCCGATCCAATAGAGGGCGATCGCGAGCACCGGAAAACCCACGATTGCATGTGCCGCGAACGCTAAACAAACGAGCAGCACCGATACAACGATCTGCAGACCGACCAGGATGCAGCCGCCGATCGACTGCCCGACGATCTGGCGGGACTTCACTTCATCGCGCGACGAGCGATAGTCGAGCGACGTCGGCGGCGATTCATCGTCTTTCTCCTCGTTCACGTTGCTCCCGACGGTTACGACTCGGCCCGAACCGATTACGATGCCTCACGTACCGAAAAAGCATGCGCCTGCGAGCAACACGCCGAGGGCCAAGCCGGTCCAGATTCCCGCGGAGGTCGAGGGGTTTCGCCGCCCCGTCATCCAGGCGCCGATTGCAACGGGAATCGCAACGAGTGCCACAAGTGGCATGCCCCACCAGACCGGATTCTGCTCGAATGATGCCGCACCGCCGATGAAGGTGGGAACAAACATGACCACGAAGCCGAATAAAAGTCCGGCGATGTATTTCAAGATTCCGCCGATCACATCGGAATGCTTGTCGTAATCGCGAGGATCCGGTTCGTTCGGGTTCGTCATTTCCCTCCTACACTCAGCGGCACGAGTTGCGGCTCGCGGATTGAGTGAAGCGTCTTCTCCTTATCATCGCGATAGAAGAGGTTGTACGTGTCGAACGGGATGATCCGGCCATCGGGATGTGCGATGTGCACGCAGGACTTTTTCACACTGCGCACGTCGAAGTTATGTCGATCGAGGAACTGCATGATGATGATGCGGAAGATGTTGTCGTAGGTGATGAAGTTCGGGACCTGCACCAGCGGCAGGCAGCAGAGGAGTTGCTTGAGCGATTGGGCGCTGCTGCTGGGAGAGGCAGCGGTGGAGAAAAGTTTGAACAGCTCGCGGCGAAGGTTCGGGTCGCGCTCGTAGACGATCGTGTTGCCTTCGCCGTGCAGGAGCAACTGCGGATCGATCATGCCGGTGAGGGGAGTGACCTCGCCGTTGAGTTTCAGTGCGTAGGCCATCGCGAGACAGTCGGGATGGCAGGGGACGGGGATGACGTCGGTGGGTTTGAAGACGGGTGATTGTCTCAGGATCTGCTGGCGGATTTCGCCGAGCGTGAGGCGGTCGGTGGCGGGATCGAAGTCGTCCAAGCGGCCCGCCGATTGAATCGGTTGAAACGTGACGCCGCGGACGCAGCGCTGGTTCAGCGCGTAATCGATGATCTCGCCGATCTCGTCGTCGTTCAGGCCTTTTTTCAGCGTGACCACGAGCGTGGTGGAGATCTTGTGCTCGTTCAGGCGATCGATCGCCTTCTTGCGCACTTCGGAAAGATCTTCACCGCGAAGTTCGCGTAGCGCATCCGGCTTGAACGAGTCGAATTGCAGGTACAGCTCAAAGCCCGGCATGTAATCTTTGAGGCGGTGGGCGAAGGCGGGGTCGTTCGCGATCTTCACGCCGTTCGTGTTCACCATCAGGTGCTTGATCGGCCGCGATTTGGCCATGTCGAGCACCTCGAAAAACTGCGGATGAATTGTCGGCTCGCCGCCGCTGATCTGCACGACGTCCGGCTCGCCCTCGTTGCGAACGACCGCGTCCAGCATGCGCTCGATCAGTTCGAGTGATCGATGCTGCGTCGCGCGATGCGTCCCGCTCTCGCTGTAGCAGACAGGGCAGTTGAGGTTGCATGCGTCGGTGATCTCGACCAGCGTGAGACATGAATGCTGCTCGTGATCCGGGCACAGCCCGCAGTCGAATGGGCAGCCGTATTTGATCGGCGTGTTGAACTTCAGCGGCATCTGGCCGGGCTTGATCGTTTGTCGCGAAAGTTTGTAGTACTCGGCGTCAGTCGAGATGAGCACGCGTTGAAAGCGATGCTCAGGGCACCACTTGTGGAAGTAGACGTGATCGCCTTCGATGACCACCTTCGCTTCGATCTTGCGAAGACACTTGCCGCAGAGAGAGTTGGTCAACTCATAGAAGAGGTAGGGACGGTCGGGCATGAAGTCTCCGGCTCAGGGCGATGCGGGATGCCAATGCACGTCGTGATGCTGCAGTTCGGATGGCGCCGGCTGGCTACTCGGCGGACGCGGAGCCCAGCGCGCCCGGTTTTGCTCGAGCTGTAATTGCGCGTGCCGAAGTTCTGCATCAGAAGGAAACACGCCGGCATCATAAAGCTTTCGGCGCGTTTCGCTGTCGAATATCTCGATCCATTGTGCCGGGCTCTGCACTTTTCCCACGATCGGATGATCGGTCGTCGTGGAGTTCGTGATGACACCATTCTGGTCGACATCGAAGGTGATCCACCGCTGTGCGGTCTCCGCCCACGCGGTGAAGCACAGCGGGGCGATCCACGTCGCGGTGCGGACGGAGTAGGACATGGAGAACCGCCTGCGATCGGATGAAACGCTCCAATGCTGCAAGACCCATTGCGGACTATACGAGTGGGTCGCTCTCACCGTGAAAAAGTCCGGCCCACCGTTGTACGGCTTCACGTGGTGGCTGAGGAAAATGAATGCGTCGTCGATGTGGGTATGGCCGACCCAGATTGGGTCATCCTTTCGTTTGCCGACGTAATGTTCCGGCCGCGGCGTGAGATCCGGCTGAAGTTGGCGAGTCGCCGGAATGGGAATGCACCCGATCAACAGATAGATTCCGATCGACACGAACAGGATGGGCAGAACGATGCGCTTGCGGCGGCTCAACCGACCTCCCCTGAAGGGTTCGCTAAAAAGAATAGCGTCTGCTAACAAAGTCGCAAGGGAAATCAGCCGAGCGTCATCAGATAACAGAATCCGCAAGGCCCGAGCGCCATCATGCCGAGCACCAGGCCGACGGTGACACCGGGCCCGAAGCCGCGCCAACTCGGATTCTGTCGAACCGATGTTGCGAGCGCGCTCAAGCCGATCACGGCGGCGAGCACGATACAGAGAAAGAGCACATGAGCAGACTTGGGCTCGATGCCCACCGTGGCGGCGAGCAGGATAAAGCAGCCGGCGCACACACCGATCGCGGTGAAGAACCCGCCCGCAAAACGCAGGCCGGTGCGCCCGTCGTCTTCGTCGGGCGTGGGGCGATATGGCAGGGCGCCGGGAATGGATGGCGGGCCTGCGATCGATCGGTTCCCCCGGGCCGTTGCGTCCGACTCGCGTTTGCTCCGCACGCCGATTATCACGAGGCCCGCGACCGCCGCGATCAGCAGGACGACGATAAGAATCCTGCCGACGGCGCCGAGATCCATTCCCGCGAGCATGATCATCCCGCCGATCGCCAGCAGGCCGATGATTGCGCTCAGTGCGCCTTGACTAAGATTCTGATCGCGCGAAACCTGCTGCTCGAGCGGCATGACCCGCCGTGGCGCGGTTTGGTTTGACGGATCAACGCCATACGGGTTGAGCAATTGCGCCAGGCAGCGCGGACAAGTCAGCTGCCCTTGCGCCGCGTCGCTCACGGTCAGCCACGTCTGACATTTCGGGCAGATCAGCTGGATGGACATGTCACACCGCCTCGCTGGTCGCTGGTGCGATCGTCACGTTGGCCCGCTGCGCGAGCCGCTTCATCTGCCGTACCGTTTGTCCCGCGAAAAGGCCGGTGACGAGAAGCGTCAGCAGCACGATCGCCTCATCGCGACGCGGAATGCGAAGCTCGGGCGTCGCATAATACTTTTGCCGACCGATCACATACCACACGTACATGCCAAGCAGGATGAGATACGCCGCCATCCCGCACGCGGTCGCGAAATACACGAGCTTGAGCGAGAGCCGAAGCGCTGCCGACGCGACGATCGGGAAGAGCAGCAGCACCAGGGACGTGCGCGGTCCGCCAGCGATCGCGCAGAGTGCCACGACCATCGCGCAATCCCATCCGACGGCGAGGTATTTCGTCCAGTCGTGGTAATGCCGCCGCGACAGTCGCAGGTGCATGATGATCGCCATCACCGCCCAGGCGATTACCACCCATGTGACGCGTACGTGATAAATCCCGCGATAGGGTGAACTCGCCCCGCCCATCCAGTATTCGATCAGATGTCGCGCGTAGAAGATCACTAGCGCGATCATGCGCACGAGATTCACGCGTAATTCGCCCGCCCAGGCTTCGATACGGCTTGCATCCTCCCAGTTCATTTCGCTATCGCTCATGTGTCGCCTCGATAGAGGATCCAATCACCTGAAGCCCGCACAAATCGCGAAGACAATCATGAACGCCAGCGCCGGCGACAATACGAGGCCCGCGGCAAACGTTCGCACGCCCGGAATAAACAGCAGAACCACGCCGATAAGCACCGGCCCGCAGATCGAGATCATCGGATCGCGCGTGAGCGAGGCCAATCCAAGCATCGCACCAATACCGACAACCCCGCCTACGATGAACAGGCCGAACCCGCCCACGGCGCGAGCGACCTTCCTCGCGGTATGGCGCGCGGGAGGTCGACCGTACTCGAGGATTCGATCGGTCGCCGAGCGCTGCACGATGGTCGACGGGTTGTCCACGGCAAATGATTCATGCGCTGAGTTGCGCGGGATGCTCATGATTACCGCGATTGCGACCGCGAGCATAACGACGAAGAATACGATCGCGTTCATGCCTGCGGGCAATCCACCATGCACCACCGCGACGAGCCCCACGATGATCAGGATAAACAATCCGAAGATGACAAATCGCCCGACGCGACTGTCACCTTCCGCCTGCGCGAGGGTACCGAGAGGCAGAACCGGCTTCGGTGGTTCAGGTTGTTGTGGGCTGTCGGTCATGCATTCGCGTCGGCCGATTGAACCGGGAGCATCACGATACGGTCACGATTCATTCCGCGGCCGGTCCAAAGTTGCGCGAAGCAGACGATCGCACCGACGAGCGACGCGACCTGAATCGCGCTGAGTCCAAGATATGGATTGAACCGCGGTTTGATGAATTCAATAAGGAATCGCCAAGTGAGATATCCGCCGAGGAATGAGCGGAAGAGAACACCGGAAGGATGGGCTCTTGTAGGGTCCGTTTCAGCGGACCGGTTACTCGCCTTTTCGCGGGCCGGAAATAACCTATCCGCTGAAGCGGACCCTACAAGGATACGAAGCGCGATCGCAAAAAGAGCGAGGAAAGCTGCTTCATACAACTGCGTCGGATGCCGCGGGCCGTCGCCGAAATCGACTGCCCAGGGCAGGCTGCTGTGAATGCCGTAGGTGTGGTCGGGAAGACCGGTGAGAAAACAGCCGATGCGCCCGATCGCCATGCCGAGACAGAGTGGATAGACGAAGAGATCACCGGTTGATCGACGAATGCCGAGGCGGCGCTTTGCGATCTCCACGCCGATCCATCCGCCGAGCAGTCCGCCGACGATCGTCTTTCCGCCCATGAACGCCCGCGGATCCGCGCGCAGGTTCCAGTAATCGATCGGCGATTCGACGAGCGCGAGAATCTTAGAACCAACCAGCGCGCCGAAGACGCAACCCACGATCACCCACATGTTCTGCTCGATCGGCACGCGCTGGGCGGGCGAGCGACGACGTAGCCAGAGATAGAACTGAAACCCCAGCGTGTATCCCGCTAACTCAAACACCGCGTGCGCGGGCACCGGAATCCCGAAAGGATGGAAGACGACGGGAAAGGTCATACCGCCGTGCGACGGTATCAAAACAAGTTAGTCGATGCAAAACAAATGATCAGTCCGGCTCGACGAACCAGACGATCTCGAAGCTGAATGTGGCGGGAGCGTTGGGGGCGTTGCCGTTGCGCAGATCGAACGTCGCGATCGCCATATCGCCGAAACGCTGGTGAAGATCGTGGAAAAAGGCTGTGCAGTTTGGGTACGTGCCGTTGCCGGAGACGTGAATGGGCATCTGCGAATAGCGGGCGGCGCGGATGAGCGTTCCCGGACGGACGTCCTGCATGTCGAGGCCGGCTTTCTGCGAGAAATCCGCGAGCTCAGACAATCGCTGATTCAGCTGTCGGACGGACTGAAGCTGCAGATGGCTGGTGGAAAGCTGCGCTTGGGCCGTCGCGAGCTTCGCCCGGAGAACCCGCGCGGTTCCCTGCAGACGCTCGGTTTTTTCCTGCTGCTGTTCCAGGTCGTCGCGCTGCGCGTTGATCGCCTCTCGCTGCGAAAGAAGCGGCATAAAGCCGAGCAGGTACACGAGCGCTGTCGCAACGATGCAGGCGCCGACTGCCGAAGCGTCGATCGTCAGCCATTTCATGTTCGACGGAAGCTTCACGATCCACCTCCGTTATTGAGCGAGCATTCGATGCGGAACGCAAACGCTTCGCCGGACGCGAACGGCTCGCGGCTGGTCTTGATGAGCGTCACTTGATCGAACAACTTTGCCTCTTCGAGTCGAAGAACAAAGTGCGAGACCGCCGCCTGGGAGCGACCGTAGCCGGTGATGGTGACCAGATGCGACGCGGCCGACTGGGTCGTCGGTGCTTTGCCCACAACAGCCTTTGGCCCATCGCTTCGATCGAGCCGGCACTGCGTCAGTACAATTTGATCGGTGGAGGCCTTGGCGAGAAGCTTCAGCAGAATGCTCCAATCGGGCTGCTCGTCGATCGCGGTGATCATGTCGAGTTTGCCCTGCGCTTCGGCCAGCTCCGGCTGAAGCTTCGCGATCATGCGTTGGCTTTCTTCGAGCTGGCGGCTCGCACGTTCCGATTGCGCCGCGACCGCGGCCTGATCACCACCCCAGATTGCATAGCTCAGTCCGCACGCGACGATGAGCAGCAGGGCATATGTGCCACCGCCAACCGCCCAGGCGCGCAGCCGAAACGATCGCGCATGCGCGTCGCGCCGGTGCATCGGAACGAGGTTAATGCATTTCGTCTTCATTCGTCACGAAACTGTGCAAGGCCCAGCGCCATCGTTAATGCCGGCGACGCGGTCAATTCAATGAGTGCCGGCGAGGTATTCAAAAGATCCCGTGGCCCGAGCGCCAGGCATTCCGTTCCAATCAGCTGCGTGAAGTGCGCCGCCACGCCGGCGATTCCAGCGCCTCCGCCGACGATCACCATTTGCTGCAAGTTGGCGTCCGGGTACTGCTGCGTTGCGTAGGAGAACGAGATATTCAGTTCCTGCAGCATCGATTGAAAGTGCGCACCGACGGCATGCCGCGCATCCGCGATTGGATCCTCTGCTTCACTGCTCGGCGGCGTCACGCCAAACTTTTGCAGCACGTGATCGGCCATCGCGGTGTCAACGTCGAGATGCTTTTCGAGCGACTTGAAGAGGGAGGAGAGACCACTGTCGCTCAGCACGCGCGAGAAAACGATCGCTTCGCGATAAATCACCGCGAGGCGGCAGCAGTGCCAGCCGAAATCGAGCAACCCGACGAGGCCGTTCTGGTTGGAAAAGCGCTCAGCACATGCGCGGGTGAGCGCGCAGGCTTCGGCATCCATTCCCACGACGCGTAATCCTTCCGATTCAAACGTCTCGATGAACGGCTCGATGTCGCGATGCAGGCATCCGACCGCCATCACGCGATTCGCCTGATGCGAGCGCGGCCCGGCAGGCAGCGGCCAATAGCCGAGCTCAAACGCGCCCGGCTCGCACTTTTGCAGCCGCGCGAATTCCATTCGTGCAATCTGATCCAGCCCCGACGCATCGGGGCCGGCTTTCGGCAGTTCCAGCGTTCCGTCCAGCATCCGCAGCGGCGGAACGGAGAGCACGACCTCGCGGCCATGAAAGTTGTGGCGATAGAGAACATCGATCAGCCGGCGCACTTCGTTCGAAGTGACCGGCGAATCCGGCAGCGCGCGAGGAAATGTCGTCGCGGCGCTGATTCGGCACTGCTTGCCGCGACCGCTCAGCTGCACGGCTTTCACCGTGCGGCTGCCGATGTCCAGACCGATCGGGCTGTGCGATTTGAGTAGCATGATGTTCATCCGCCACCTCCCTGCACCGCGCTGGTCAGGTCAAAGAGCGGCAGGAACATGCTGATCGCCAAAAAGCCGACTATCACGCCGAGGATAATGAGGATGATCGGCTCGATGATGCTGGTGAGCGATCGCACCGTCGTGTCGTTCTCTTCGTCCAGAAAATCCGCAATGTTCAAAAGGAGCGAGGCGACCTGGCCGGTCTGCTCACCGCTGCGCAACGCCTCGGCAACCGACGTGTTGATCAGCGGGCTGTCAGCGAAGGCAACGCTGATCGGCTGCCCGCGCGTCGCCGCGTCTTCGGCATTGGCAATGAGCTGCGCGTAGAGTGAGTTTTGCGTGGCGCTCTTCGTCAGAGCGAGTGCTTCCAGCAGCGGCACGTGGCTATCGATCTGCACGCCGATCAGGCGCGCAATGCGGGCCGTTGCGAAGCTGCGAACGATTGAGCCGAAAATCGGCGCTTTGACTGAGAATTGATCGAACGCGATCTTACCCGCGGGCGAAGCGAGCCAGAACTTCAGCGCCGCGCCTGCCGCGCCGAGGCCAAGCAGAATCGCCCACCAGTACCCGCGGGCGGTGTCGCTCATCCACATGACGATCTTCGTCGTCGGCGGAAGGGGCGTGTCGAGCGTCTGAAACAGTCCCGCAAATCGCGGAAGAACGAACGTCAGCATGACCACCATCACGCCGATCGCGATGAAGATCAGCAGTATGGGATAGACCATCGCGCCGCTGATTGCGGTGCGGATCTGCAATTGCTTGCGAACGAGCTTCGCGAGGCGATCGAGCATCGGCTCGAGCTGGCCGCTCGATTCGCCGGCGGACACCAGGCTTCGGCAGATCGGATCGAAATACTGCGGAAACTGCTCCATCGCCGCCGAAAGCGAAGCGCCTTCTTCGACGAGTGTGCGAATGCGCTCGAGCACACCGCGCCACTGCTTGTCCATCGCCTGTCGTTCGAGCGCAGTCAGCGCTTGCACGAGCGGCGTGCCGGATGAGACGAGCACAGCAATCTGCCGCGTGAAGTTGACCAGATGCTTGAGCCGTTTCCCGCCGGAGACTTTGCCTTTCGTCGGATCCGAGGCTTTCACCGCCGCTTCCGATGCCTGCGCGATTTCCGAGACGAAGATGCCCTGGCGGCGGAGGTTGTCCATTGCCTCGGTCGCGTCGGCAGCGTCGATCGTCGCGCTGATGTTCGCTCCGTCGCGTCCGACCGCTTTGTAGCTGAACTTCATGCGACCTCCCGCTTGGGTTCGGGGGCGCTTGCGGCTTCGCCTTCGTCGTGCGTGACGCTCAGCACTTCTTCCAGCGTGCTGCGGCCGTCAAGGCCGATGAGAATGCCTTCTTCGCGGAGGGTCATCCCGCCGGATTGCTTAAACTTGTCGCGCAGATCATGCGCCGGCGCCCCGCGGTGAATGAGGCGACGGAGATCGCTGTTCACTTCCATCACCTCGTAAACACCGACGCGTCCGCGGTAGCCGGTGTCATGGCATTGCTGGCATCCGCTGCCTTTGCGGAAGGGCTTCCCGACCTTGTCGAGTAGTCCCGCGTCGCGAAGAACGGATTCTTCCGGGTAATACTTCGTCGCGCAGCTCGGGCAGACTTTTCGCGCCAGCCGCTGCGCGACCACGCCGTTGAGCGAGCTGCTGAGCAAGTACGGCTCGATGTTCATGTCGAGCAGTCGCGTGACGGCGCCCGGCGCGTCGTTCGTGTGCAGCGTCGCAAGCACGAGGTGGCCCGTCAGCGCCGCCTGCACCGCGACGCGCGCCGTCTCTTCGTCGCGAATTTCGCCGACCATGATGATGTCGGGGTCCTGACGCAGAATGCTGCGCAGCGCGCGGGCGAAGCTCATGCCGATCGAATCCTGCACCTGGATCTGGTTGATCAGGTCGAGCTGGTATTCGACCGGATCTTCGATCGTCACGATGTTCAGCTCGGGGTTGCGAATCAGATCGAGCGCCGAATAGAGCGTCGTCGTCTTTCCGCTGCCGGTGGGGCCAGTGACGAGCACCAGTCCGTGCGGCTGATGCAGCGAGCGTTTGAAGGAGTCCAGCGCCTGCGTCCGGAAGCCGAGATCTTCCATGCGCACCTGCAGGTTAGCCTTGTCGAGAATACGGATCACCAGCTTTTCGCCGAGAAGGGTCGGCATTGAGCTGACGCGCAGATCGATGTCTCGACCTTCGGCGACGAGGCGCACGCGGCCTTCCTGCGGCAGGCGTTTCTCCGCAATATCCATCTTCCCGATGACCTTCACGCGCGACACCAGGGCCGCGTGAATCCCCGGCGGCGGCTTGAGCAGATCGCGCAGGCAGCCGTCGATGCGGTAGCGGATACGCGAGCCTTTCTTGTCCGGTTCGATGTGGATGTCGCTCGCCTTGTCCTTGATCGCCGTCAGCAGGGCGACGTTGACCAGATTGATGATCGGGCTGCCCGCGACCATCTTGTCCAGGTCCGTGGCGGGGCCTTCGTCGACCGTTTCGCGCTCGACGACTTTCACGTCGCTCTCGGCCAGCGAGGCGAGGAACGCGTTCACGTCGACGTTGCCCGACGCGTATTTCTTGACGAACTCTTGAATGTTCGATTCAAGCGCGAGCACTGCACGCACTTTGCATCGCGTGAGTTGGCGCAGGCGGTCGATCGCAGGAAGCGATTGTGGTTCGGCCATCGCGACGGTGATCGTGTCGCGAACCTTGAACATCGGGATGCACTTGAGCCGCTCGCATTCTTCCTGGCCGACCAACTTGAAGAGAGAAGGGTCGATCAGGCCGTGGCGAAGCTGGCAGCCCGGGACCTTCAATCGCTTCGCGAGCGCACCGACGAGCGTTGCGCCGGAGATAACGCCTTGCTCGACAAGCATTTCGCCGAGCAGACGATTGCTGCTGCGTTGTTCTGCGAGCGCGCGCGACAGTTGCTCGGCGGAGAGGATTCCCTCTTCGACGAGCACTTCGCCAATGCGAATCTTTTGCTGCGGCCCATTGCCGGGGACGGCGCCGTTCACAGAAAGCTCCTCACCGCGGTCGTCAAGTCTTCAAAATGCTCAAATTGCTGATCCAGGTCCGTGAGTTGCAACACCTCGCGGATCGTTTTGTTCTCGTGGCACAGGTGCAGCGACTGGCCGGTCTTTCCGAGCTTTTCGGTGATGTCGAGCAGCAGCTCGAGCCCGCCGCTGTCAATGAACGCGACATCGCTCATGTCAATCACCAGGCGGCCCAGGCTGCCGGCGACGGCGCGGTTCGCATGCGCCGCGAACTCCTGCACATCGGCGGCGAGCAGCGCGCCCTCCGGCTTGAGGATGGTGACAGCGCCTTGGCGCTGTTCGCTGACTTTCATCGGTTATGCCGCCTCCGCAACGCCCGGCAGCGAAATCGTGAACGTGCTGCCTTTGTTCAGTTCGGATTTCACGTCGATGTCGCCGCCGTGCAGGCGTGCGATCTCGCGCGCCAACGTTAAGCCGAGGCCCGTGCCGGTGATTTGTTCGACGCGCGGGTCGCTGGCGCGATAGAAGCGTTCGAAGATCTTCGCGGCGTCTTCTTCGCTGATGCCGATCCCGGTGTCGGCCACGCTGATCGCAAGTTGCTTTTCATCGTATTGAAGCGAAACAGTGACCTCGCCGCCTTCGGGCGTGTACTTGATCGCGTTGCCGATGAGGTTGTGAATGCAAAGCGTGACTTTGTCGCGATCGCCCTGGATGACCGGCATCTTCGGCGGAAGGTTGAACGTGAGCTTCTGCTTTTTCGCCTCGGCTTGCGCCGCGTAATCGGTCGCGAGATCCTTGAATAGCTGGTCGAGCCGAATGTCGTCGCGACGCAACTTGAATTGTCCGGCTTCCATTTCTGAAACCGAAAGCATTTCGCCGACGATGCGCTCGAGCCGGCGCGCTTCCTGGTTGATGACGTTAAGGCATTTGCCGCGAACCAGCGGATCATTGTCACCATCTTCGATCGCGGTTTCGACGTACAAGCGAATGTTCGTGAGCGGCGTGCGCAGCTCATGGGTCGCGTGCGCGACGAAGTGATTTCGAGATTCTTCGGCCACCTTTTGCTGCGTGATATCTTCAATGATGATCATCGCGGCCGCGGAGTCCTCGCGACGGACTGGACGCACGCCGAAGCGTAAAACGACGTTGCCGTTGTCGCTCTGTCGTTCGACTTCCACCGTCGACCGACGCCGCGTCGATCCGGTGGTGACGGCGCGAATGGATTCGAGCACTTCTTCCTGGTTGAGCAGCGTGGTGATGTCGGCGTTGATGGCCGTTTCGCGCTGCGCCTGGAGAAATGCCGCCGCGGCGCCGTTGAGCTGCCGCACCTTCATCTGCTGATCGACGAGGATGAGGCCCTGCGAGAGCGCGTCGAAGGCGGCATCGAGATCGCCGCGGGGCGAGCGGCGCGAAGTGAGCGAGTATTGCGTCTTCTCCGCGAGGGCTTCCTTGCGAAGTGTTTCCTGCCGGGCGAGCAGCGCGTTCCACGCGGCCGCTTCGGCGCCCAGCTCGCTGCTGACCGAAAGGATGGTCTGATCGGTCTCGCCCGCGGCGGAGGCGAGGAGCGCTTCTCCGATCGCGCCGATCGCGCGGAATCGCCGGCGGATGTGGCGGTAGCCAAAGAGCATTCCGCACAGCGCCATCGCGCCCACCATGCCGATGCCGGTTTCGGTCTCGAGATAGATGCCGGTCGGATTCTTGATCTGCGCCGAATATTCGAGCATTGCGCTTCCGCGGCCGCTGATCGTCAGAGGACAGAGGCAGTGGATTTTCATGCCGCTGCGCGTGAAGGATTCCTGCATCACGGCGGCGGCCCAAGTTTGCGGAAGTTTATGCGCCGTGATCTTGTCCGGCTCTCCATCTGCGACCACAGAACCATCCGGCAGCACGACGCGACATTGCGCCAAGTCCTGGTTGCGTGCTGCATCGGCGATGAGGCGACGCGCGGCCGACAATTCGTTCTGCTGCAGCATCACCTCGATGCTCTGCGCGAGCAGCACGCCGGCGGATCGCACCTGCTCTTCGCGCGTTGATTCCGCGTACTCGTTCTGAATGCGCGTGGTCCACCACGCAAGCGTCGCCATGGAGCAAAGCAACAGCGCCGCTGCGGTGATGCCGATCGACGCGACGCCCGACTCTCCGCGCAGGAGGAACGAGCGGCGGGATTTCTTTGAGTCAGTTTCTTGCGCAGCAGTGGCCATAGAACTCCATGCCGGATCGAGAGCTATAAAGGGCTTATCGGTTCTGTGCAGACGCACTTAAGGTAGGGACATCGACCAAGTTGGATGAATGTCAGATTGGCGCGAGGGTCCGAGAAAACGGAGCGGGACAATCAGCTGACGAGGCCGCGCGCGTCGACCGGCATCGATGTCAGAGTGCCCTTTTCGTCGCGGAGCCAGAAGCGGTTGTGCAGGTTAATGCAGGGGCAGATGTGGTTGGGAATAACGTGAACTTGTTCGCCGAGCTTCGGTTTTTCGCCACCGTTGAGCTCGACCTCGCCGTGCTCTTCGGTCAGTTTTGAGATGCGAGCACGCGGATATTCGACGATGCGGCCATGCCCAGCGGTGTCCGGGTTGACACTGCAGCGATCGCTCGTGAGCGTCTTGCTGCCGGCGTCGATTACGAATTTATCGGGCACCGCATCGCTGATCACGGTGCACACCACCATCGCGGCGCATTCGTCCTGCGAGCAGAATCCGCCGGCGAGTGTGTTCACGTCGTTGTAGATGTATGTGCCAGGACGGACTTCGGTCAGCGCGGTGACGTGATGCGATTGATAGAGCGCAGGTGTTGATCCACCGGAGACAATCTTGGCGTCAAGTCCGCTCTTGCGCCACAGGTCGATGGTTTCATGCAGCAGCGCATCGATGCGCTTGAGATCTTCGATCTGCTCATCGACAGGGCATTTCAGATGGCCGGGATAGCACATGATGCCATCGAGGCGAAGGCCGGACGTTATGCTGATGGCTTGTGCGAGCTCGAGCGCCTGCTGAGGTGTCTGCAGTCCCGTGCGATGCAGGCCCACATCCAGATCGACGAGGATGCCAACCGTCGAGCCGGCGCGGCGCGCTGCGTCGGCGATGCAGTTCGCGGCGAATGCAGAATCCACGCCGATGCGAATCGTGTGATCGTGCGCGAGCTTCGCAATGCGATCGCATCGGCCGCGATCGAACGCGGGATACGCGATGAGAATGTCGCGCGAAGCATTCGCCATCACTTCCGCTTCGCCGGCTTTCGCGACGGCCAGACCGATCGCGCCGGATTCCATCTGCAGCTTTCCCATCGCGATCGACTTGTGCGTCTTGGTGTGCGGACGCACCGCGAGGTCGTGCTTCTGCGAATAGGCGCGCACCTTCGCGATGTTCCGTTTCACGGTTGGAAGGTCGATCAGAACCGCAGGCGTTTCGGTGATGTCTGTCATGAGATGAAAAACTATTTCGATCCGAAGAGCCAAGCCTCAGGCGCGGTCTCGCACATGCTCTTCTGCACGTCCGCAGGAAGATTCAGGAACGCTTGCGATTCCTCCTCATAGCTGAAGATCATCCGGAGGTTGTTGGCGCACCAGCTCATGTACGGCGCGTCCGATCCCCACATATAGCGATCGCCGATCAGATCATAGATCGTGCGAAGGACTTCAGTCGGCTTTGTGAAATCCGCCTTCACGCGACGATCGGGCGGGGCGACGATCTTCGCGCCCTTCGCGGCGAGCGCGCAGTGGGCGAGGTGCGCCGAACAATCCACCCACACATTCGGCAGCTCGGTAATTCGCTCCAGAAACACCGCGTCCATCCGCAGATTGTGGGCCAGGTTGAACCGCACCTTCGGATACTTCTCCGCCACGGCGATGCAGTCAGCAACCTGCGCCCAGCGATCCCCTTCTGAGATCGCCGTATGAAAGAGCACCGGCAGATTGTGCTGCTCCGCGAAGTGCATGAGGTCGCGGCTTTCATCGAGCAGCGCTCGAACGGTGGACTGAAGAACGGTCGATTGCGTCTTGAGGCCTTTGATCCTGCCAATGAGCTTCTCGATGTTCTTGAGCTGCTCCGGCACTTGGCGCTCTGGATCAAACATCGCGAATTGCAGCAACTCCCCATTGGGCGCCACCTGCGAAACTTCCCACGCGAGCAATTCGTTCTCGCGATCGAACGGCACGCGGCCGGGAAGCAGCTTCATCTCATCGCGCTCGTAGCAGTAGGGATCGAACGCAGACGGCAAGGTGAAGGGAAAGCAGACCGCGCGGTCGAAGCCGAATCGCTTCATATTCGTGAGCAGGTCCTGCGCGGTCAGCGCGTACGGCCACCAGCCGTGCAGGTAGAAACCGAGGTCGAGGCCGACATGCGTGTGAACGTCGTATCGAGGCATTGGTTCTGCTATTCTGCCCGACATGCCGATCGAAGTCATCACCAACGAGTCGCTTCCGAAATCGAAAAATCCGTTCTCCCCCGCAATTAAGGCGGGTGGATTCATATTCGTATCCGGTCAGGCGTCGGTGGACGACGATGGCACGATCCATCCCGACACGTTCGAGAACGAGTTTCGGCGAACGATGAGCGGCGTGGAGCGAATTCTTGCCGCCGCGGGCGCGACGTTGTCGCAAGTCGTGCAGGTTCGCGGCTATCTCCGCGATCATGACAAGTGGGCGGATTACAACGCGCTCTATCGCGAGTATTTCAAGGAGCCCTATCCCGCCCGCACGACGATCACGAAATGCCTCGGTCAGGTGCAGGTGGAGATCGACGTCGTGGCGTATGTGGGACCGTAACGATTACCGCATCCACGCGACGAGCCACGCGAGGACAAGAATCACCTCTGCGACGGCATCGAGCAGGTAGATCTTCGCGATCACCTTCTTCGCGACATAGATCACGTCGATCGCGGCGAGGCCAAGCGAGCTGCCGATCGCCAGCAGCATGATGTCGATCGTCACATTGTGATGGACCACCGAGGTGAAAAGCGGAATCGCGATTGCGACAATCACCACGCCCACCGTCTTCACCAGCCAGATGTCAATCTTGGGCCCGGTGACGGCCATGAAGCTTCGGATGTGGAGGATCGGCCAGATGCCGGTGAGGCCAAAGTAGATCGCTTGAACGAGCGAGATGATCTCGATGAGCTTCACGTTCCCGCCGGTTGAGAATCCTTTCGGGGTTTGCCTGTAAACGCCGTGCCTTTGCGAATCATCGCCAGCACACGCATGGTCTCGCGCACCGACTGCGGCGTGATGTGCTGCGGTTTGCCCTCGCGCACGACGGCGTAAACGTTGTCGAAGAACGTGCCGATATCCGGGCCGAGCGCGGGAACGGTTTGCTCCTGCCACGGAAGTTTGTCGTTGTTGCCGTACTTGCGGTCGGGGGCCGCGCCCTCGATCACTTCGAGCGGGACGACGACCTTTGGATCGAACCAGCGGATGGTCGATGTCTTCCCGTCGCTCGTCAGCGTGCCGTGCGTGCCGCAGAGGATCCATCTCGGCAGCGGCGGGTTGATGTTCTCGGCGTTGCTGATCTCGAGGTCCGCGGTCACACCGTTGTCGGAGCGCAGCAATGCCTTCACGTGATCTTCAACATCGCCCGCAGAGGCGATTTGCTTCAGGTCGCCCATCGCTTGCGTGACCGTTCCGCCGATGAGCTGCACGACCATGTCGAGGAAGTGAACCGAGTTGTTGTTGAGCAGCCCGCCGCCATTTTTGGCGAGCGTCTGCCAGTCGTTGCGCCGCGCAAAGTTGGCGACGTAGTTCCGCACATGAAAGAGCCGGCCGATCTGCCCGCTTTCGGCGACGGCCTTGAGATGCGTGAACTCGCGGTTGAAGCGGTAGTTCTGGTGGACGAAGTACTTTTTGTTTGCAGCTTCAGACGCCTTAATGACGCTGTCGGCCTCCGCGACGCTCAGCGCCATCGGCTTCTCGACGACGACATGCTTGCCGGCGCGAAACGCTTTCTTCGCCTCCGGTCCATGCAGCATGGAGGGCGACGCGATCACGACGACTTCGACCTCTTCCTGCTTGAGCAGCTTGTTGACGTTCGGATAGGCCTTGCAGCCGAACTCGGAAACCGCCTGCTCGCGCCGCTCCTCAACCGGATCCGCGACCGCGACGATCTTCGCGTCCGCGCGTCCGCGAAGTTGTGCAATGTGAATATCCCAGCCCGCGCGGCCAAGTCCGACGATGCCGTAACGAATCGGTTCTGCCATGGGCGCGATGATCTAGGAGGGAAGACGCTTCGTCCAGTGGCGACGAAGATGCCGCCCGGCGCTGCGCTCTGGGACGGCCCTGAGTGCTACATACCCGGCCGTCCATGTGCGCAGCGCCGGGCGGCATTTCGCACAGACTCACTTGCTCGTCCACAGCTTCACGCTCGTGTGATAGCCACCATTCACGCGCGAATCCCAGCTGTGATATTCTCCGCTGAGCCACAGCACCATCTCAGTATCCTTCGGACGATTGAGCGGGACGTACGGCCGCAGGATCTTGTCGGTTTTCTCGATCGCGATGCGCTTCGTCGTCCACGTCGCGCCGCCGTCGCTCGTCTTCCATTGCTCCAGCGCATACTCCCCGTCCATCGGTCGAGAGAGATACACGATCGAAGGATCAGTGTGATCGAGCACGAGCCCGCCGGAGTAATTGTCGCCCAGGCCTTTGCCTTCGATGCTACCGCCGGTGTCGAAGTCGAAGCGGTGATCGATCCACTTTTCGCCGTCGAAGCGCGTGTAGTGGTAGATGTGCTTGAGACCGACGAACGAAACGTACGTCGCGATCGGATCCTGCGTCACGGGATCGTGCGAAAGATCCCACACCCACGAGCTGTCGCCGGCGGGGGAGTTGTTCGCGAGGCGATCAAAGACCTTCTTCGCATTGCCGGGAACGATCGGCGCATCGGCGAGCTTGCGGATGATCGAGCCGTCGGCGTCGTACAGCGCGCCGTTCTGCAGGTACATGTAGTAGACGTTGTTCTTCACCGATCCGGGATTGCCGTCCGTGTAAAGGAACGAGATACGATCGACGCCGTTGGAGTCGTACTTCAGGTACGGCCGATTGGGCGCGTTGAGAATGAAATTCTTCGCCGCGCTCCACGCGTTGGGATCAGCGCCGTCTTCGTGAATGCGATAGACCGGATTGAAGTTCGCCCCGCGGGAGAAGAGATACGTGCGGTGTTCCTTGGAGAGGTGGAACGGATTGCAGTACGTGTTCTTCTTTTCACCCTGCACATCATCGTCGCGCATGATGCGCTGCTCGGGACCGAGCGAATACGTTCCGTCGTCCTTCGGCGTCATGGTTCGCCACAGCACCGCGCGCTCCGGATACTCCGTGCGATGGGCGGTGTAGAACGCGGTGATCGTGCCGTCGTCATGCAGGAGAAACGCGGGATTGTTGTGATCGTCCGCCTCGAACCCTGTCTTCAGATCGAGCACCGTCGTCTTCCCGGACTTGAGCTCATGCGCCGCGAACTGAATCGTGCCGGTGTTTGAAATCCAGCCGGTGTAGACGCGGTTCGTGCGCGCATCGTAAATCGCACGGGGATCGTTGAACCAGGTCCACGCGCCGTTGGTGGTGAGGGTGACCGTGTGAGCACGCTTGGAAGCGCACCCCATGCACATCAACAAACAAGCCACCGCCAGTGACAGGCGGTGGCTTGGAAAGGTTCGATGCATGTACTTCTCGTACACCAACGCGCGGGTTGGTGCAACGCGATTATTGCTGATCGATCGCGAACCAGACTTTACGCAGAGAGTCGTTGGATGCCGGTTCCGGTCCTTGATTGTTGATGAGAGTGAGATCCCACTGGGCGGGCGTGGCGCCGTTGGACGGATTGTAGATGTTCGCGAGGGGCACCGACTTGGCGGCGCCATTTGCGTAGAGCACATTAATCACGCCTTGCGGCTGTGTGCCGATCGGCGTGCTCACCGCAGCTCCGGTAACATTCACTGCGATCTTTCCGTGCGCGCCATTGATGCGGTCGTACGCGTAGAAGAGGTCGGACACGATCGCCTGATTCTTCATCTTTGCGAACGTTGGGAAATCGGCTGCACGCGGGGTTCCGCTCATCGCGGTCGGAAGCGACGAGCCCGCTGTGCCGAGATCCCACGGGAGTAACACCTTAGTCGGATCCGCTGCGTACGGGGGTGGCGCAACCGTATTCGTGCTTCCCCACACCATTTGCTGGCCAGGTCGGCCGAGGTCGACGGCTCGGCACCAGTAACTTGAGCGCGTGCCGCTCGAGTTGGTCGGCGGCCACGGGTTCAGCGGCACGCTGTACGCGTGGAAGTTGCTATTCTGTGACGGGCAGTAGAACACCTTTCCAGAATCGGTCGAGCCGGTGGACTGACCGGGCAGTTCGATCGGACCAAGGAGGCGGGCCGGATAAATCAGCCCGAAGGATTGCCAACGAATCCCACTCGGATTCTGAGCACTGATGGTGTCCGAATCGCAGGTCGCAGCGGTTGACCGCCGCGAGATTTGATAGCTGAGCAGATAGTTGGTGTTGTACGTCGACCCGGTCGTGGGATTCGCGATGCAGGTGCCCAGCGGAATCTGGTCTTTGTACTGGACGCCGTACATCCGCAGCAGGTTGCCCAGCTGACGGAGGTTGCTGAGGCACGCGGCTCGATTCGCGGACTCGCGCGCCTTCTGGATCGCCGGCAACAGGATTGAGATCAGCACCGCGATGATGCCGATCACGACGAGAAGTTCGACGAGCGTAAACCCGAAACGCCCGCGACGCCTGGATACACCACTGGAACCGCGTGACATGGTTTCCTCCACGCTCTGCACAAGCAGCGGTGCTAACCCCTAATTCTTAACGTTCTGACCCCCGTGAATGTTCCCGTCGCCGATACGAGCCTCGGCGGTAGCGCAAAACAAAATGTCGACGCCAAATCCGTAAACCTCCTATTGCTTATCAATGGCAAACCAAATTCGGCGCATCGCGTCATTCTTCGCGACATTTCCTCCGTTTGCGACGAGATACAGATCTGTGTTCGAGGGCGGGGCACCACCGGACGGGTTGTAGATGTTTGAAAGAGGAATGGATTTGGCTGCGCCATTGGCATAAAGAACATTGAGCACGCCTGTCGGCGGCCGGCTATCACCAGGTAAAATATGACCGTGTTCGTCGTTGATTCGATCGTAGCTCCAGAAGAGATCGGACACGATTCCTTTATCCTTGAGATGCGAGAACTTCGCGAAATCCGCCAGTCTTGGGAATGGGCCACTTTGCTCGCTAGGTAAGGTGGAACCTGCCGTCCCGATGTCCCAAGGTTCAAGAACGCTGTGCCCGCCTGGAGGAATCCCTGTAGGCGGCTTGGTTGACTGGGACCAGACCATCATTTGGCCCAAGTGGCCCAGATCGCAGGGACGACACCAGTATCCCGCCCGCACTCCGCCGGTGTTCGTTGGGGGCCAATCGTTCGATGGGTAATTGAACGCGTTAATGCTGTCGGTCTGCGATGGACAATAGAAGATCTTTCCCATGGGGTTGGGCGCCTTCGATTGGCCGGGCAATTCAATCGGGCCGAGCAAGCGCGCGGGAAAGAGAAGCCCGAACTGCTGCCATCGGATGCCATTCGGATTGGACGCGCTTTTGGTGTCCGAATCGGCTTCGCTTCCGCTGCCTGCGGTGCGCGAAATTTGGTAGCTCAACAGCAAGTTCGTTGCGTTGTAGGCAACGCCGGATGGATTACCGATGGACGTGCCCAGGGGACAGCAATCTTTGTACTGCACGCCATACATGCGCATGAGGTTTCCAAGCTGGCGCAGGTTGCTCAAGCACGCGGTCCGGTTCGCCGCCTCGCGCGCCTTACTGAGCACGGGAAGCAGCATCGATACAAGTACTGCAATAATACCGATAACAACCAGAAGCTCGACCAACGTAAATCCAGATCGCCTTCGGGAACAAGTGGGTACAAATCCGCGACGCATTACGACAGCTCCTCAACGAAATGACGGTGTCACTCGCCCCCGGGCGACCTGACGGCTGGCAGAGGGCGCGAGAACCGGAACGGTAAAATGGGTGTTGCCGCGCTCCGCCAAGTATACAACATACATTTATATCGCTTTGTTCCTGGCTTTCACAGAAGATTTTGTTTTCCCGGCCTGTGACTTGGAGTTCGTCGACTTCGTGCAATAATGCACGAAGTCGGGGTGCGGGTTACTCGCTCTTAGCCCCGTCGCTTTCGACGGGAGCCGGCCGCGATGGGCCGGGCTAAACGGTGGACCAAATCGGAGCGGTCGACCCGTCTCACCGCCCCAGCGATTTCCGATTTCCTTGGCCCATTCGTTGCTCCGCTTCACTCCGACGCGGAACCGGTCCGCGCCGTCGCACGTCTGTTTGCGTCGTTTCGACCGCGGAAAACGGATCGTTCGCCCATGGCCAAGGTTCTCCTCCTTGATTCCGACGGCTCCACGCGCGACAGCTTGGCGGCTGAGCTCTCCGCCCGTGGCCATCGCGTCGTGGTGCAACCGGACGGTCAGTCCGCCGACGATCCGGATCGGAAAGAAATCGTCCTGATCGTCGACGACAGCGCCGAAAACCGGGACATGGCCGCCCGATGGCTTCGGCATCATGGGGTCCTCGTGGACTGCGCCCTCGACGGCCGCGGGGCGCTGGAGCTCATGTCGCGCCAGCCCTACGACGCCGTTCTCCTCGACATCATGATGCCGGTGATGGACGGCTTTGAAGTGTTGCGCAGATTGCGCTCGACGCATTCGACGACCGACCTGCCGGTGATCATGGGGACGGCGAAGGATGGCTCGCGCGAGATCGTCGAAGCGTTCAAGCTCGGCGCCAACGATTACGTCACCAAGCCGTTCGATCTGCCCGTGCTGCTGGCACGCCTGCGGACGCAGATCTCGCTCAAGCGCGCGGTCGAGGAAATCCGCCGGCTCGAGCATGGCGTCG
Organism: Phycisphaerae bacterium; assembly: GCA_025924315.1. GTDB lineage: Bacteria > Planctomycetota > Phycisphaerae > Tepidisphaerales > Tepidisphaeraceae > JAICIO01. The sequence goes on from JAICIO010000040.1 coordinate 29,598, forward strand.
CGGAGCGCAATCGCGAGCTGCAGTTGGCGAACGTGCGGATGCAGAAGCACATCGACGCCGCCGCGCAGGTGCAGCGCGCGCTTCTTCCCGAGAAGGCGCCGAGCGTCGCCGGTTACCACTTTGCCTGGAACTTCCAGCCGTGCGCGGGTCTCGCGGGCGATATCCTCAACCTCTTCTCGCTCGAAGACGGCCGCGTCGGGCTCTACGTGCTCGACGTGAGCGGACACGGTGTGGCGGCGGCGCTGCTCTCGGTGACGGTCAGTCGCTTCCTTTCTCCGAACCCCGACGCCAGTTCGCTGCTGTGGCACGCGAGTGATACATCCGGATCGAATGGAGAAAACGCATTCACGCTCGAATCCCCCGCGGGGGTCGCGGAACGACTCTGCCGGCGGTTCCCGTTCGATCATGCGACCGGGCAGTACTTCACGATGATGTACGGCATTCTCGACGCGCATCAGCATCGCCTCTCTTACACATCCGCCGGCCATCCCAACCTCCTGCGGCTCGCGCGCGACGGCGCGCCGCAGCTTCTCCCCGCCAGCGGATTTCCCATCGGCATCATGCCGGGCCAATACGATCAGCACACGATCGACCTCGAGCCTGGCGATCGCCTCTACATCCACTCCGACGGCCTCCCCGAAGCGATGAACGCCAGCGGCGAGCTGCTCGGCGTCTCGCGCATGATCGCCATGCTGCAGGAAGTGCGCGACCGCCCGCTCGATGAGGGTTTGACGGAATTGATGGGGCAAATTGGGGCATGGTCAGGCACCGCCGATCGCAGAGACGACCAAACCATCCTCGCGATCGAGCGGACCGAGTGATTCGTTCCGCGGTGGGTTCGTTTTGTATTTTCACGCCGCGCGCGAGCGTTTCGGAACATTTCGGAACGTCATTGAGTAGGGCCGTCTTGAAAACCGTCTCCGCCGATCGAAAACACCATTTGACGAGCGAGTTGGTTCGTTTCGCATTTTTCCCCTTGCGCGAACAGTTTGGAACATTTTGGAACAATTCCGAACACGGCGGGCGCGATTTGGAATGCCGGCTGAGTTTGTACGGTGCGCTTCAGCGCACCGGTCATTTCTCCTGGGCACATCTGCAATAACCGGTGCGCTGAAGCGCACCCTACACAGGCGCGAGCAAGCGGGGTCTCGCGCCAACTTCCTTCATACCATCGTCGATGCAGGATTTCCGCCAAAATCAGGGAAAGTTTTTCGAAGCCCTCAAGGCCGTCCCAGAGCGAAGCGGCGGGCGGCATCGCACGTTTCCTAACCTCGAACGGGAATGTAATACGTGGCTTGTGCTCGGGCCATTATAAAGAAATCGATTGCCCCATCGCGCAGGTTGCGTAGCCTCCTGCACTCGCTCTTTCGAGGAAGCCAATGGATCACGATGCCTACGCCGCGCGGATGCTGCATTACTACTCTCGTCGGCTCGATCCGAACACCGATAAGCCGGGTCGGGAGTACGCAAAGGAATGGGACGAATGCTACGCGACCGAAGGGCACCACTTGCGCGAGCTGGCGCAGGAATGCGAGCGCGTCTTTGCGGGTCGTGATGTGCTCGAGGTGGCCGCGGGAATGGGACGATGGACGCGGTTCATCCTGCGAACCGCAAACTCGATCCTGGCGACCGACGCTTCCCCGCGTGCGCTCGATCGACTTGTTGATGGCGCAACGTCCGGCCTCGATCTCCCGCCGGGGAAATTCGGCGCGATGAAGCTCGATGCCTTCCATCCGGAGCTTGCTCCCGGAGAATTCACCAGTGCGCTGGTGGCGAACTGGCTTCAGCACATGCCGCGGCAAATCCTGCCGGACTGGCTCGCTCGCTTGCACAGCAAACTTCGCCCGGCCAGCGTGGTGATGATCGCGATCAATCACCTCAGCCCGCAGTCTCGCGCACGGCTCTTCTCGAAGCCGAACGACCCGAATCTTTACGAACCGCGAACGACCTTCGATGGCGAGCCGGTGGACGTCATCGACAACGTTTTCAGCGAACCCGACCTCCGCGAATTGCTCTCGCCGTTCGCAAGGACCTTTCGATTCGAGTGCGGCATCGGATACTACTGGGTCGTGTACGAGTTGTCGTGAATCCGAACGGTGCGGTTAAACTACTTCCATGCCCAAAGCCGAACCGATCGAGGTCCAGCTGATCCAGCTCGGTGGGCTTCGAAAAGCGACCGACCTTAAAGCGAGAGACGCGGAGATCGCCAAGGCGATCGGCAGCAAGACGAACCTCATCGCCGCGAAGGGGGCGGAGTTGGCGCGCGAGTTGCGCGTGTGCGATCTCGACACGGTGCTGCATAAGGCATTTGATCGCTTCATGGAAAAGCCGGGGACGACGGACAAGGGCTGCTACGCCAAAACCGCAATCGCGCAGGCGATGTACGAGCTTGAGATCAACGACCTCGACGTTTTCCTTCGCGGGATTCATCATGTGCAGCTCGAACCCGTGTGGGGCGGCAGCCAGGACACCGCCGCGGAGTTGCGTGGGATCTGTGCGCTGGGGCTGGTTCGCGCGAATTATCACGATGTGATGAACGAGTTGGCGGAGCTCGTGGTTGATCCCGATCCGTCGGCGCGCCTGAATGCGGTGCGCGCGATCGGCTACAGCGAGAACGATCTGGTCGGCACGCCGATGCTTCGCATGAAACTTCTGTCCGGCGACAAGCAGCCGGAGGTGATTGTTGAAGCGTTCGCGTCGCTGATGAAGCTCGCGCCCGCGAAGCAGGTCAGCTTCGTGGCGCGGTTTCTGGATAAGCCGGACGCGGAGATGCGCGAGATGGCGCTGCTCGCGCTGGGACAGAGCCGACAGACGGCGGCGTTTGATCTGTTGCAATCGATGTACGAGCGCGAGATCCGTGTCGACCAGCGGCGCGCATTCGTGCAGCCGATCGCGCTCACGCGCTTGCCCGCCGCGCATCAGTTTCTGCTTCACGTGATCATCGACGAGCCCCGCGATCTGGCGATCGCGGCGATTGAAGCGTTTAAACCGTTTCGCAGCGATAGCTCGCTGCGGGCGAAGATCCAAAAGGCAGTCAATGATCGCGATGAGCAAACCGTCCGCGAAGCGTTCGATCGGGTGATGAGCGAGCCGTAGCTTAAACCCATGTGGCACAGTCCCGGCGCGCCGGGACTGTGCCACACGCTAGTTTGGATTCCACATTGTTGATTCGTTCGTCCGCAGATTTGTCGCCCGCACGCCCATTGGTGGGATTGTTGCGCCGTCGATCGTAAATGGCTTGTCACTGAAATTCGCGGTGAGCTGGAGCTCGTCGCCGAGCTGGGTTTGTTGGACCCGTCGATCGTCTGTCAGCCACGTGAACTTTGTCATGGGTAACAGAGCGCCTTTGCGATGCAACGGCGAGAAGAACGCGTACTGCTTCGTGATGAAATCCTTGTGCTTCTTCCACTCGGCCAGATTCAGGTGGTACAGCGGTGGGACGTTGTAGAGCAACTCGGTTGCTTCGCGCTCGGCGAGAACATTGCTGAACTTCAAGGTGCCGGCGGACCACTCGTGCGTCGCGATGATCGAGTCGTGAAGTGCCGCCTGATAAAGCGGCAAGCGAAACCGCGGATCGACGAACAGCTTGATGTACACGTCCTTCATCGGCACTTGCTTGATCGCGAACGCGGGCCCGTCCGGTGGATAGTATCCGCCGAGATAATAGGGCGAGCTTTTCTCGGTCAGATCCTTATCGCCCCAGCCGATCACGCCGGTCATCATGCCGTGCGCGAAGTGAATGGTGCTGGCGGAGTACCACACGCCGCCTTCGGAACCGATCACCGCGCCGAAGGTGTCGCGCATCCAGGCGAGGCGCGAGAGGCGAGCGGACATGTCATCGAACTGCGTGGCGGGGTGATTGGGCGAATAGTCGTCGAAGATTTCGCCGAAGGCATCGCAGTCGACGAAGATCGAATTCGCGTGCGTCAACTTCATCTGCTCGATCACGCGCTTCTCAACATACGGACGCGCCGCGAGCGGACTCAGGAGATGACCCTTCTGCTTGAACCCGCCGCGGAGGCTGCCGTCGGGCTTCATGATTCCGCCGGTGTCGTACAGCTTCTGGTCGAACTGCGCGGTCTCCCATGTGTCGGTCACGCCGGGAGCGTGGATCGAATGATACGAATCGTAATAGCCGACGAGATAGCCGAGATCTTTGGCGCGATCGGCGAACTCCGGATGTGCTTCGAGTGAGGTGGCGCTTTCAGCGCCGAGCCAGAGTCGATCGAGCTTGGCAGCGGAGAGCTGATCGAGCATTTTCGTCGAGAGCCCGTCGCCCCAGGTTTTTGGATCGGCTAGAGAATCGGGAAACGCGCCGTAGAGGTTCGCGCGGCCGTCGGGAATCTTCGCGAGCGCCGCACTGATTCCACGAGCGGCGGTGCCGGTGGTGTACGCATCGGCGAATTCTTGCTTCGGCAAACCTTCGAGCAACTTTTTTGCTTCGTTGTCGAGCGAAGGCCAGATCTGTTTCGCGATGGAATCGTCCGAAGCCTTCGCCTTCGTGACGAAAGCGGCGGCGAATTTCTTCCAGTCTTTCACGTCGTATCGCGAGGGTGCGTCGGCGCCCCAGACGTAAACATGCGCCGCCCCGAGCAGCTTCGCCGCGTTCGACGTCTTCTCGATCTTCTTCGTCATCGGGACGAACTGGTGTTGAGCGATGAGATATCGACGGTAGCGCAATGCGGGTTCGATCGGCGAGGCGGGGCCGAGCGAGATCAGCACTTCGTATTCACGTTTCTTGTTCGCCGGAACGAAGTGGTGAACGACTTTGCTCGCGAGCTTTCCGTCTTCGGAAGAGAACGCGAGTTCGCTGTTGAACGGCGTGGGAAGCATGTACGTGAGCGTGTGCCCGCCGGCGTCGATACCCCAGAGTGGGAGCGAGAGGCCATACACATCGAATGGGCCGTCGGTAGTCAGATGCTTGATCCAGTCGGTATCGTCGATCGGGACGTAGCTGCCTTCCCAGATCGGGAGAATGTACGCGCGCGAGGTCTTGGCGGGCGAAATCACCGGCCAGGTGAAATCACCATTGGAACTTGCGATCACGCGCACGTGGAGCGTGTCGGATTCGAGACGCATCGCGATTGACGTTTGTCTGTCATCGAGAAACCAGCTCGCTTCCATCGGCTCGTGAGCGAGCTTGGAGATCTTCGCGGGCGATTGCGGTGACGAGATCGGCAGCGTGGAACCATCTTTCAATTGCGCGGTGACGGCGAGCGTTTGCGGATCGGCCTCGATGCGCCATGTGTTATTGGAAAGCGTGATCGACGCGTGCAAGAGCGGCGCGATCGCGATGAAGGTGGCGATGATGAAGATCTTCATGAGTGCGTAGGGTGCGCTTCAGCGCACCGGTTATTTTCTTCGAAAGGCAAATAACCGGTCCGCTGAAGCGGACCCTACGCAGACCGAGAAAAAAAGAAAGCCCGGTCCATCGAGACCGGGCCTTGGTGAAGATCACGAATTCAATTACTCGCCGCCTTTGGCCTTGAGCATGTTTATGCACTCGCCGTAGTTGCCTTCGCGGGCGTAGGCGAGCGGGGTTTTGCCTTTCTTGTCGCGGATGTTGGGATTGGCATGGCCGTCGAGCAGGGCTTTGACCGATTCGTTCTGACCTTCCTGGGCGGCGTGATGAAGCGCGGTCCAGCCATCATGGTCGATGGAATCCGGATTCGCGCCCTTGCTCAACAGATATGCGACGCATTCGGCGCGGTTGTCGTCGGCGGCGGCGTGAAGCGGGGTGCAGCCGTCGTCGTTGACCTGGTCGATCTTCGCGCCGTGTTCGACAAGCAGCTTCACGGTTTCGATCTGGCCATCTTCCGCGGCGGCGTAGAGCGGCGATTCGAGATCGCCATCCGGGAGATTGACGTCCGCGCCCTTCTTGATGAGCTCGGCCGTCGTCTCACGATTGCCCGCCTTCGCGGCGGCGTAGAGCGCCGTGTGACCCTTCACCTTTTCATTGATGTTGGATCCATTGGCGAGGGCATTATCGACGTCGGGCGCGCCGCCGGTGAGTGCAGCCTGTTCGAGCATCTTTCCCTGCGGGCTTCCGCTATTGCACGCGGTCGCGAAAATCGCGAGCGAGAAGAGCGATGCGCCGATGAGCGAACCACGAACGATTTGACGAACCATGTGGGCCTCCTGTTCCCGTAAGATGTTTGCGATACATCTTACACATCGCGTGCGAATTGAGAAGACGTGGGGAGACGGGACGGGCGCGGATGGCCGCTTGACTTCGACGAGCTCAGCCCGGGTGCGGTTTCGCAGATCGAACGGGTGTTGAATCTGCGAAACCGCAAGCGGAAAGCGGGACCATTAAGCGAGCGACGGCTCGGGCGCCGCTTCACTTTCGTCCGAAAGCAATGCGCGGATCTTGCGGACCATGGCATTGGGCATGGTGACGCAGAGCGCGATGAACGCGGTCACAATCAGATAGCTCGCGAGTTTCAGGCTCAAGTCGTACAGCGTGACGGTGTTCCCGTCCGCCAGCGAAAACGCGAGCGTCAGCAAACGACGCATATTCAAACCCTCCGATGAGATCCGCCTGGCGAGCGGTCTCTGCAGGTTTGATCGGGCAGGCAGCGGGGGGACTTGGGCCGAGAAAAAGATTCCTTTCAGTGGTGATAATGTTGTCCCGCGAGGGCGAGGCTCAGGCCGAGCCGATCTGTGTGGCATGGCACAGAAACGGCTCGGCGGGAGCCTCGCCCTCCCGCTAACCAACGCAAGCTCAAGGCTTTGCGGAATCGAGTCGATCAAACTCCAATCGCGGGAACATCGACGAATATGGGGCGTAACAGTGGAATCGTTTCCGCGGCGCGATATGAAGAGGGCGTGTTGGCCAAGTCAGATAACCAGCGTCCGACGCTCGCGGTGATCTGCAATTCATTGCCGCCATATCGCGTGCACGTGCAGCAGCGGATCGCACGGGAGCTGGACGTAAACCTTTACAGTCTGGTCACGCACGAGGGGACCGATCGCCGATGGAAGTTCAGTCCGCCGAGCGAGATCAACCCCGTGTCGTTCGGGTTACAGGACGCAGGCTCTGGGCATGCGTTCAACCGCGCGGCTTATCGCAAGGGCGGAGAAGTTATCGAGTGGCTGAAATCGCACCGCGTCGCTAGCGTGGTGATCTTCGGTTATGCGGATGCGACCCGCCTGCGGGTGATTCGCTGGTGTCGACGGAACGACGTGCCCTGTTTCGTCTGGGGCGATAGCAACATCCTGGGCGACAGCGCCTCCGGAACGAGCGCGCTGGCGAAGAAGATTTTTGTGTCGACGGTGATGAGCTGGTGCACGGGCGCTCTGGCGTGCGGAGAGCGCGGCGTCGAATATTTCGAAAAGTACGGCGTCCCGCGGGAGCGGATCTTTCTGTTCCCGAATGAGCCGGATTATGAGCTGATCCGTCACGTGCCGGATGAGGCCGTCGAAGCGGCGAGAGAAAAGTACAAACTGCGACCGGGGCGACATCGCTTGATTTACAGCGGGCGCCTGGCGCGCGTGAAACGGGTCGATCTGCTGGTGGATGCCTTTGCCGCGATTGCATCGCACTGGCCGGATTGGGATCTGGTGATTGCCGGCGACGGGGATTTGCGGAGCGCACTGGAATTGCGCGTGCCGCTGAACATGAAAGATCGCGTGATCTGGACCGGATTTCTGGACGATCAGCGGATGCTGAGCGCGTTGTATCGGTTGAGCGACGTGCTGGTGCTGCCGAGCGACTTTGAGCCGTGGGCGCTGGTGATCAACGAAGCCGCCGCGGCGGGACTGGCGATTGTTTCAAGCTCAGTGGTCGGCGCCGTGCCGGAACTGGTGCACGATCGAGTGAACGGCCGCTTGTTTGAGGCGGGCGATCTCGAAGGTTTGAAGCAAGCGCTCGTTGACGTAATGACGCCGCAGAACCTGGAACGTTATCGAGCAGCGTCGCCCGTGGTGCTCGAGAACTGGCGCAAGGTGAGCGACCCGATTGACGGATTGCGCAAGGCGCTTCAGTTTGCCGGAGCGGTGAAACACACTGCCACTCAAGTGGCACTGCCAGTGGAAGCGTAAAGACATTCGATGAAAGAGTGGCTTGTCATCTTTGGTTGGCTCTTCGTGGCCGCTTCGGGCGCGCTGATCCTCGTTCCCTATCTGCGCCGCAAGCAGGATCTGCTGACGAGCTGGACGTTGTTCATGTTCGGAAGCATGAACTTCGTCGGCTTCGCGGCGATTCAGTCGGGAAACAGCCTCAATCACCTGTACACAAGCCCCAGCAGCGACGACTACGTCACCTTTATGGTCGGGGCGGTCGCGTTCTACGCGGTTGCGATCTTCACCTACTACTTCATCAAGTTCCCGACCAAGCTCAGCCACCGCGTGCTTCGCAAATGGCCGCCGCGAAATCCGTCGGTCATGGTGAAGCTGATGCCGGTCTGCGTAGCGCTGGTCCTGGGCATGGTGTTCGTGCCGAACGTGCAGTTCCTCGGACAGTTCATGCTGTTCTTCGGCCTGTACGGCGCGATTTACGCGGTCGTCTTCATGTTCTCGGCGTGGCGACAGCGGCCATTCAACGTGTTTCTTCTCATCGGGTTGGTGGTGGCCATCGCTGTGGCGTTCGTGATCACCAATACCGGCTACGGGCGCCGCGACTTCCTCAGCGTGATCGTGACCGTCCCGCTTTGCTGGTACTGGCTCGGTGGGCGTCGTCGCAGCCCGTATCGCGTCTTGGCTTCGATCGCGATGTGGGGAGCGCTGGCGATGGTGGCGCTGGCGGGCGTTTCGCTCGTGCGCGCCAACACGAACACGGACAATACATTCATTCAGAGCGCGATTGCCAAGATCAAGGCAATCCCGCTCTCGTTCTCGATCCGCAGCAATTCAGAAGTGCTGTTCGGCGGCGACGCCGTCGAAGCATCGCTCGCGGCGATTCACTATTACGCCGTTCGACCGGTGCATCCGTTCTTTACGGTGATGTACGTCGTTTCGAATCCGGTGCCGCGTGCGTGGTGGCCGGAGAAACCGCAAGCACTCGGCCAAACGCTGCCGAAAGATATCGGCTACACCTCGTTGCATGGCCCGATCAACTTTGGCCCCGGCATCGTCGGTCACGGCGCTCAAGAGGGCGGCGCGTGGATCCTTGCGATCTACGGCTTCGTCTTCGCCTGCGTCTGGAAATTCTTCGATTCGCTTCTCGTGGAGGATCCGGACAATCCATACCTCATCGGAATTCTCGGATCGGTTTCCGGCCAGGTGATCGCATTCGCGCGCGGCGATATCGGTTTGTTCTGGGTGCTGATCCTCGGCGGATTCATCACGGGCATGGTGATCAGCATTATCGCGCGGATGCTGTTCGGCACCGAGAAGATCCTGCCGCACACGGTCACTGAAGATCAGCTCATGGAAATGCTCGGCGACGACTATCACTCGCCGGTTTCGGCTCAATGGGAAAATTCATACTGATTGCATGTCTCGCGCGAGCACGAAATCGGCGCTGGGGGCGCCTGCAAAGAACAAGTCGCTCTCGGTATCGAGATATTCGCTGAGAACATCGCCGTCGATCTTCAGTTCAGCCGATTTCACGTAACGATTTGGCACACGCGGCGCGTCGATCGCATCGTGCGCGCCGATTTTGTTCGGTGACTCGATCACCCACACCCGATCGGCGCCGCCGGCGTCGAAAAAACTCTTCGCCAGCGTCGGACCCGGCTCGACGAGGAGATGCGTGAAGTCGGTGAATAAATCGCGATTCAGCAGCATCGGGATCGAGATTCGGCCGGCGTCATCGGTGTCGGCGACGTGCAAATTGATCCCCTTGGCCATCAGCGATCGCATCTTTTCCGATCCGTACTCACTCGCGGCGAAGAAGATGTGCACGTCGCCGTCGTTATTCTGCACGATCTTCGACGTCACCGGCGTGCGAAGGTGGCTGTCGAGGATGACGCGCGTTTGCAAGCGCGATGCTTCAACATTCCGCGCCGTGAGGAGTGGATCGTCGGCGAGAAGCGTGTTAATTCCAACGAGTATTGCGTCCGATCGCGCTCGCAGTTTATGAACCAATCGCGACGAAGCAGCGTTGCTGATCTGCGCCCGCGCGCCACCCGCGCCGCTGATTTTGCCATCCGCCGACTGCGCCCACTTCAGCGTGATGTATGGCCGGTGAAACTTCATGCGTCCGATGAACGGCGCGATCAGCTGCTTCGCCTCCGCCTCCAGCGCTGGCCCCGCCACTTCAATGCCGGCGGCGCGCAGCATCGCGACGCCTTTGCCATCGACATCCTCGTTGGGATCCAGACACCCAATGACCACGCGCGCAATTCCCGCCTCGATCAACCGCGGCGCGCAGGGCGGCGTTTTCTTGTTCGTGTGACAACAGGGCTCGAGTGTGACATACGCCGTTGCGCCGCGCGGCGATTCGGTGCAGCTTGCCAGAGCCGTGGGCTCGGCGTGCGGGCCGCCGAACGGTTGGGTGTAACCTTCGCCAATGATGCGATCGTCTTTCACGATCACGCACCCAACCGACGGGTTCGGCTCGGTCGTCCCACGACCATTCATCGAAAGCCGCATTGCTCGGCGAAGAAACTGTTCGTCGCGCTCAGTCATCCGCAAGATCGTACTCGCCATCAAACGCTTCCGAAAATCCTGAGGTTCGCGATTCGCGAAGCCTCACTACCTTCGCACCTCTTGGGATCATAGGAGGCACCGTGCGCCGTCACACGCTTCGCTCATTCGTCGCGCTCGTTGGTTCTCTCACAATCGCGCTTCTTGTCGTTCGCTCATTCGCGCAAGACGAAGCGCGTCGAACCGCGCCGGCAAGCGCGCCGTACGATGCGATACAGGATTTCCAATCGCCACGCGCGGCTCCCGCGACCCGGCCCGAGCAGCAGAAGAACGAGCACGATCAATCCAACGTCTTTTCCGCAACGCAGGCAGAGCCTTCATCGACCGCATTTCAACAACAACCGGACGAGGGAAAGGTGAAGGGCTTCGATTTCTATCGCGATCCGCTCAACGCGAAGAAGCCGATGCAGACATTTGAAGAGACGATGAAGCAGGATGTCGCGGACAAGCCGAAGGTCATGGCGCAGCAGCAGAAGCTGCTCGAATCGCGCTACAACCTCACGCCGAAACTCGATCCGGAAATGAAGATGTCGCGCGGCAAACCGCTGTGCGTCGGGCCGACCGCGCGACTCGCGGAAGGAATGACGTGGGAAAAGCTCACGGACATGCAGCCCGCGGACATCAAGCAGGCGGGGGCGTTTCCGTATCCGCCGTTGCCGCATCCGAAGCAATCCACCGGCGGGCAGGTTTTCCCGCAGGTGCAGATCACACAGTTCCCGCGCTTGCAGCGCTTCGACGTGGATTTCGATCTGCCCGACGCATTTCTTCCCGAATTTCCGCCGGCGATTTTCCTGCAGAGTCGGCCGGAACTGGGCGATGTCTCTCGTGGCGAAGCGGTTTCGATCAACAACTACTATCGCCTCTTCAAAGACATCCTCACGCCGGTGCAGCTCGATGGCTTGCGGCTGCTGCTGACCCCGCTTCCGCAAGAGGAATTCAATCCGACGGACGATCGCAAATCCGCGCAGCCGTCGCTTGGCGTCGCGTGCCTTGATTGCCACGTGAACGGCCACACGACTGCACAATTTCACCTGAGCCCCGACGAGCGGCCGCAAGAGCGACGCTTCCGCCTCGACACGGTCAGCCTGCGCGGCGTGTTTAATCAGCAGATTCACGGATCGAAGCGCTCGCTGCGAAGCGTCGAAGACTTTACTGAGTTCGAAGATCGCACGGCCTACTTCAACGGCGATCAGATTCACGCTTTCAAGAAAGGCGCGATGATCTTCGACCGGGTTCAGGTCACGCACATGGCCCAGATGCAGAACATGTTCGACTTCCCGCCGGCGCCGAAGCTCGATCCAATGACGATGAAGCTGAACCCCGCGCTCGCGACCGATGCAGAGCGCCGCGGGCAGGATCTCTTCTTCGGCAAGGCACAATGCTCGAACTGCCACATCGCCACCGAGTCATATATGGACATGCAGATGCACGATCTGCACCTGGAGCGCTTCACGAAAGAGCCCGGCGATGGCCCGATCAAGACCTTCACGTTGCGAGGGATCAAAGACAGCCCGCCGTACCTTCACGACGGCCGTTGCCTGACGCTCGAGGACACGGTTGAGTTTTTCAATCTGGTGTTTTCGCTGAAGCTGAATCAGCAGGACAAGTCAGACCTGGTCGCGTTCATGCGGCAGTTGTAGTGAACTGCATTCTTGAGGCTCTTGTAGGGTCCGCTTCAGCGGACCGGTTACTTGCCTTTCGACGCAGGGAGTAACCGGTCCGCTGGAGCGGACCCTACACTTTTATGCGCCAGTTGTGACGGGTGAACCGGCTTCGTCTTCCGATGCTCGCGAATCGGGTTTGTGGAAGAAGCTGTAGCAAAGCATCAGAAACACGCCGACGCAGAGCATTGAGTCGGCGATGTTGAAGATCCACGGAAACAGTTCGCGGTTTGCGATCGATGACGGGGCGAGCGAATGAAGCACGTCGCCGTATGTCACGCCGGGAAACGCGTAGATCATGTCGCGCACATAGCCGAACGCAATGCGGTCGTACATGTTCCCCAAGACACCCGCGAGGAGCAGCCCGAGCAGAAACTGATAGAACCGCTGCTTGCCGCTTGCGGCGAACAGATACGTGAGCAAGCCGATCGCCAGAACCGAGACGATCACGAACACCCATCGATAGCCTTCGCCGATGCCGAAAACCGCGCCCTGGTTCACCGTGACGTGAAGATTGAGAATGTTCTTGATCAGCGTGTAATCGCGCGACTCCGCCTTGATCGTTCCGTCGGCGAGCGTGTACTGCGCAATTAGCAGATGCTTGAACGACGCCACCTTCACCCAAAGGTCGAGCCCCAGCCCAAGAACGGTCACGAGCGCAAATCGCGCCAGCGCCGCCGGCGAACGAAAGTTGTCAGATGGCGGAATGCGAAGCATCAGCTGGGATTGTAGGGAAGTCGCAACCGAAGGGAACTTGCCAAAGCACCGATGACCAATGAATGACCACGCGATGTGTCATGGGTCAATTCGGATTTTGCCATTGGGATTTCTGGCCTACCGCCGGAGCATGCCTTTTTCCAGCGCACGGGCGTGTTCGATGGAGAACTTCGCCCACGGCTGCGCTTCGAGCCGCGGCTTGCTGATCGGCTTGCCAGTGCCTTCGCAGATCCCGTAGCTGCCGTCCATGATCTTCGCGAGAGCGGTGTTGATCTCGCGGAGAAGCTGGCGGTCCTTTTCGACGAGGCCGAGCGTAAATTCCTGCTCGTAATTGTCGGTGCCCTGGTCGGCCATGTGCAGCGGCAGGTTCGAAAGATTCGTGCCGGTTGAACGAAGCGCCTCGCGCTCCATCGAACTCATATCACCCACGAGCTCGCGGCGCTTGAGCAGCAGTAGTTCGCGGTAGTGTTCGAGTTCTTTGGCATTCATGCCCGCCTGGTTCTTGCGCGGCTTGCCGTTGGTCGGGACGGGCGCCGCCACGACCGCGGGACGGTGGGGCGGAAGAATCGGTGGTTTTTCTGCTTTTCTCACAACAACTTCAGGCCCTTTGGCCTTGGCTCCTTTTTTGGGAGCCGACAACACAGCGGTTGCCGACTTCGATACAGACTTGGTCGGCGCCGGCTTTACAGCAACGGGCGCAGCGACCGGTCGGACTAAACCCTTGGCCTTTTTGCTATCGACTAATTTGGACGTGACGATTGGTCTGGACACAGACTTTGCCGGTGCTACGTGCGACTTCGCAGAAGACTTGCTTGCAACGACCGGTTTGGAAGAGGCTTTGCTCTTCGGCTTTGAAGATGACTTCGCCACCAGGAACCCCTCTCGCTTTCGCTGAGATTTAAGTGCGTCTTAAAGAGCCCATTCGCTGAAAAACCGTGTAGCCACCATCACGGGTTCCGAGCACAGCAAGTATAGACTACCAAACGGGTTGGTGTCAAGGGTGGGGGATCGCCCGATAAGCCACAAATTGGCGCGCCGCGGGCCTCTGCGTCCGAGAATATCGGCTCAGCGGAATTCTGACATTCCGCGGTGTTGCAGGGACCGAGCATGAGATCAAAAAAGGCTTGAGCTGGGCGCGCTCCTCTCCGTGCCGCATTCAGGACATCGATTGGCGCTGGCGCGGAGGTCGTACCCACAGTTCACGCATAGCCCCCGCGTCGCGCGACGTCGTTGCCGTGATCGTGTCACGAAATGCCAAAACGGGAGGACGGAAAGGAGCAGCATCGGAAGCCAGTGCGGAAGCCAGAGGCACCATGCGTTCGGGTCGTGAATGAAGCGGACCTCGAGATACTCCATTCGCGCCGGGATTGGGGAATCCCATGTTTTCCACGACGCGGGGAGGGGCGGGAACAATAAATCAGCGCGCTGGATCATCAAGTGACACGGATGCGAGGTGACGATGACCCCGCCGGCCCCAATCGGCACGCTGATCTGGTCTTTGCGAACCAATCCTCGAATCCAAAGAACGGCGAACAGCGCAACGCCAGCCGCGCAGAACCAGATCGCGATGTTTCGCAGCCACTTTTTCACGTCCGTACTCACTCTCACTTCATCGCTGCATTCCAGCGATCCGAGAGCTTGTCCAATCGCTTCAGCCGCTTGAGAATTGAGACCATGCGATTCGGCATATTTCTTTGCGTCGTCATCCTTCTGGTCACCCAATTGCGCGCCGCCGAATGGCCCGATGCGGCCACCCGCGCTGCGGCGGCGAAGTCGCTCGACGTCGGCGAGTCCGCGCCCGATTGGCTCGTCCAGTCCGAAACATACGGCTTCTCGCCGCAGCCGGCGGACTGGCAGGCATTGGCGGAATCGAAAGTAGCGTTCGTCACGCATTGCCCGGTCAATCGCGAGTTCTTTGAACGTTGCCATGCGTTGGGGATCCGGTGCTTCCCGTATGCCTCCTTTTACCAGGGCTTCGCGACCACCACGTTTCAAGGCGTGAACCTGAAGGACCACCCGGAGTTCATCGAAGTCGATGAGAAGGGGAACCTTCGGCGGACGAGCTTCTGGGAATCTGAAGACGCCAAGAACATGTACACCATCTGTCCCGCGTGTCCAGAATATCAGGATGCGATGTGCAAGTGGGCGGAAGAGGTGATGAAGCTGGGGGCGGACGGTTTCTTCGTCGATAATCTTTCCTCGCGCTCGCCGTGCTTTGGGGTGAAGTTCGGCAAACACAAGCACGTCAGCGATGACCCAAATCACGCGTTTGCGATGTTGCTCGACCGCGTGCGCAAGATCGTGCGGAAGTATAAAGCGGATGGCGCGTTGCTCGGGAATTCGGCGAATCCGGTTGGTCTGCCGCACGAATATTGGAAGTATCTCGACGCCGACATGCTCGAGTCCTACATCTGCACCTGGGTGTCGAAAGATCGCTGGTACGATTGGAGTGGGCACTGGCACGAACAGGACGTCAAGTTGCAGCCGCTCATCGCCGCGGGGAAACAGATCCAGGCGCTCAGCTATCTTGGGCACACAGGTTATGGCGTGCGCGAAGATGCGTTTTTCTGTTACGCGTCAGCGCGGTTGGCGGGGTTCGTGTGGAACGGCGGAGTGCCGCTCTCGAATCCGGATACTGCGATCCTGTATCAGATTCGTCTTGGTCCGCCGCTTGGAGCCGAGCAGCAGCAGGGCGGTGTCTACTACCGACTGTTCGATCGCGGATTCGTTGTGCTGAATCCGGACAAACAAAAGCTCGGGACGTTTGAACTGCCCGAGGCCGTGAAGTTTTCATATCTGAATGATCTATTCCCTCGTGCCGGCGATCCGAAGGCCATGATTGACCTCAAAACTGCCGGGCGAAAGGTGACGATCCCGCCGTTCGCCGGCCGCGTTTATCTCTACGCGCCGTCAACTCAAAGCGAGCTGCAAACCGCCGCGGGGCCGACGGTGACCGTCACCACCGCGCCGGCGCTCGGCGAGGTGCGTTTCCGCGTCGATGGTTTCGACTACTGGACCTACAGCGGCCACTGGACCACGCAATACGAGCAGGGGCCGAACTTTGGAAAATTCATGGTCACCTTCGATCGCCCGGGAAAGCACAAGATCGAGATCGTCGACACGGTGCCGGCCGATATGAAAACGCCCGCGGGCTACGGCACATCGCAGCGCCTCGGCGAGTTCATGGATCCGTCGCAGCCGACCAAGCCGGCGAACAGGAAGTTCAAGTTCCGCGAGTGGAAAGGCGTCGTTTCGTCTACACAGCCGAGCGTGGAGGTTGATGTGAAGGATTCGACGACGCTCACGGCGGAGTTTGATGTCCAGGATAAGAAGTGACTTCCAAACCATTTTCGCGCGCGAACTCCGAGCCGTCCACCAGAGAGGAGCGCAGGATCTACAAATCGAGAAAAGGCGTCAGAAACGAGATACAACGCCTCGCTAACGAAGAAGGCTTGGCGCAACCAACACCCCCACCCAACCGGTCGGGCGACCGTTGCGTCATTC
>JAICIO010000041.1 GCA_025924315.1 Phycisphaerae bacterium
ACGGATTGGGCCGCGCATCAGAAGCGGCTGAAGTTCAAGAGAACCGTCAGCCACGACAGCTACCTCATCAACCTCGCCGCGATCAATCCGGAGTTTTGGCGGAAAAGTGTGGAGCTGTTCATCGAAGAACTGCGGCGGTGCGAGCTGCTGGGCATTCCGTATCTCGTCACGCATCCCGGCGCGCACATGGGCGAGGGCGAGGAGAAGGGGCTCGCGAAGGTGGCGGCGGCGCTGGATGTGATTCATGGTCAGCTGCCGGGCGCGAAGGTGATCACGTGTCTGGAGATCACCGCAGGGCAGGGGAGTTGTCTCGGGTGCAAGCTCGAGCATTTGGCGGAGATCATTGAACGTGTGAAGGAGCCGAAGCGGCTGGCGGTTTGTCTCGATACCGCGCATCTCTTCGCCGCGGGGTATGACTTCCGCGGACGAAAGTACGCGAAGTTTCGCAAGGAGCTTGAGAAGACGATCGGTCTGAAACGCGTGAAGGTGTGGCACTTGAACGATTCAAAGAAGGCTTTAGGCAGCCGCGTCGATCGACACGATCACATCGGCAAAGGCATGATCGGGCTCGAAGGTTTCAAACCCATCGTCAACGATGCCGCCTGGGATGATGTCCCGAAGATTCTCGAAACACCGAAAGACAAAGACGATCAAGGCCGCGACTGGGATGAAGTGAATCTCGAAACGCTCCGCTCGCTCGTTCGATGAAGGATTTGAACCACGAATGAACACGAATCTTCACGAATAAAGGCATTTCATTCGTGCTCATTCGTGTCCATTCGTGGTTCATTTTCTTCTGATTTAATCCCGGCTACCATCTACGGAATCATGTTCGACACGTTAACCGACAAACTTTCCGGCGTATTTCGTTCGCTCTCGGGCCGTGGGCGTATCAGCGAAGAGAACATTCGGGAATCGATGCGCGAGGTGCGGACGGCGCTGCTTGAGGCCGACGTCAACCTGAAGGTCGTCAACGAATTCACCGAGCACGTCATCACCAAGGCGCTGGGGCAGGAGGTCATTCACAGCCTGCAGCCGGGGCAGCTGATGGTGAAGATCGTGTACGACGAGCTCGTCAATCTGATGGGTCCGGTCGATACGCGGATCTATTTCGTGCAGCCCGGACCGACGGTCATCATGATGTGCGGGTTGCAGGGCTCGGGCAAAACGACGACCTGCGGCAAGCTCGCGATGATGCTCAAGGGCCGCGGCATGAACCCGATGCTTGCGGCGGTGGACCTGCAGCGTCCCGCGGCGGTCGCGCAGCTGCGCACGCTCGGCGAGCAGGTTGGCGTGCCGGTTTACGCGGATGATTCGAAGATCGGCGAACATGGAAACGTGCCGCGTGGTGCCGCAGTCGCGGTGAGTCGGGCCGCGATCGCGGAAGCGAAGAAGACCGGTCGCGATGTGGTGATCCTCGACACCGCCGGTCGATTGGCGATCGACGAAGAGTTGATGGCCGAGCTGCGCGATGTGAACGAGCAGGCCAAGCCGCACCAGATCTATCTCGTGCTTGATGCGATGACCGGTCAGGACGCGGTCGAATCAGCGCGACGGTTCAACGAACAGCTCGAGCTCGACGGACTGATCCTCACCAAGTTCGACTCCGACACCCGCGGCGGCGCGCTGCTCAGCGCGAAGATGGTCACGGGCAAGCCGGTGAAATTCCTCGGCGTCGGTGAAAAGCTCGACCGCCTCGAAGAGTTCCGCCCCGAAGGCATGGCCCAGCGCATCCTCGGCATGGGCGACATCGTCGGCCTCGTCAGCGAGGCGATGGAAAAGTTTGACCAGGAAGAACAGGCCAAGCTCCAGGAGAAGATGGAGAAGGGCACGTTCACGCTGGACGATTTCATGTCGCAGATGACGCAGATCAAGCGGCTGGGCCCGATGAGCAAAGTGATCGGCATGATTCCCGGCATGGATCAACTCACGAAACAGTTCGGCCAGGGCGAAGGCGAAATCGAAGGACAGATGGGCCGGATGAAGGCGATCTACGATTCGATGAATCGCAAGGAGCGCGCGAACCCCGATTCGCTCGACGGCCCGCGGCGGCGCCGCATCGCGCGCGGCGCTGGCGTGGATGTGCAGGAAGTCGGCCAGTTCATGAAGCAGTTCGAGATGAGCCGCAGCATGATGCGCGCCGTCGGCGGAATGGGAATGCTCGGCAAGCTCAAGCTGATGAAAGGCCTGATGGGCGGCGGCTTGGCTGGTTTAGGCCAACCGGGTGGCCCAATGATCAAAACAAAAAAGAGCGGCTGGCAGGCGCCCAAGGACCGCAACAAGAAAAAGAAGCGGCGGTAGCCGCGATCAGGTATGATTGAGGCGTCGTGACGACAATCAATGTCAACTTTCCCGAAGGAGCGCTCGCTGCACTTGGCGAGTCGTGCGAGCAGCTGGCTGAGGACCTGCGAGTCGCGGCTGCGATTTATTGGTACGCCCAAGGCAAGCTCTCGCAAGAGCGCGCCGCTGAAGCAGCCGGGCTGAACCGACGGGACTTCATTCTTGCCCTCGGTCGCGCGCGTGTCGATGTTTTTCAAACCGATTACGAAGAGTTCGTCAATAATAAGAAGTCATGAACGGAACAGCGATATTCAACGCATCGCCGTTGATCTCGCTGACCAATGCCGGTCATCCCGAACTTATCGACGCAATCCAGGGATAGCGCCTCGTTCCGGATGCTGTCGTGGCAGAGGTTGAAGCTCTGGGTGCGGCCGATCCTGCCGTCGCGCTCGTGAAGTCCGCGCGCTTTGAAATCGTGCGTGTGCCGGTGATTCCACAAGAAGTCGCTCGTTTCAAACTCGGTGTAGGCGAGCTATCCGTGATGGCGCTTGGCTTGAAGACGAGCGGCGCTACTCTCATCCTCGATGATCTTGCCGCGCGGCGCGCCGCAGTGACCCTTGCGTTAACAATCCGAGGGACCCTTTGGTTGGCGGTCGAGGCTCGCCGTCTTCAGATCGTCCCATCACTGAGGCGGGTTGTAGACGATCTGCAGAAGAGTGGGCTGTACCTGTCACCCATTCTCATCCAGAGTGCGCTTGAGGCGGTCGGCGAATGATCACGCCCGCAATCCGCGGAGGATGGATTCTATGGTGTCTTCGGTGACGGCGCGATCGGCGCCGCCGAGGTTCAGGTGGATCATCGCGTAGCCGATGCCGGCCCAGATGAAATGCCAGGCGGCGGATTTGGGGTTTTGATTTTTGCGGAAGACGCCGGCCTTCATGCCTTCGGTCACAAGCTTGCCGAAGAAATCTTCGATCTGCTGATAATGCTCGCGCACGACGGCGATGACTTTCTTGTCGCGGCTGGTCGCGAGCGCGCCGTGCAGGACGTGATACGCATCGCTCAGCCGCTTGATGTGATCGGGAATGCCTTCGCAGATTCGCCGAATGCGCTCCGCCGGATCGGTCACGTCCTCAATTGTCGCCCGCCACTGCTGCATCGTCTGCTCGCTCATCTCGCGCACGATTGCGACGAACAACTCCTGCTTGCTTTTGAAATGGCGATAGAGAATCGGCTCGGTGACACCCGCGGCCTCGGCAATGGCCGCGGTAGTGGTGGCTTCGTAGCCGCTCTTGGCGAAGAGTTTGGTGGCGACCTCAATGAGTTGCTCGCGCCGCTGCGGCGCCTTCAGCCGGATCATATGGGAAGTGTGCACTGACTAACGGCGAAGGTCAAATTGCATTGTCCGGTCCGCGTCAGCGGGCCGGTTATTTGCTGTAGGAGCGAATGAATAACCGGTCCGCTGAAGCGGACCCTACGAGAATCAAATCGCTAGTCTTTAAGCGCATCTCGCGCCGAGACGGATTTGTCTCCGTAGAGATTCGCGTGGTAATCGTACAGCACGGCCGCGATTGCGGGCGGGGGCGGGGGAACCGCGGGGGACTCGGGGACTTGGAGATACGCAAGCGCGCGATCGATGATACGCGTCGCGCCCGGGGCGGCGACGGCACCGCCGTAGTAGCTCATGTGGTGTTCCTTCGCGTACTCCGGATCCGGTTCGTGCACGATCATCGCGACGACCAGCCGCGGATTTTCGAATGGCGCGCCGCACAAGAAGCTGCTCGTGTACTTATTCGCATATCCACTGGCGCCTTGGCTGACGTGCGCGGTGCCGGTCTTGCCAAAGATGTTGTAAATCTTGCTCGCGGCGCCTTTCGCGGTGCCACGAATCGGAACGTCGGCCAGGATGCGTCGCACTTCGAGCGACGTCGCGCGATCGACCGCTTCCGGCATCAGTTCGAGCGCGGAAGGTTTTGCGCGGGAAACGATTTCACCGTCTGCATCGAGCACGCCTTTGATCAGGTGTGGCTCGACGAGTCGTCCGCCGTTTGCGTACGCACAAAATCCGCGGCAGAGCTGCATCGGCGTGACCATGATCGAGTAGCCCTGCACCGCCGAGCACAAATCGGACGATCCCCACTTGGCGACGGGCTTCACGAGGCCGGGATCTTCGCCGGGCAGTTCGACACCGGTCGGCACACCGAACTTGAAGCATTTGAGCGCGTTGTAAACCCTATCCTTGCCCATGCGTTCGCCGAGCATCGTCATGCCGATGTTGCTCGACTTCACCAGCACATCCCAGAACGCGAGCTGATCGTAGCCGTGCACGTCGGTGACTAGCTTCGAGCGCAGCGGGGATTTGTAGTGCGGACCGTGAACCGGGAACACCTCGCCGGGGCGCGTGATTTTCCATTCCAGCGCGGGACCCGCGACGAACGGCTTGATCGTCGAGCCGGGTTCGTACGGGTCGGTGAGCGCACGGTCGCGGCGGACTTCCGGCTTGGAATCTTCCAGGTTCTGCGGATTGAAATTCGGCCAGTTGCCCAGCGCCAGCACGTCGCCGGTCTTCGGATCCATCACGACGACTTCGCCGCGGTTGGCGCGGTAATCGGTGCACACGCGCGCGAGTTCCTGCTCAGCGATCATCTGAATGTTGGCGTCGATGGTGAGGATCAAATGCTGCCCATTCTGCGGCGGAAGGTAATCTTCCGCGGCGACGGCAATCGGACGGCGGCGCGCATCTTTCAGCACGCGCTTGAAACCTTCTTTGCCCGCGAGGAGCTTCTCATACTTCAGCTCGATGCCTTCGAGCCCGACATTGTCCTTCTGCACTCCGCCGAGGATGTGTGCCGCGATCGAGCCCATCGGGTAATAACGCTCGTCGGTCGGCATCGTGCCCAGGCCCGGCATGTCCAGCTTGTCGATCTCCGCCACCGTGCGATCGTCGAGATGCTCGGCGATCTTTACAAAGCGGCTGCTCGATTTGTCCCCGATGAGCTCGCTCAGCTCGATGGGATTCTTGTCGATGAGCTTGGCGAGCTTGTCGATGTCCTGATCCATCATCACCAGGCTCTTGCCGTCTTCCTGATAGCAGTCCTGCATGAACTTCGGGTCGCAGTAGAGCGATTGCGTTTGCACGGTGCCGGCCATCAGCATGCCGTTGGCGTCGAAGATGCTCCCACGGCGGGCGCGGAGAATTTCGGATTGATGTTGCTGCCGGTCGGCGCGCTCGATGGTTTGCTGCCGGCCGTAGGTTTGCAGGTACGCGACGCGCCCGATGAGCGCGACGAAAGCGCCTCCGACGAGGAGCATGATGACGGCGGCACGACGGGCGGAGAACTGCGGCGAGAAAATGACCATGGCGATTCCGTAAAGGTCCGATAACTACATCGGCTAACGGGAGGATTTGGCGCTAGTGGAAATTCGACTGAGCGGTCCACGTGAGTGTTTCCTGCGTAAGCAAGATTGCACTCGCGGGGTATTGGCGGTGGCGTATTCCTGCATAATTTGCGGAATTTCGCCGGCCGGGTTTATTCTGTATAACTGGATTTTCCACGAACGGTTACGAGTTCGCGGATCGGCGCCGCCTTCTGTGAAGGACGTGCCACTCTGCAATGCTGCGTGTTTCGTTTCAGCGTCAGACGCTGATGTACTGACCGTTCACATCTTTCGTCGCAAGTTAGCGCTTTCGGCGATGTGGAATCATTTCAACGGTTTTTTCAGGGAGGTATATCATGCGCAAACGGCGTGCGTTTACACTCGTGGAACTCCTGGTGGTTATCGCAATCATCGCATTGCTGATTTCGATCCTGCTGCCCGCGCTGTCTTCGGCTCGCAGGCAGGCGAACGCGATCAAGTGTGCAGCGCAACTACGAGAGATCGGGAACTGCTTCCAGTTCTACTACATCGATAGCAAAGGCTACTGGCCGGTGGCGCGCGTCGATTGCAACACGTATGTCCCGGCGAGTTCACCCCTCGCAAACCAGTATACGATCGATGACACGAAATACCCCGACGCGGGCGGGAACGCAGGCTATTGGTACACCTTTCTGACGAAGTATGCCACGAAATCGAAACTAGGCACGACTTCGACCAATGCCGGCGAAGCAGCGGACGCACGGCGAAGCATTTTCTGGGGCTGTACCGAGTGGCAGGGCTATGCCTCGGGCGCAATCGGCGGAGTCAATCGCACGCAGTTGGGGTATGGCATGAACCCGTACCCGCTGTTTTCATCAAGCGACCGGGTAGGCGCAGGAGTACCGAATAAGGGGGCAGCGACGATGGATGCGGGAGACCCGGTTTCGGGTGGATTCTTCAAGGCAAAGTTTTGGACACACCCCACGGAACGGGCGCTCGTCGCGGACTGCAATTTCTGGCTCGATGACTGCCTTGCTGCTCCCGCCAATGGAATCATGCCCGGGCAGAAACTTCTCTTCAATACCAATCCGATCCTGCCCTATGCGGGCAGCACCCTCGTTGACACGTATCGTCACGGCAAATATCCCGGACCAAGTGGCGACGGCATTACATTCAGTAAGACCGGCGGCAAGGTCGCTTACAACATTCTCTATTGCGATGGCCACGTCTCCACCCTCGCGGAACGAACCGAGGCCATTCGCTCGCTGCGGATGCGATATCCTGGCTGATTTACTTCGATAAACCTTCGATTTACTGAAAACCTTCGGATGCAGTCCCGGATGGCTTTCGAAGGTTTTTCACGTTGTCGCGAGTCAGGCTTAATAATACGTTCCGAGTTCCGCCCTTGGGGCGCGGCAGGAAGGGGTCAAATCTGAAGTGCGAGATTCGCTACCAATGACCTTTGCTCACGTTCGATGCCGCAGCTTTTGCGCGCGTCGGCAGAGCTTTCCACAGGGAGGTAGCCATGAGGAAGCGTACGTTCGTGTCGTTTCGTTGGACCGTTGTTCTGCTTGTGACACTGTTCAGCGCCGTGCCGCTTCATGCGGGGTTCACTCTAGATTCCAGCGGAGTGAGCCGACAGATCATTGCTGACGCGGGAAGTCTACAGACGTCTACCGGGCCTACTACTGGCTCATGGTAAAATAGCGTCACCGACTATGAACATCCGAGTCTGCATGTGTCCGCGTATGCGGATCAGACATCCAACGTCCCTTCATCGTATAAAAATAACGGGATCATTCACCGCGTCTACCTATGCAAATATGGGTGATCAGACGGGAGAGGCTGATGCACACAGCACGTTTGCACTCGGTTTCGCCACTACTGGGACTATCAACATGTCTTTGAGTGCGACGACAGACGCAGGCGGGAGTTTCTTCGGCGGTCCGAACGAATACGGAGAGTCTGCAGCATCAGTCGAGGTTACCGGCTACTCGCTTGCCTCGGGCGCATTGATGGACAATCAGGAAGGCACACCCGATTCCGAACAGCCGTTGGCGAACGACCTGACGTTTGATGACAACAAGAGTTTGAATACGGGCACGGTCCAATTGGGGGCGGGCACTTATACAATCAGCGTGATCCTCAGTTCGCACTATGCCGAGGATGAGGATTACCAATCGTGGGGATCGGCAATCGGAAGCTCGGCGAGCTTTACCCTACGCCTGTGGGACATCGGGGCAACATATCCAGCCGGTATTCGGATTGTCGCGGACGATTCGGCCAGCGTTCCATTGCCCCCGGCAGCGCACGTGGGATCATCAACGCTCGCGCTGATTGGCTCGGCGTTTTGGCTGCGAAATCGCTTCCGGCATGTACGTGGTCGCGCGGCGGTCGCATGATCCGGAAAAAGAGCCGTGCGGAAATACCGTGCCGTTCGGATGCGCTGGCCTGGGTAACTGAGTTTGACGTCGGATTAGAATCGTTCGCGGAGAACCGTCTGTGACCAACAGGCGGTTCTATTTATTTGGGGGTGTGGTCCTCCGCTTCCGCCCGACGTCGCACGGCCGCGAGCGTTTGCTGCACATCAGGCTCATCGGGGGCGAGCTGAGCAGCGTGCTCGGCGGCGATCAACGCTTGGGGAAGCTCGTTCGCGTCGACATACGCCCATGCGAGGTTCGTATAGATCGCGTAGCTCGTTGGATTCTTCCGCACCGCGTCTTCCCACAGCGAAAGCGTGTCGTGATACACCGCGGCGCGACGCCAGGTGAGCGGCAGCAGGATCACCACGGCGACAATCGCGACTGACGTTTGCGTTTTGCGCGGCGACCGCGCGAGCGCGCAACCGACCGCGACGGCGAATACCATCAGTGCGGGATAGGTCCAGTGATCGGCGACGTACGAGAGGCGGAAGAAGCTTGAATTGGCCAGCCCGATGATCGGGGCGAGCAGGAGCAGTCCCGCCAGCATCATCACGATCCACCCGCGGCGTCGTGACATCAGGATTGCGGCGATGACTGCTATGAGCGCGATTAGCGGGAGCCAGTGAAGCGGATTCGTCGGGTCAACGCGCCAGCGGGGATAGATGGGGGTCAAACGTATCGGGGCGATCATCTTCCACAGGTAAAACCACGCAGCCCATCCTGCCCGAACGACGCGGATGAGAATCGGCCCTGCGTCGTTACCGATCTGCGCGACGTGCCGCGCCTGAAACCAGATCGCGGTGATCGAGAAAACGATCGAGAGCGCAAGCATCGGCGCGAGTCGAATTACTTCGCGTTTCGGCACTCGACCCAATCGCCACCAGATCATCACGAGCAGAATAAGCGGCAGACCCACGAACGCCGCCTTTGCCAGGAGCGATAGCGCGAAGAGCAGCAGGGCGAGGATGTATGGCGCCGGCCGATTGGAGATAAGACTTCGCGTGAACGCGATCGCGGATGCCAGAGCGAAGACGGCCGACAGCGTGTTCTTCTGTTCCGACACCCACGCGACGCTCGCAACGCTGAGCGGATGGAGCATCCACAAGGCGACGATGAACCAGATGAGTGCGCCGCGTTCCGTCGGGAAGGCGAGGGTCCTGCCGAACCGTTCGTCTCCCGCCGACGGATCAGCTCGGCAGGAGCGTCGCCTTCCCGGGAGCCACATTGAAAGCAGATATGCAAGCAGTCCTGCTGCGATCAGGTGGAGCGCCAGATTCACCACGCGAAAGATTTGCGGCAACCCTCCACCCGCGTGCCATTCGATCCAGAAGAGCGTGAGCGACAGCGGATAGTAATCGAGCGAATGGCCCTTCCAGATTTCAACCAGCCCTTGCGCGCCCGCGCGCACTTGCGGATTTTCCGAGATGAGCATCGTGTCATCGAATTGAAGAAGCGGCCCGCCGAGGCTCGGGAGATAGGCGAGCGTGCAAAGCGATCCGAGAAAAAGGATCAGGATCGTGCGGTGGTGGCGCATGGAGCGGGCGATCGATGCATCCTGCAAAAAAGTTCAGCCCCGCACAAGTGCGGGGCTGAACGCCTTCGAAGTTTGCGAGCGTTTCCGATTAGCCAGGGAACTTCATGCGAAGGGCCCGGTAGCCTTCCGGGATGGTGACCAGAGTAGAAGCGTGCCCGTCGCAATAGAGCAGATTGTACTTAACCTTGCCACCGTACTTGATGCCACCGTAGGAGGGCAGGTGCGTCTTGTTGTTTCCGTCGAGGAGCGACTGCGAACCGTTGATGGTTCCGATGGGGGGATAACTGCCATGACGGTAAAAATCGTAGTCGATCTGACCGGTATAAGGGATTGAGGTGGACCAGATCGTGAGTGGGTTCCAGATCTTTTGCGGTGGAACTCGGGTGGGATCGGTCAGGATATAAGAATCCTGATCATCGATCTCTTGAAGCACGTAAAAGTTGGCATCACCGACCAAACCGCGCTCAGACGAATGGGTCCATTGAGTTTGCTTGAAGAAATTGCCGTGGCCACCCGTGAAAGAGCGCCATTGGGCCTTGTCGGTTGGTTTGATGGTTTTGCCGAATGCAGGATAATCCGCAGTGCAGGTCGGGGCATAGTTCATGCCGTAGCCCGTATCAGTCACGTTGTAGCCGGATGTGTAATTGGCAGATGGGCTGTAGAAGGCTTGAAACTCCGGACATCCCCAGAAGATGGTGTTTCGTCCGTTCGCTTGGTCCGATGAAGCGGTCGACGCAGTATTCAATTGATAGCGAGTCCCGTATTTCTGGATGAAGTTATACCAGTACCAAACGACCGCCACGCCGTCCGAATCACGTATATAGCTCTCGTAGCTGCAGACTGGCCACCAGCCCTTGTTCTCCACCGCGTACATGGAGTAACAGTTTCCGATCTCCTTCAGCGAAGCCAGACACTTCACCGTGTTGGCCTGCTTGCGCGCGGCGCTGAGCGCCGGTAAAAGAATGGAGATCAGCACCGCAATGATGCCGATGACCACGAGCAATTCCACGAGGGTAAAACCGCGACGGATGTGACGCATGTTGACCTCTCAAAAGGCGGCCTCAAGGCCGAGACTGGGTTTATCGCGATTCTAAACCGCAGGAATGAACGATCCGTCACATACCTAGATGTGCGTGGCGCACTATAATAGTTTCACACACCGCGTGCAATGAAACTTTCAGTATTCATCGCGCAAAACCCTCTGACGTTTTGCGTCAAACGATGGTGACCAATGCGATTGTCGACGCGCCATCGCGACAACCTTTACTAACGCGAGAAACTCTTTCAAAAGCAGCCTTATTCCCAAAATCGTCTTATAGAATATTGTGTTCTTCGGTCTTCTTCATTCGACGATCTTCCCGGTAACATCTCGGTTATGCAGGTTCGCGGTTCAATTTGTTTCCTGGTCGCCTGTTGCACGATCGCATGGGTTGCACATGCCGAGCAATTGGATCAGCCGGATCTCGGCAAAGCCATTACTTCCGTCGTCGATCAGACCAACGCCCTGCGCAAAGAGAACGGTCTCGACCCGGTCAAACCGAACGATAAGCTCAACGACACCGCCGACTATTTCGCGAAGTTCATGGCCGAGTCAGGGAAGTACGGACACGACGCGGACGGGCACCTGCCTTCCGAGCGCGCGACGAAGCACGGCTATGAGTATGCGGTGATCAACGAGAACATCGCGTGGCAGTCGAATTCGGAAGGCTTCACGACGGATAAACTCGCGGATGGTTTTGCGCAGGGGTGGGAGCATTCGCCCGAGCATCGAAAGAATATGCTCGATCCGGACGTCACCGATATCGGTGTCGCGATCGCGAAGGCGAACGACGGGAAATACTACGCCGTGCAAATGTTCGGCCGGCCGAAGTCCGCGGCGACGACCTTCTCGATCCAAAATCGTTCGAGCGCGACGATCCGGTATACCGTCGAAGGGCAAGCGTACGAGCTGCGGCCAAACTACACGCGCGAGCACACGGTCGGGCGTCCGCCCGCGGTGAAGGTCGAGTTGCCCGGAGAAAAGGAAGCGACGGAGATTCGAGTTCTGAGCGGCGTCGAATACGTGATTCGCCCCGCAAAAGGCGGGAAGCTCGAAGTGAGCGGAAAGCAGCGCCCGGCGACGCGACCCTCGACGACGCAATCAACGGTGCAAAACTCAAACAATCAGGTCCGCGGGTAACATCTGCGCATGCAATTCCTGAGCTCGCTCCTTTCGGTTGTCACTGCGCTAAGTGTTTTTGCCGCTGAAACTCCAACCACTCGACCGAGCGGCCGCTGGCTTGATGAATCGGGGGCGCAGGTGATGCTTCGCCCGTTCGCGCATGCGCCGTATCCGCATCCAAGCCGCGCGGAGGGGTTCAAGAACAAAACCGAATCGTTCGGCCCCGAGCATTACCAGGACAGTACGATCGGCATTGTCATTCCGAAGGGCTTCACGCCCGGCGAACGCGTCGATCTCGTCGTTCACTTCCACGGCCATCGCAATCATGTCGACAACGTGATTACGCACTATCAGATGATCGACGAGCTCAACAAGAGCGGGCGAAACGCGATCTTGATCATTCCGCAGGGGCCGCGGGATGTGCCGGATTCCGGATTCGGCAAGATGGAAGACGCGGGGGGATTCGAGGCGATGGTGCGCGAAGTGGTCGAGTTCCTTCACATGGAGAAAAAGGTCCCATCGACCGAGATCGGCCACATCACTCTGACCGCGCACAGCGGCGGATACAACGCGGTGAGCGTGTTCTGCGCGAAAGGTGGACTCACGGATCACATCACGGACGTCCTGCTCTTCGACTCGAGCTACGGCGGACTCGAAAACTACGCGAACTGGATCGCCGGCGGCAAGAATCGCCGCCTCGTCAGCATCTTCACGGCCCATCTCGCCCCCGCGAATTTCGAGTTGCTCACGCTCCTGAAAAAGGCCGGCACGAAGTACGACCTGACGATGGAGAAAGATCTGTCGGACGACTTCCTCAAACAGCGCGAAGCGCTTTTCATTCACACCGAAGATTTGCCGCACGATGAGATCATGACCCAGCGCGATTACTTCGCGCGTTTTCTGTCACTGAGCGATCTACCGGCGATGCGGTGATGTAGGGTGCGCTTCAGCGCACCGGTTATTCATTTGCGCAGAGACGAAATAACAGGTGCGCTGAAGCGCACCCTACGAGACTCAAAGAACCGTTGGTCACTCCGCGTGCGGGTCGTCGGCGGGGTCGATCCAGTTCGTCTTGAGCGCGGGAATCGGCGCTTGCGGGACCATCTTCAGATCCTGATCGCCGACGGTTTTCGCGATGGCGTTGGGCGCGGTGAACATCGCGATCTGCAGCTGCTGGTTCCAGAGCTTGGACTGCGTCTTTTCGATATCGGTGTGCAGACGATTCGCCTGGTAGTTCAGCTCGAGACGTTGTTGACGGAGCTGAAGCAGCACAACGCTGATCGCGGTGGCGGAGAGGATGCAGAGGAGGAGTTTGAGCATGATCGCAATCCGTTGCGAGTGTGTGTCATCCTGAGCGAAGCGAAGGATCTCGGATCGAGAGTTGCTTTCGAAGTCGAGATCCTTCGCTTCGCTCAGGATGACAGTTGTGGTCGTGAGTCAGTTCGCCGCCGACGCCAACGGCTTGCTCGGCAATCGCAGTTTCATTCCGACTTGGATCACGTCGCTGTCCTTGAGGATGTCCTTGTTCAGGTCCTTGATGGCGGTCACGGCGCCGCCGTCGCCGCATTGCATGACGGCGATCTTCGAGAGGTTGTCGCCGGCCTTCACGACATAGACGTTATCGTTCGGCGAACTGCTCGAGTCGGACGACGCGGTCTGCGGCTTGCTCGGAGCAGCCGGCGTCGAAGGCTGAACGGGGGCCTGCGTCGGCTGTTGCGATGACGCGCTCGAATCGACTGCATTCGGGATCAGATACGTATGGCCCGAGATAATCCGATCCGGGTTCGCCTGGAGCGACGGGTTGGCGGCGACGATCGCATCGCGGTTTGCTTTCGTGTTCGCGCCCATAAACTTGCGGGCCATCGACGAGACGCTGTCGCCCTCTTCCGCCTTGTACTGCTTGCCCGCGTTCGTGGCGACGATCACCGGCTGCTTTTGCGTCTGCGATGGGTTGGAGCTCGAGTTGCCGTTCGACGTCGTGACGGTTTCACCATGCAATCCCACGAGCGGCTCGCCGACTTGCTGAGCGACGTCGCCGATCGAGCCTTTGACCGTCGGCGTGCGCGTGATGGGGACGTCGTTGCTGCTGTTGTCGTTCTGTGCGACCTCGTCCTGGGGTTGCGGCTGCTGTCGTTGTTGCGGTTGCGCCGGCGGTTGAATCGCGACGACGCTCCGCGGCTGCTGCGGTTGAGATTGTGTCGGTCCGACGTTGATGATCTGCACGGGCTGCGGACGATTCGCTTCCTGCTGCGTCATGACCGGCTGCTGCGGCTGCACCTGCGGGGTCACGACGGCGGTGATCGGCGGGGCGGTCGCGCCGGGCGTCACGGTGGTCTGGCGCACGTTGTTGCCGACCTGTCCGAGCGACGCCTGCGGAGGCTCGGTCGAGCTGGTGAGATGATCGGAGAGAAGAATCCCGATCACGATGATGAATGCCAGTCCCACCAGTAGTCCGATTTTGGTCTCGCGCGTCATGTCGTCCCTCAGCAGAAGAGTTGTCAGTTGGCAGTTGTCAGTTGACAGTGAAATGCAGTCGTCCTCACTGACAACTGCCAACTGAAAACTGGCAACTATTTTCTCTCAGCGATGCGGAGTTTGGCGGAACGCGATCGGGGGTTGGCTGTGATCTCGGCGTCGGTGGGGGTGAGGGGCTTTTTTGTGACGAGACGCAAAAAGCCGGTCTGCTCCATCGACCGAAACGCTTGCTTCACCGCTCGATCTTCCATCGAGTGGAAACTGATGATTCCCACTCGCCCGCCAGGTTTCAGGGCCTTGGGGGCCTGCTCCAGCAGGCTCGCAAGGTTTTCCATCTCGTGGTTCACGGCCATTCGCAAGGCCATGAACGTTCGAGTGGCGGGATCGATCTTTTCCGGGGCTCCGCCCCGCTTCGGTATGGCGGATCTCACAAGCTCCGCCAACCTGTCCGTTGTCTTGATCGGCGAAACGCGTCTCGCATCGACAATTTTTCGCGCGATTCTTCGCGAATAACGTTCCTGTGCCAATTGATATAGGACGTTCGCGAGGTCTTCTTCTCGCAATTCGTTCACTAAATCCGCGGCGGTTTGCGTGACCCGCGGATCAATGCGCATGTCGAGCGGCATCGGCTGCGCGAAGGACAAACCGTACGCGGGATCGAAAAGCTGGTTCGTGGAAAGGCCCAGGTCGGCGAGAAGGGCATCAACTGCTGTGATCCCCGCTTCGCTCAGGACATCCTGGAGCTCCGCGAAGTTCGCATGGAAGAGCCGAACCCGGCAAGGGGCGTCCGCGAGCCGCTCTTTGGCGAAGATAAGGTTGCGCGGGTCGGCATCGAGGCCGATGAGCAGACCGTCAGGTCCGAGAACGCGCGCGACTGCAGAAGAGTGGCCCGCCCGGCCGAGAGTACAGTCAACGTAAGTGATGCCCGGACGGATGCTGAGGTCGGCCAGAACCTCCTGCATCAAAACGGGATCGTGGCCGGTCTCAGGCAATTCCATGAATCGACACTAAGGAATCCGGATTACGCTTGCAATCGGCAGAAGGAGGCGGATAATCGGAACGGGCTGTTCGGGCGATGTTTGCCCGGTCGAGCAAATGGGGCGATGTGGCGTCTTCGCGAGAAATTCCCAGACCTCGCGACGATTTCGAACCCAAGCTCGAACGCAGCGGCGAACAAGTTCCAGCGACATCGACTGCGCGATCGCCCGTCCTTTGGCGATGCGTGTGCGATACAAAGTAGAGCCGGGCGTCCGTGCCCTCGAACCGGGATCCCAGGCCTGGTCCGAACTCCATCCGTGATGATGACTCCACCCTAAGCTTCCGTCCCTCGGCTGACCCCAGTCCTTGGGTTGCAGCCGATGTCGCTGTGAACCTGCCTTCCCGCCCAATCGAGCGTTTCGTTCGCTTCGGTGGGCCTGTTCGAACGCTGCTCGCAACAATCGCTTCCCATCCTGGTTGGCGATGCGCGACGGAGCGCGCGAACAGGGCCCCTTTCTTGCGTCGCTGCGACACAACCCTCCCGCGGCGACGGAATCCCGGCGCGCCGGGACACCCCGATCCTCCCGTGCGATCGCCGAAGGTCACATCTCACCTGAACGGATTCCACCGTGGTGTAGATAGACCTCAGGCGCGGAGCGTCCTTGCTCTCTTTGCTCGCGTGATCGAGCGTGGCACCGAAACGGCTATTCAGTTGTACGTGAAAGAAGACCCTGCCATCCCTGCATGCGTCTTCCCGATTTGTTCCCCTGCACTCGACTCGCCAGCGCCGCAGTAATGATGGGACTGCGCTACGGTTGCTTGCGAGCCTGCCTACGCTTGATCGCCAGCTCCTGCAGACGATCAAGATTCTCTTCAAACCGCCGATCCCAGTCGGGGCGATTCCACAACTCCAAATGGTCCTTCGCACCGATCAGCGTGATCTCTTTTTCCGTTCCCGTTCGCCGGAGCACTTTGTCCGGGATCAGGATTCGACCTTGCTTGTCCGGCTCCACTCTGCTGGCCATCGCAAAGTAAATCTGATTGAAGGCCAACTCATCTTCGTCCGGCGTCAGATCAGATTCCTCTTGCGAAACGATTCTTTCGTACGTCTTTTCCGGCCAGAGCCAGGGTTTTCGATTGACTCCAACGACCAGATAAAACGCTTCTCCGTCGCGAGCAGGATCAATGCAACGTCTCAGCTCCGCCGGACAAAGCAGTCTTCCTTTATGGTCGATGGAGAGCTCGAACTCTCCGATGAAGATTGCGTGCTGCACTGTCTATTAGTTCCGACGGCGTCCTATCTGGGCATATGTACCACGAATTCCCACGCCTTCAAGCCAAAATTTTCCGGACGTAAGACAAATCTTAAAGTCGATGAGGGTGATCAACCGAAGGGCCAGAATTTACCGCGACTTAGCACGCAGGCACCGAGAAAATCGTTGTGGATAACTCGGTGGAGAAGATGTCACGGCGTCCGGGCAGGCCTTCGATGCGCGAGCAGAACGATAACACCGACAAGCCAAATTGCGAGTGGAATCACGGCGAAAGCCCAGATTTTCCCAGATTGGTCCAGAACGCGCAGCGCCGCGACGATCGGGCTCACGTACTGCAACCAGTCATTCGATTCGGGCCGGTATTCGCGTGAGAGATACCAAAGCACCGTCGCGAAGACGGTTAGCCCGCTCGCCACGCATAGCCCGATCACTTGCCCGCGCAAACTTTGCAGCGCTTGAGCCCATGTCGCGAGCGCGAGGATCACGAGTTCAACGTACGCGACCGCGGGCAGAACCGAGCCGATCGGATACCGCGAGAGCGCATTGGCAACCAAGAGCATGGCAGGCGCGGTGACCAGAACCGCAAGCGCGGAGTAAATCGTTTGCAGCAGGAGGGGAAACGCGAGCGACGCAACAAGCAGTTGGAGAACGAGCAGTTCCTCGACCGCCATTCGTTCGGCTGGCTCAAAGAAGTGCGCCGAAAGCGGAAACCGTCCCGCGGCGAGCGCCAGCGTCGCAACCTGCGCGATCATCCAAAACGCAAGCAGTCGAACGGAGTAGGTTGGCGAGGCGAGATCGCGCGAGATCATCGCGTGCAATCATACCGCACTAGCGCGAGCCATCTGCATGCGCGGGACCGGGGACGACCGGCTTGGTGATCCAGTCGAAGCGGATATCGATCCACGGCTGCTTCGCGTCGATGCGGCCGTACTGCTTATAGATATCCTGCAGGCGGCTGAGCTTCACGGCGGGTGGGATTTCCAGGAAGTACTTCATGTTGAGCGGCTCACCCCAGCGGATCACGGTGTCGTACTTCGTCACCAGCGTGATCTGCGGATCCTTCATGTCATTTCGGCCAGCGAAGTTCGACACGTCGACCTTGACGATTTCCTCTGCCCACGGCTGACCGTAGAGCTGCTTCACCATGTCGATGGCCGCGGCGAGATCCTCTCCCGGCCACTTGTGACCCGCTTCCACCGGCGGTTTGCTGATGCCTTCGATCACGCGGATGTTAATCTTCTTGTCCTGCCCGACGACGATGTCTTTCACGTGGTTGGCGGTGAACTGCTCGGGCAGGCGCACGCCGTCGCCGTCGATGAGCCAGAAGTATTCGCCCCAGTGGATCAGCGCGATGGGCGCACGGTAATCGCAATCAATCTCGATGGTGTCGCCCGGCGCCTGGCCATACACGCGGCGGACCTGCTTCACTTCCTTGATCCACGGATTGGCCTTGAGAATCTTCACGCGATCCGCGAGGAGTTGCTCATCAAAGGCGGAATACGTCCCCGCGGGCTTGACGGAACGAATGATCTGCTCGGCCAGCAGATCGGTCATCCACACCGGTCGATTGGTGAGCACGATCGTCGGCGGCTCGGTCGAGAATGCGACGCGCTTGTCGACGTAATCGCGCGTGAAATGAAACGCCGTCGCGATCGCGCCGAGGAAAATGATCACGCAAAGTGCATGGATCATGATCCGCCGGCGGCGCTTGGCGACTTCCGGATCGACGGGTTTCTTGACGGGAATCGGCTTGGTTTTCTGCTTTGCTTTGGACATAGGCGCAGGGTCCGCCACGAGGGCGGAGGGTCTCCACTAACCTTTATCGGACGGATCCGGCGTGCGACTGGAAGTTTTCTTCGGCTACACGAAAACGGCTCACGCAGCGCCGCGCTTGTGGGCGCGCTTTACGAGTCGATCGACGAGCGCGTTGAACGGGATCCCCCCGTGCGCCGCCGCTTCGGGAAGGAGGCTTTTCGGCGTGAAACCCGGGAGTGTGTTGATCTCGAGCAAATACGGGCGGTGCGTCTTCTCGTCGATCATGATGTCGATGCGAGCCAGATCACGCGCACCGAGGATGTTGTTGGCTCGCTCCGCGAGATCCTGGCATTGTTTCACAACCGCCGGCGGAAGGCCGGTGTCGAAGCGGTGCTCGGTCTCGGCGGACTTGTATTTCGCCTCATAGTCGAAGAACTCCGCTTTCGGCACGATGCGAATCGGCGCGAGCGCCTTCTCTTCGAGGATGCCGACCGTCAGCTCAGGGCCTTTGATGTAATGCTCGACGAGCGCTTCACCGTGCTTTTCAACGACAACCTGGATCTTCTCCGCGAGATCGGCTGCGTTTTTGCAGATATAGACGTCGATGCTGCTGCCGCTGCCGAACGCCTTCACCACCGCCGGCGCCTGCATGCCCGCGGAGTTGATGTTCTGACGATTCACGATGATGTACTGCGGCGTTGGCAGGCCTGCCGCCTCCCACACGCGTTTCGTCTCGACCTTGTTGATCCCGATGCGCGATGCCTTCGATCCGCTACCGACGAAGGGCAGGTTGCGCGCTTCCAGAATCTCCTGCAGCTCACCACTCTCGCCAAACTGCCCGTGCAGCACAGGAAAGATCACGTCGGCGGGACGGTCGAGGCCCTTTAAGTCGGAAGGGGAAATGTCACTCGGGAAAACGTCGTGACCCGACGCCCGCAGTCCGTCGATCACTGCCTTCCCGCTCACAAGGCTCACTTCACGTTCGGCGCTGGGGCCGCCATACAAAACCGTAACCTTCATCGGGGCTCCTGCGCCTTCTTCTTTGGTCGAAAGATCCACCACTCCTGCACGATCAGCCGGTCTTCGCGCGCGTTGTCCAAGTACCACCGTGTGAGCCATCCGCCGGGGAAGGGCAGATCTTTCGCGGTGCGCTCGCGCTGCGGGATCACTTCAATGTCATGCGTTTCCTTGAACCGCTCGCGAATCGCAGCCGTGCTGCCCGGCCGCAGGCCTTCGTGTGTTTCCATGAAAATGTAAGTCTGCCGCAGCTTCGGAATCGCGACCGGATCGAGCAGATCCATCTCCGCGCCCTCGACGTCGATGAAGACGAGGCAGTGCGCAGGATCGTCGCCGATCGCTTCGCCCAGATCCGCGAGCGTGCAGGCGCCGTGCGTGGTCACGCGCGACCCGACTCCATTCATCTCTGCAAGGTGATGAATCATCGGCAACTTTTCGGTGAGCATCTCAAACGAGACGACCTGTGCTTGGGGACATTTCAGCGCCAGGCCGATCGAGCAGTAGCCTTCGGCGGCGCCGACGTTCACGACGCGGGTGAACTTCACTTCCTGCGTCAGCCGCGGGATCACATCGGCAAGCTCGATCTCGTAAAGCCCGAGCAAGCGGTGATACCACGAATCGCCGGTCTCGGTGGGAAAATATCGCATGCCTTTGAACGCGCCGCCCATGATGTGCCCGCCGTTGCTTCGCTGGACAACGCGGTTGAAAGCGATGTTGCGGGGTCGCAGGCGCGACGGCACGAGGGTTTGGTAGATGCTGACGGCCGCTCGACGCCAGCCGCGGGTGGAAGGGGGAATCGATGAGGTTGCCATGCGCGTGCTCGACGGCCGGACCGGAACAGAAGCTACGGCCAGATTTGGACTTCGCTCTCCAGGTGAATCTCGTTTTTCTCGAACACCTTCTCGCGGATGATTTTGACGAGCTTCATCACGTCGCTCGCGCTGCAACCCGGATGCGCGACGATGAAGTTCGCGTGCTTTTCGCTCACTTCCGCTCCGCCGACTTTGAAGCCTTTCAGCCCGGCTTGATCGATCAACGCGCCGGCGCTCAGCCCTCGCGGATTCTTGAAAATGCATCCGCAGTTCTTGGTGTTCAGCGGTTGCGTGTTCCGCTTGTACATCCAGATTTCCTTCGTGCGCTTCATGATGCGATCGGGATCGTCTTCTTCAAGTTCGATCGTCGCGCCGAGGATAAAACGGGCGGCGATGTTCGTGCTGCGGTATTCGAAGACGAGATCGTCCTTCGTGCGTTCAAAGAGGGTGCCGTCGTCCGCCATCACATGCACCTTTTGCACGACCGCGCCGAAGTCGCCGAACTTTCCGCCGGCGTTCATGCGAATGCCGCCGCCGACCGTGCCGGGAATGCCCGCGAGGCATTCGATCCCCGCGAGACCTTGCCGCACCGTGCGCACGATCAGTTTCTGCATATCGACGCCCGCGCCCATTTCGACCGACGTCTTGTCGAACTTCACGCGGCGCCAGAATTCGTGGTCG
This sequence comes from Phycisphaerae bacterium, assembly GCA_025924315.1. GTDB lineage: Bacteria > Planctomycetota > Phycisphaerae > Tepidisphaerales > Tepidisphaeraceae > JAICIO01. Next base: position 20,748 of record JAICIO010000041.1, read on the forward strand.
AGGCGGAAAACCGCGCCGTTCACACCTTCATCCGACACGAGCAGATTTGCGCCGAGGCCCAGCACGTAGACTGGGATGTTGTTCTCGAGACAGCGTTTCGAGGCTTCCTGAAGCTCTTCGACGTTGCGAGGGCGAATGAACCAGCGCGCGGGCCCGCCGATCTTGTACCACGTGAACGGCTTGAGCGCCACGTTCTCTTCGACGGCCTCGCTGAGCCCGGAAAATGGATTCGCCATCTTCATGATCATCGATCGTTCCCCAAGCTATTTAACCGCAGAATAGATGCCGATGCACACGGATCAATTGCCCACGAATCTCACGAATTTTCACGAATGAATTCCGGATTCGTGTCGATTCGTGTGATTCGTGGGAAACAATTCTTTATCTGCATTCATCTGCGTATATCTGCGGTTTCACTTTCCGTTGACCAGATCGCGGCCGATTTCCCAGACGTTGCCGGCGCCCATTGTGACGACGAGGTCGCCGCCTTTGAGGTTCGCGCGAAGGTAATCCAGGATCGCATCGAACTGCGGCAGATGCTGCGCCTGCTGGCCGCACTCGACAATTCGCTGAACGAGATCGCGGCTGCTGACGCGCTGTTTTTCCGATTCGCTGTCGCGGACGAAGTAGATGTCCGGCACGAGCGTTTCGTCGGCGGCGGTGAAACTCTTCGCGAAGTCCTCCAGCAGAAATCGCGTTCGGCTGTGCTGGTGCGGCTGAAAGACGCAGAACAATCGCTTCGGTTGATAGCGTTCCCGCAGGGCGCCGAGCGTTGCGCGGATTTCGGTCGGATGATGGCCGTAATCGTCGACGACTTTTGCGCCGTTGAACTCGCCTACTTCCATCATCCGGCGATCGACGCCGCGAAATTCCGCGATCGCGTCGGCGGCCTTCTGGCCGTCGATTCCATACGCAACGCAAGCCGCGATCGCCATCGTGGCGTTGATCAGGTTGTGTCGGCCGGGGATTCCGGGCTTGATTGTGCAGGCGTGCTCGCCGTTGTATTTGATCTCGCCGGTGTGAGAGCCGTTCACAATCTCACCAGGTGTGATGCTCCACGTGAAGCCTTCGCCAATGCCGACCAACTCGATCGGCATCTTCGCGCCGCTCACCGCCCACGCGACGTTGCGATCGTTGCCCAGCGTGATGATCTTTCCCTCCGGGGGAACGATCGACACGAAATGCCGGAACGACGCGATGATGTCGTCCAGGTTCTTGTAGCAGTCGAGATGGTCTTCTTCGATGTTGGTGATGATGGCGACGCGCGGGTGCAGGTTGTGGAAGCTGCGGTCGTACTCGCACGCCTCCGCCACGAAGACGTCGCTCTTGCCCGAGCGACTTCCGCCGCCCAGTTGGGGGACTGTTCCACCCACGACAAAGCTCGGGTCGGCTTCGCACTTGAAGAGCGCCCACGCGATCATCGCGGTGGTGGTCGATTTGCCGTGCGTCCCCGCGACGGCGATGCCGAACCGCTCCTGCATGATCTGCCCGAGCATCTCCGCGTACTTCAGCGACTGGATCCCGTAGCGCTGGGCCGCGATGAACTCGGGGTTCGTGTCGGCGACCGCTGCCGTCCGCACGACGAGATCAATCTCACTCGTCAGCAGTTCACCGATCTGATCGCGGGACACTTTCGCGCCGCGTTTCACGAGGTCGAACGTTTGTGCGTTGGGGTTGACTTCCGAGCCGGTGACGATCGCGCCGGCGTCGAGCAGCATGCGGGCGAGCCCGCTCATTCCGCTTCCGCCGACCCCAATGAAATGAATGCGTTTGCCGCTGAAACGGCTGACGGGGAGCGATTCCATTCGCAAGTCCGACTCGATAGGCTGCACGTTGCGTCGCATGTTACACCGTTGCGGGGTTGATTCCAACGGGGCACGGGTCCTGATTCCAACGGTTTTTCCGGCCCAGAGAGGAAGACAACCGCGAAGGCGCGAAGAGCGCGAAGGAAGCCGCGAAGAGAGCAATCTGAATTGCTTCGCGTTTGTTCTTCGCGACCTTCGCGCCTTGGCGGTTTCTTCCGTCCTCACAGTGAATATCGGCTTGTGCGAATGGTTCGCGTGATTACTCTGTGTGCGGAGGTTTAAGAATTATGACGACTTCTCGACGAACGTTTCTTCGCGGCGTGGTGGGGTGCTCGTTTGGGTTGCTGACGGCGTCGGCGTTTCGCAGCGCGTGGGGCGATTCGATTCCGTCGAACATTCAGCCGTTCAAAGGATCGGAGACGTTCGATCGCATCCTGAAGAAGGCGCTGGATCAGAAGTGGGAGACGCTTCCGATCGGCCAGTGCATGGGCAAGATCGCCATGGAACTGGAGGGCATTCCCTACGTCGCGTTCACGCTCGAGCTGAGCAAGGACCAGGAGGTCTGCGCGGTGAATTTCACCGGGCTCGACTGCGTGACGTTCTTCGAAGACACGCTGAACTTCGCCCGCATGTTGAAGAAAGGGGGGCGCACGCCGGACGATCTTGTGAAGGAGGTCACCTTCACCCGCTATCGCGGCGGAAAGCTCGGCGATTACACCAGTCGTCTGCATTACACCACCGACTGGTTCTACGACAACGAAAAGAAGGGCGTCGTGAAGCTGATCGACGACGACCTCCCCGGGGCCGAGGACTTCACGCAGAAGGTCGGCTTCATGAGCGAGAACCCGAAGTACTATCGCCAGCTCAAGGCCCACCCGGAGATGGTGCCGGTCATCGCGCGGTTCGAGGACCAGATCAATTCCCGGACGATGAAATACATTCCCCTCAACAAGCTTGAAGAGGCCCAGTCGCAACTTCAAACCGGCGACATCGTCGGCATCACAACGACCGAAAAGGGCATCGACATCGCCCACACCGGCTTGGTGTTCGTGGACGATAAGAACGTCCCGCATTTCATGGATGCGAGCTCATCGAAGAGCAAGATGAAGGTGACGCTGGAGAAAGGTCCCATCAGTAAGGACCTGGATTACGGCAAGAACACCGGCGCGATGTTCGCGAGACCGCTCGAACCGAATGCATGAGAGCCATCACTGTGACACGGGCTTCCCAGCCCGTGCGGGGTGCGCACGGCTTAGAAAAGCCGTGTCACGGTTGAATCACGTGACTGGGCGACCCATCTCAACGAGCCAGCGGTAATGGGATGCGAGAGCGCTGAAAAAGCTCTTGTGCGCCTGGTACTGCACGCCGAACTCGTGGCAGACTTCTTCGACGATCTTGGACAGGTCCGGATAATGAATGTGGCAGATCCGGCTGAACAGGTGGTGCTCGATCTGGAAGTTCAGCCCACCGAGGAACCAGCGGAGAACCGGGTTGCGGCGGCTGAAGTTCACGGTGGTGTGCACTTGATGGACGGCCCAGTCGGTGCCCATGCGCTCGAGGCCTTCGGGGGTGATTGTCGGTTGCGGGAACTCGGCGTTGTCCACGCAATGCGCGAGCTGGAAGACCACGCTCAGCACGATGCCGCTGGAGATGGCGGCGATGGCGTAGATCGTCAGCACGTCGAGGACCGGGTGGAAGAACATCGGGATGCCGAACGCGATCGAGAAGAATGCGATCTTTCCGCCGATGAAGATCGCGAGCTCTTTACCGCGGGGGCGCTTGATCTTGTGCTCGCCGATGCGTCCTTTGATGACGTTGTAAAAGTCGTCGACGAAGTGCCATTTGATGGCGAGGAATCCGTAGAGGAGCCAGAGGTAAATGCCCTGGAAGCGGTGGAACCAGAGGCGCTTCTGCTGCGGCGCGAGCCTGCCGAGCAGGCCGATGTTGATGTCGTCGTCGTGGCCGTCGATGTTCGGATACGTGTGGTGGATCGAGTTGTGCTTCCAGTCCCAGATGTACGAGCTTCCGCCGACGAGATCGAGCGTCATCGACATCAGCTTGTTGACCCACTGATGATCGGAATAGGCGCGATGACCGGCGTCGTGCTGGATGTTGAAACCGATCCCGGCCATGAACGCGCCCATCAGGATCGCAAGAGGAACGGTGATGAACCACGGCGGCGCGACGAGCAAAAGGACGAGATACGTCGCGATGAATCCGCCGAGGATGATGCCCGTCTTGAAATACATCGACGGGCAATCGCGCATTCTCTTGCCGGTTTCTTTGAAGTAAGCATCCACGCGGCGGCGAAGCTCTTGAATGAAGCGATCGCCAGCGACGAACTTAAGCCCGGGTTTGTGGGCTGAGGCAGCGGCTTGCGAGGGGGAACCCCCGGCAGTGATCGATACGGACTGTGGCACTCAGTTCTCCTGAAACAACACGCACGGGAGCTCGAATCACGCGGCGGAACGTACGGATGTCCCGGGCCTCGGTTGGAGCGAACAAAAGTCGAGCCATCTTAGCCGCGACTGCATCAGGGTTCTACGGAGCGAACCCGGTTTTCATTTTTTATCGGCAACTAGCTCGGCAAGAACTTGAGCGACGGCTTCGGAAGCATCGCGACGGCCGATGGCGCGGGCGGCGGTGGACATGGCGTGACGCTTCGTCGCATCGTGAAGTAACGATTCGATCGCCGGTCGAAGTCGGGCCGCGTTTTGTTTGCGGTCCTTGGCATCGTCTACGATGACGGCAGCCGCGTGGTCGACCAGAACCTGGGCATTGGCCCGCTGGTGCATGTCCTTGTGGAAGGGGTAGGGCATGAGGATTGAGGGAACACCACAGGCGGTGAGCTCAGCGCAGCTGCTCGCGCCCGCCCGGCTCACGCATAAATTCGCGACCGCCCAAACGTCCGCCATCGCGGGTGTGAAATCGACGACCAAAGCGGGGATTTTGGCCTCGCGATAACCTTTGCGGACCGTTTCGGCATGATCCTTCCCGGACAGATGCAGAACTTGCCAGCCCGTCAGCTTGAGGCTGGGCATGAGTTCGAGCACGGCTTCATTGACCGTCGCCGCGCCTTGGGAGGCGCCGGTGATGACAAACGTCTTGAGCAGTGGATCGAGGCCAAGGCGCTTGGCGGCCTCATCGTGCGGCGGGAGCATTTCCATTTCGTGACGGATGGGGCATCCGGTGATCCGTAGCTTCTCGTGCTGGCTTGAGGAGACGTGCGATCGCGTTTCCTCAAACTGGCAACAGACTGCCCGAACGCTCCGGATGAGATACTGATTCGCCTTTCCGGGGATGACATCCGGGTTGAGAATGGCGGACGGGATTCCCTTTTCCGCGGCCATTCGCACTGCGACACCGGCGGCATATCCGCCGAGCCCGAGCACCGCAGCGGGCTTTCGCTCTCGAAGAATCTTCTTTACGAGGTCCTTGGTGTCGCGCCAGTTCTTCCAGAACTTGAGCAGTCCGCCGACGGTTCGCACCGGCGGGACGATCGATTGCTCGACGAATTCATAGCCCGTCGGGGCGAGAATCGTGCGATCGATCTCTCGCTGCGTGCAGAGGAAGAGAGGCTTCGCGTCGGGCATGACGCGCGCGAAGGCCTGGGCGACGGAGATCCCGGGATAGAGGTGCCCGCCTGTTCCTCCGCCGGCGAAAATGATTGTGCGTTCGCTCATGGATTACTTTTTCGGGAGAAGTGAACGGCCGCGCGTGACGATACCGGTCGCGTAGGTGTCAAACGGCTGCATGAAGTAGTTGCCCGGATATCGCATGCCCGCCAGCACTGCACGAGCCGCCCAATCCCCCGCTCGCTGTTCGTACTCGTGCACGGCCTGAGTGGCGGCGGCTTTCTCATCAGCGCCGCTCTTCTTCAGTTCCGCGATGCGCGCGGGGATGTCGAATCGCTCGAGTTCGAGAAGTTCGAGTCCGAGCCGATCTCGCTTCACGCGCGAAAGGAAGTCGGGATTCGCGATGACCGCATGCTCGGCGGCGTCGAATGCTTCGTGGCACTCCTTCAGCATCTCGGGCGTGAGATAGCTCAGATCCTGATTAAAACAACCCGCGTGAAACTTCTCATTCTTCGCCGGCGCCTGCGTCAACTCGATGTACTTCTTCATGTACGGCGCGGCGGGGCCGTAGTAACCGTTCACGAATTCGTCGGTCAGCTTCGCCTGATCCTGCGACGGATCCCACATCAGATGCGCCATGAGCCAGACGCGATAGGGCAGGAGATCGCCCGCGATGCGGTTGTCGCCGTCACCTTGCTCGAACACGCCGACGACGTTGTGGTCGGTGAAGAATTTCAGATCCGGGCCGAGCGAGGGAATGCTCGGATGCGGGACGAGGTGGAAGTTGAAATTGGTGACGTAATTCCAGACGAACAGATTCTTCGCGATCTTCGACCAACCTTTGAGATCGTCCCCGAACGCCTTATTGGTCGCGCTATCGAGGGGATGCGCGAAGTCCGCTTCGATGGAGCAGAGGCGGACGAGCACGTTGTCGGCGGGCTTGATGTTCTTCGGCGGACGACGCGAATACTGGTACGCGAGCGTCTCGACGAGAAACTTCGGATACTTCTTTCCAATCTCCGCGGCGATCGCGTTGATGCCTTCGATGAGTGAGCCGGCGGGGCTGCCGTTGGCCTCATCCAGCGCCTTGCATTGATCGCACTGGCAATTGCCGATGCAATCGTTCTGGCTGATGGAGATGAAGCCGGCGTCGGGATTCTTTTCGATCCACTTCATCGCGTTCTTCACGAGCTCGGCGCGCATCTCCGGATTGCTCCAGCAGAGCTGGCCGTTGTGCCAATCGCGCTTCTTGCCCTGCAAGCTGTACCAGTCCGGATGCTGCGCGAAGTATTTGTCCGGCGGAAGCAGTTGAAACGACGTGTGACACCAGCCAAGGATCTGATAATGCCCGCCCATCGATGCGGGGATGTCGGACATGTGGCCGTTGAGCTTCGCATGCACCGCGAACTTCACGTCGTGCATGGGGTCGTAGTAATACACTTCGCGATACCGGAGCTTCGGCGCGTAGGCCAGGTCGAGCTGTTCGACCGCGATCGTCGGCTTCTTCGGAACGAACTCGTCGACCGAAGTCCACCAGCGCACGCCGACGACGTCTTCGAGAAAAGTCTCAACGGCGTAAATCGTTCCGCGCGTGCCTTCACCGGCGAGAACGAGTTTGTCCCCGTTCAACTTCATCACGATGCCGTCGGGACCGATCGAGTTGAAGTCTGAAACTCCAGCAACTTTCTTCGCGGAATCGGACGCGCCAATGAGGATCTGCGGTTTGTCCGCGGGAGCCTCGGCCTCTGTGACGATGGGAATCTTCGCGTTGGTGCTCTGGTGGATGTAATCCGCCAGCTCATTGGCGGCGTGCGCCTCGTAGGGTGCGGGATCGTTTGATGTCACGATCACGCATTTGGGTTTGCCGTCGACTGTCACTTCAAACGCGAACGCGGAGATGCTCACGAGCAACGACAGCAGCGATAAGCAGACGCATCGGATCACAACAACTCCTGCAGAAACAGAAACGGCATGAGGAAGTATGGATACCCCTCATGCCGTGACTGTTCTTCTTATCGCACTAGTTGCCGACCGTCCACTGTTTCCAGATCGCGTCGCTCACGAGATTCGGGCGGAGCGGCACGTTTTCGACAGGCGGCGGGGGCTTGATCTTTCGCTTTGGCGCCGGTTCCGGCTCGGCCGGTTGGATCGGTTCCTCTTCGGGGTGGTTGAACTTGCTCACGCTATAGAGCAGGCCGAGCGCCGCACAGGTGATGACAAGTCCGCTTCCGCCGGCGCTGACGAGCGGGAGTGACAAACCCTTCGTGGGCACACTCACTGTCGCGACGGCGATGTTGATCATCGCCTGCAGGCTCACCATCGATCCGATGCCAAAGGCAAGCATTCGGCCGAGGCTGTCGCGCTTCTGCTTCAGGCATTGCCACGCGACGTACATAATCCCCAGGTACAGAGCGACCGTGAGAAGCGCACCGAACAGGCCGAGCTCTTCGCAAATGACCGCGAAGATGAAGTCGGTCGTGTCTTCTGGGAGATAGCCGAGCTTCTGAATCCCGTTGCCGAGTCCTTTGCCCGTGACTCCGCCCGTCGCGAAGCTCAGCAGGCTCTGGATCATGTGATAGCCTTCCTTCTGCGGCGCGGAATACGGGTCGACAAACGCGATCATGCGCCGCCAGCGATATTCCTTGTGCATCACGAACCATGCGCCCGCGCACAGGGCAGGGGGGATCACGACGAGCAGATGCCACCATTTCACGCGGCCGACGACGAGCATCGTCATCGCGCACACCGCGATGAGTGCAGCGGTTCCGAAGTCCTGGATGACCGTGAGCAGACACAGCGCGCCGACCGGAATCAGCGTGAAGAGGAACATCGAGAACTTATCGAGGTTCACCGGCCGTGACGTGAGCCACCACGAGAGGAAGAACACCACCGCCCACTTCGCGAGTTCCGAAGGTTGAACTTGCACAGGGCCGAGCGGCAACCATCGACGCGCGCCGTTCACTTCCAAGCCGATGTGCGGCACGAGCACGAGAACGCTCGTGACACCCGCGATCCCCAGCAGCCAAACGACATGATTGCGAAGCAAGCCGCCTTTGGTCGAAAGGATCTTCCGGTAATCGATGTTGCCGACGATGAAGAAGGTGACCAGCGCAATCGCCGCGAAGATGGCATCGCGCGTGCCCGCGACCGTCCAGCGCCAGCCCACGTTGCCGGAAACGTTCATCGAGGCGGATTGCACCATCAGCGCGCCGAGCAGAAGGAGCGAGAGCACGCAAAGCGTAAGAATGTCGCGCAGGCGAAGGCGATAGATCGACGGGTCCATTGAAAAGGTTATCGGACGCTGGCAAGTGGTTGCTTGAGTCGTATGCGATCAGAAGAGATGCGCAAACGAAAACCGCCCGGATCGGTCGATCCGGGCGGCTTCGTGTTCAAATGTCGGGGGTTGAAGAAGGAGGGGGGGAACCTTCTTCGGGGAGTACCCCCGACAAAAAAAGCTCCGTCGACTGTTCATCGACGGAGCCCTCATGGCTCGTTTAGCCGAATGGCCTTTCGGCCACTCGCTTTGGACGACTTCGTCCACTGCTCACCATCATATTCGGCGCTTTGGAGAAGGCAAGTGCAAAAAATCATGCTGCGTTTTCCAGAGTTACGCCGGCCCTTTCGGGTAATCCGGTTGCTGCTGCCAGTCCAGTTCGACGCTCGCGGGGATGCCGTGATACTCGCGCGGGAAGACATAGTCCTTCCGCAACGGGTAACCTTCCCAATCGTCGGCACATAGGATCCGGCGAAGATCCGGATGCCCGGCAAAACTGATCCCGAACATGTCATACGCTTCGCGCTCGTGCCAATCGGCGGCGGGCCAAAGATCGCGCACGCTCGGCACACTCGGATTCTCTCGCGGGGTGAAAACCTTTACCGCGAACATGTGAGCGTGATCGAAACTCCACAGGTCATACACGACACACATGTTTCCATCGGCGACATAATCCACACCGCTGAGGCATTGCAACCAGTCGAACTTCATCGCCGGTTCTCGCAGCAGGTACTCTGCGATTTCTCGCCAGTTCTCCGCGTCGACATGAACCCGCGGATGGCGATCGTCCGGTAGCGACGCGGTGATCTTTCCGCCGAAGGTTCCCGTGAGAATTTGTGCGATGGCTTGAGGCGTCATGGAGGTTTCCGGGGACGCGCTCAAGTATAAGGCGCGCCCAATTGAACGCCAATGAATTTGATCTTCGTAGCTGTTAGCCCCGCCGCTTGCGGCGGGAGCCGGCCGCGAGCGGCCGGGCTAACGTTGGAATACCTGCGATGCTCCATCAACAGCTCACGCATCTCAAACCGCGACGGCGGCGCGGGGGCCGGCGATTTCATCCTGCGGCGACCAGCCGGTCTCCTGCTCGATCCTCGTCAGATCGACCATGGTGGCGATTTCGTGAAGCGGTCGATTCAAGCGAGTTCCCGGGAAGAACCGCGAGATGATTTCCGCGACCGGCAGCATCACCCACGGCGAGCGCGCGGCCGGTTGATACACGCGATATCCCGGGAAATCTGTCCGTAGCGTCGCGAGCAGGAGTCGCGCCGCGTCTTCGAAGGTCAAATACGTGAAGCCTTCGTCGAGATTGTAGCCTTGATAGACCTTGTCGATCGTCGCGGCGGCACGCGCATAATGCGATGGCGTCAGCAGCATTGGAAAGCGAATCGCGACCGCGTGCATCCCGTGCCAGCGCGTGAAGTATTGAAGTAGTTGCTCGGAAGCCGATTTGCTCGCCGCGTACGGATTGCAGATGTTCGGCGGAAGATTTCCGTCCATCGGCAGGTAGGGATAGTCGGACGCCGGCACATTGGCACTGGCGCCACCGAACGGTCGTACGCCGAGGATCACCTGGATCGTGCTGGCGAAGATGATTCGGCGGATGCCACGTTCCATCGCGGCCTGAAACACGTTCATGTTCATTGACGTGTTGTCGTTGAACACGGTCTGCGCGTCCGCGGATCCCGCGCTCGCCCAGTTGCCGAGATGCACGACAGCATCGACGCCGTCGACGAGTTGGTAACACCGCTCGCGGTCGAGCAGCGTCGCGACTTCGATTGGATAAGAGAGATTCGAGTCGGTTCGTCGATCCGTCGCGCGAACCGAAATCCCCGCCGCCTCGAGCATCGGCACCGTCGTTCGTCCGAGACGTCCGGCCGCTCCTGTGACCAGAACTTTCATCGCAGGCTCCTTCCGTGGACGCAAAGCAAAGCATTCTGACTCACGCAATTCAAGGGCAAAATCGCGGAAAATTCGAGCCCCCTTGTCCTCGGCGGCAATTGGCCCTATGACGTTGCCCCATGACGCCTCTCCTGTTTACCGCCAGCGCCTTCGGGATTGCGATCCTCGCGGGGCTGCTGGGGTCGCTCGTCGGCATCGGCGGCGGAATCATCGTCGTGCCGGCGCTGACATTGCTTTTCGGAATCGACATCCACTACGCCATCGGCGCATCGATCGTCTCGGTCATCGCGACCTCGAGCGGCGCCGCGGCCGCGTATGTGCGTGAGCGCATGACAAATCTCCGCGTGGCGATGGCGCTTGAAGTCGCGACGACGACTGGTGCGCTCGTTGGCGCGTTCATCGCCGGCATGGTCGGCGGGCGGTGGCTCTTTCTAATCTTCGGCGCGATGCTTGGATATTCCGCGATCATGATGATCCGCAAGCGCCACGAAGTGGACCACACCCGCGTGCCGCGCGATCGGCTTGCCGACCGGCTGCGGCTGCATGATTCGTACTACGACGAGTCGGTCGGCCAGCAGATTCATTACCGCGTGACGCGCACGCCGATCGGTTTCGGCCTGATGTGGATCGCGGGTGTGAGCAGTGGGTTGCTCGGCATCGGATCCGGCGCGCTCAAAGTGCCGGCGATGGACCTGGCGATGGGGCTTCCCATCAAGGTGTCGACGGCGACCAGCAATTTCATGATCGGCGTGACCGCGGCCGCGAGCGCCGGCGTTTACTTCAGCCGAGGCGATGTAAATCCGTTCGTCGCGGCGCCGGTCGCGGTGGGCGTGCTGATCGGCGCGACGACCGGATCGCGATTGCTTCCCAAGCTCAAGAGCCGCTCGATCCGGCTGCTCTTCGTGGCGATTCTCCTGTGGATCAGCATTCAGATGTTGTGGAAAGGCCTGCGATGAGCGTGGAAGTGAAAGAGTTTGACCCCGCGACGGAGTCTCCGCACGACGAGCGCGTCCGCCGAGTTGAGATCCTCATCAGCAACCTGCTGCGCATCGGCGTGCTGGTGAGCCTGCTCGTCATCGTCATCGGTACGGTCATGAGCTTCGTGCATCATCCCACGTACCTGCATTCGCATCAGGATTACGTGAATCTCACGAAAATAGGGACGGAATTTCCCCACACGCTCCGGCAGGTCGCGCAGGGTGTACGGCACGGCCACGGCGAAGCGATTGTCACGGCAGGGCTGCTGCTGCTGATCACCACCCCCGTCGTCCGCGTCGCAGTCTCGATCTTCGCGTTCGTTTACCAGCACGATCGAACGTTCGTTGTGATTACGACAATAGTTCTGCTGCTGCTGTTGCTGTCGTTCGTTCTCGGGAAGGTGGAGGGGTAAGTCTAATTCAGCCAGTCTTGGATCCGCAGTCCGGGCACGTCTGCGAAATGCTTGACGTTGTGCGTGACTACGGTGAGATCGTGCGTCAATGCCGTTGCGGCGATTACTACATCAACAGTCGCGATAGGCCGGCCTCGATCCAGCAAACCGGCTCGTAGTTCGCCGCCATTACGAGCAATCTCCGCGTCGACGTGAAGAACCTTGAGGTCAGATATCATTTGTTCAAGTGCTTCGAGACGTCTTCCGGTCGCGTCACGTCGCAACGCCCACGAGTACAGTTCGGCCAGTGACAAAACGGAAATGAACAATCCGCCGCTGTGCTGAACCAATCGCGTGAAAATGCGCTGATCGCCTTTCAAGTGCGCCGAACAGATGTCGGTGTCGAGCAAGAAGCTCACGGCGACGGCTCCGATCGAACCGTTGCGTCGCGATCTCGCCGGACCTCCAGGAGGAACTCATCCACAAGTTCGGAATCAGCCTTCCAACCCCCAAACGATCGCTCGAGGCCACCAGAGTCGGTAATGGGCGACTCCGTCGTTTCGACCAGCACACGTACCGACTGACCATCGGGCAGCCCGAGCTGACGCTCTAGCTCGATCCGATTACCGTGAACAACGCCGTTGAAGGTTCCTCGAACCATGACGTTAGAATAGCTCCGACTAGAGATTATTCCATGCCTAATCCACCGTCGTTCCGACCGGTTGCTGCTTCGCGATAGGATTCCCGGTGCCTTTGATGGCGAGCATGCGTTCGAGGGCGACTGTGGCCCATTTTCTTGTGTTCGAATCGACTTTGATCTCGTTCATGACTTTGCCTTCGACGAGGTTCTCCAGCGACCAGCAGAGATGCGGGAGATCGATGCGGTACATCGTGGTGCAGAGGCACTGGCAGTCGCTCAGCACGATGATCTTCTGCTCGGGGTGCTGCCTGGCGAGGCGATTGATTAGGTGCACTTCCGTGCCGATGGCCCACTCGGTTCCGGGCGGGGCCTTTTCAACCTGTTGAACGATGTACGCGGTCGAGCCGGCGAGGTCGGCCTTTTGCACGACGTCGAACTGGCATTCGGGGTGGACGATCACCTTCATGTTCGGATGCGCCTTGCGGACCTGGTCCACATGCTCCGGGCGGAAGAGCTGGTGGACGGAGCAGTGGCCCTTCCAGAGGACGAAGTCGGCGTCCTGCAGATCGCGCTCGTTGTTGCCCCCGAGGTCTTGGCGCGGGTCCCACACGACCATCTTGTCGAGCGGATAGCCCATGGCGTGAGCGGTGTTTCGGCCCAGGTGTTGGTCGGGGAAGAAGAGGATCTTCACCTTTTGGCCGGGCTTCGGTGTGGTTGCGCCGCCTTTGAGGGCCCACTCGAGGACGTTGCGGCAGTTGGAACTGGTGCAAACGGCGCCGCCGTGCTCGCCGACGAAGGATTTGATGGCGGCGGAGCTGTTCATGTAGGTGATCGGGACGATCAGCTGGTCGCCGCAGGTTTGCTGGAGTTGTTCCCAGCATTCGATCGTCTGATCGAGGTTGGCCATATCCGCCATCGAGCAACCGGCGCCCAGATCCGGCAGGATCACGCGCACTTTTTCGTCCGTGAGGATGTCGGCGCTCTCCGCCATGAAGTGCACGCCGCAGAAGACGACGTATTCGATGCCTTTCTCGGCGGCGGCTTTGCGCGAGAGCTCGAAGCTATCCCCGGTGAAATCGGCGAAATCGATGACGGCGTCCTGCTGGTAATGGTGGCCGAGGATGACCAGCTTCTTGCCCAACGTATCCTTCGCCATCTGGATGCGCACGCGCAGCTCGGCGTCGGAAAGCTCGCTGTAAATCTTCGGAAGCGGTTGCTGCCAGTTCAGGCCCATTGGCTGTGTCACTCCTTCAAAGGGTGGGGAATTGTATCCATCCTTATTAGAGATGCGTCACATGTTCCAGCTTGTGCAGCCGAAGGGCAGTTTTATTCGTGCGCAACCTCCTTTCCGGAATGAGCTTGTATGAACGGTGGGTTCGTTTTGCAAAATCGCGTGATTAACCTCTTTTGCGGCCCTGAACGTCTTTTCTGAGCCCAGTACTTTCGTTGCTTCTCGCGAACTTCCGTCGGGACGGGATGATCGCGAACGAAAGCTTCCGCTGCGTGCACGAGTTTGAAGAAGGCTTCGAAGTCCTCGCTGAAGACAAGCACGCTGACTCTGCGCAGCTCGTCCGTTTTTTGATCGCGTTTGCCTTCCGTGAACGCGAGGAAATGGTTGCCGTTGCCGGCTTCCTTCAATTGCGCGGCGTAGGTACGGGGGCCGACGGATTTGAAGTAGGTTTGAAAGAGGATCTTCGGCTCGGGCTTAGGGCCGTTCTGCTTTGAAAACTTCTTCTGAGACGGTGCCGAGGCGCTGGACGACCGTGCTTGCGGCATGGCGCGGATCGGCTCGGGTTTGTGCACGACTTCGGCCGTGGGCAGGGGACGGGGACGAGCGAGAGTGGTAGTCATGGCGACTCCTTCCGGTTCGGTGTTCCTACGACAACGACAACGGCAGACGACGCACATTTGGTTTTGCGATTTTCGATTTGCGATTTGCGATTGAGAAAAGGTCGCTCAAACGCTTCGAGCCCGCTTCATGCCGGTCGAGATGCCGCCCGGGCTTCGACGAGCTCAGTCGAGTCGCGCTTCGCTCTGGGACGGCCTTGAAGGTGAGCGTGGCCTCTTGAAATTCGCGCGGAATCCTCCTTTGCAAATCAATTGCAAATTGAAATCGACAATCGCAAATCTCGAACTAGTAGCTTCGCAAAACGCCGATCACGACGCCTTGGACCCGGCAACGTTCGGCGTCGACAATCCTGGGTTCCATCGTGGCGTTTGCGGGTTGTAAGCGAATTTTGTTTCCGGGTTCTTTGTAGAAGCGCTTGAGCGTGGCTTCGCCGGTGTCGAGCAGGGCGACGACCTGTTCGCCGTTGCGGGCGCTTTCGCGGCGCTCGATGACGACGTAGTCGCCATCGCAGAGGTGATCTTCGATCATGCTCTCGCCGCGGACGCGCAGACAGTAGACGCCGGCCTTGCTCCTGAACATCGATTCGAGGTCGATCTCTTCGCGGTTTTCGACGGCTTCGATGGGCGAGCCAGCGGCGATATTGCCGAGGAGCGGGAGCTTGGTGTCGCGGTTCTCGTCGGGAAGCTTCTCATCCGAGACGATCTCCAAAGAGCGAGCCTTGTGCTTGTCGCGGCGCAGGACGCGCTTTTTTTCCAGCGCGCCGACGTGTTCGAAGATGGTGACCTTGCTCGTTCCGAGCTGGTCGGCCAGCTCCTGCATGGTCGGGGAATAGCCATGCAAGTGGCGATAGTTTCGAATCGCGACGATGACGTCGAGCTGACGCGGCGTGAGGTTCATAAAGCGCTCCTTCAGAGTGCGGACGGGCAAGTTTCGGTTGCGATGCCATTGCGGATGATTCGGTCGCGCTGGCATTGGTGCCTGCGAACGAACCGGCGCCGACAATGGCGGCGGCCTCGGCTGCGGCCGACTGAAGCAAAGTGCTTAAGTCGACCAGCAGCGCCTGAACTTCCTGCGGATCGAGCACGGACGGTTCGACGAGCATCGCGGACGGGCGATCGGGGACCAACGCGGGGTCCGTTTCGACCAGTCGCTCAATCTCGTCGGCATCCGTGCCATCATTTGTGGTGCGGGCAACAGACGAATCGTCGCCAGCGCCGGAGGATGGGGGCTTCCAACTGAACGGCATTGTCCCATCGATCTCGCAGCGTTCGGCCGCTGTTTGAGAAACATTACCCTAACATATCGGGAGGTGTCAAGCGGATTCTTGCGAGAAAGTTTTGTGGGACTGCGGAAGGACGGAGAAAGGAACTTTTTAACCACGAATGGACACGAATTTACACGAAGGAATCCAAAATCCGTTTTCTGATTCGTGTCCATTCGTGTTCATTCGTGGTCCTTTGGTTTTTTGCCTCCTGCTGTCAAGTTGATGTCGGGGATCAGCCGATAGAGTGGATGCTATGGATCCGATTGTTTCGGGCATGATCAACTTCCAGCAGGCGGCGCAGATGTCGTCGGTGCAGTACGCGGTTGCGCGGAAGATGCTCGACAACCAGGAAATGCAGGGGGCGGCCATGGTCAAGCTGATCAATGCCGCGGCGAATGGGCCTGCTCAAGCGGGGGACCCACTTGCTGCCGCGGCCACCGGACTTGGTGGCGAGCTCGACGTCACGGCTTAGTTCTTCCTCAATACAAAGAAGAGAATTGTCGCGAAGGCGCGAAGATTCGCGAAGATCGACGAAGAAGACATTCTCTTGTGTTTCTTCGTGAATCTTCGCGTGCCTTTGCGTCTTCGTGAAACAGCTGTCAGAAAAGGACGACGGCGAGCTCATTGCTGGGCTCGCCGTCGATCGTTTGCACGCGGCTGCGTGTAAGCCGAATTTTGTTTACCCTGATTGATCGAGCGGGCCTTTCGACTCGCTGCTCTCGCTCAAGGCAGGCCATCATTTCTCTGGGATCACGGTTGCCCGTGACCTCAAGCGACCTACCCGCGGATTTGTCCCAGCCAGCAAGCTGACTGGGCGTTCGGCGCGGGCCACGCCTATCCGCATATTTGGTCTTGCTGCCAGTGGGGTTTGCCGTGCCGTTTGTGTCACCACAAACGCGGTGCGCTCTTACCGCACCTTTTCACCCTTACCTGAGGAATAAGGATGAAGGATGAATTATGAACGATGAAAACGCCTATTTCATCCTTCATAATTCAGACTTCATCCTTATTCCCCCGGCGGTTTGTTTTCTGTGGCACTTTCCGTCGGATTGCTCCGCGTCGCCGTTAGCGACCACCGCGCCCTTGCAGTTCGGACTTTCCTCACCCCAGGGCAAGCTCGGGACAGGTCCCTCGCCTGACTCAGGGCGCGATCGCCACTGCAGCCGCGACCTTATTATACGTGAAACCAACACAATTGTTTCCCGAATGTAAGGCTTTGGAGTGATTGGGATTTTGCGATGACCTGCCTAACATACCTCGTTGCGCCACATCCCATTATATTGCGCAGCACGGTCTGAAACTTCGCTGGAGAATGCGCGTGTCTGAGGAAGAGCGGCCAATAACGTTGGGCAAGATTGGTGGGCCAGAAAAGCACACCGATCCGACCATCGAGCTCTTTGAAAAGGCTGTGCAGAACCACTCTCGGCGGCTGCTGGCGATTGCCCGGGCCATCGTGGGCACGCGCGCCTCGCCGGAGGATGTGGTTCAGCAGGCGGTCACGAACCTGTTTCAGCACCGTGCCCGCTACGATTGGCGCGAACCCGGCGGCCTGCTGAAACGTGCGGTTGTCAACGAATCGTTGCGACTGCTGCGTCACCCGCGCATGAGCATGGTGGCCGACGAGCATCCCGATACGACGGAAACGCCCGTCGGCGGGATGATTGAAAACGAGACGGTTCAGCAGGTCCGCAAGGCACTCGCGAAATTGCCGGAACACTTCCGAGCGGCCCTGGTGCTCTGCGAATACGAGAACATGTCGTATCAGCAGATTGCCGAAACCTTAAATGCCAGCGTTCCGCAGGTGAAAACCTGGATCCATCGGGCGCGCCGGCAACTGGAAGGAATGCTCAAAGATTACGTGGAAAGCGGCCGGAAAGAGCCGGCGCGACAGGCGGTTGAGAAGAAGTAGAAGAAAAGAGACGATTTGTAATTGGTGAGGTCGTTGTGATGCCGGTGAACGAAACAGATCTGGAGCAGCTTGAGACTTATCTCGACGACGAGTTGTCGCCGGAGGAAGTTCGCGAGCTCGATCGCCGGCTGGCGACGGACTCGGCGCTGGCGGATCAGCTCGATGAGCTGCGTGCGCAGCGGGCGCTTCGTGTTTCGATGTTCCGCGCGATGGAGCCGAACGACGGCGAAGTCGAATCGCTGTTGAAGCGAGTTGACGGCAATCTGCACCGCCAGGCGCACTGGTCGAAGCTGCTTGGCCGGTTGCGTTACATCGGCTCGGCGGCGGCGTGCTTGTTCGTCGGCTTCATGATCAGCCACGCGATATGGCCGACGCAGCCGCATGACGAGATCAACACGAGCCCCAATACCGGGTCGCACGTTGCGCAGCCGGTCGTGTCGCCCACTCACGGACAGATCTATCAGGTCGTGCTGCAGGACGAGAACGGTAACGTCATCGGCGTGCAGAACTTCGACAACCTCAACGACGCCCGCGAATTTCAAAACGACGTAGGGCAATTGCAGAGCAAGCATCGTCAAATCCAGAATGGCATTCGTCTGATCCAGGATAGCTTTTGAAACTTGGTTCGAATTATCACTGGATAACCCTCCTGATTGCGCTGGCGGGGCCGCGCACGCTGATCGCGCAAACGACATTTCCCGCGCTCAAACAAATGAGTCAGGAGACGCAGGCGCTTTACGCGAGCGTTCGCCCGAGCATCACGCGCGTGCAGTTTCCTCCGCCGAAGTGGGCGGAGGCGCTGCTCGATGAAGACGAGCTGATGCGGAAGTGGGATCAGCGGCTGTCGCCGGATGTTCGGCGCCAACTTCATGAGCAACTTTCGCACGTCGAGCCGAACCTTCACGCCGGCACGCAACCGAGCGAAGAGAAGAAACATCAACACCTGATCCCGCGCGGCGACGGTGGTTACGATCTCGCGACGACGGCGCCGTCGTATCGCGATCAGGCGATGGGCCCGCGATCGGTCGGGCTCGTTTACGATGACGCGCAGCACGTAGTTGTGCCTTATTTCATCGAGAAAGATGCGATCGGTGACGCGCCGCTGAAGCTGTGCATGGGCGACGGCTCAATGGTGAGCGCGACTTTCGTGGGAGCGGACCGGCCGACAAATCTCACGGTGCTGAAGCTCGACAAACAGGCGGGAAAGCCAATCCATCTGACGGGCAAAAGCCCGCCGAGGGCGCGCTGGTGATGCTGTTAGCCGCGTCGGGTGACTCGAGCCGATTGGTGGTGTGGACGGGCGGCCAGCAGGAAAACGGCGTGGTGATCACGCTGGATGGCGACGTCGCGGGCTTCACGCGCTATGGCCAATTTCTCGCGGCACAGCATTGCCGTCCGTTGGTCGAGCAGATCATTCGCAATGGGTTCGTGAAGCGCGCGGAACTGGGCGTAATCGCGACGCAGACGGACACGCAGGGGATTCATCCGTCCATCCGCGTCGATCAAGTGGCGCACAACTCCGCGGCGGAAAGCGCAGGCATCAAGCGCGGCGACATCATTCACGCGGTGGCGGGGGAACCGATCGTCGATCTTCCGACGTTCGCCGCCGCGATTGCCATGAGCCGCGGGGCGACGAAGCTGCGCATCGAACGCGATGGCGAGATGATCGACGTCATGGTGAACCTCCAACCCAAGTGACGAAGAGCAAGCCTTCCTTATCGGACTCGCGATATTCCTGTTTCAAAATTGACATGAACTGCGGCGATAATGATCATGCACTTTCGCTGATCCCGTTGTGCGTTATCGTCTTTTTCTTATGTCGCATCTCTCCGCTTTCAGAACCTGCATTGCCGCAATTGTCGCCGTTGCGGTGATTGGCTGCGCGTCCGACCGGCCTGAAACGATGACGGAGCCGATTGGCCTTCAATTGGTGAAGAAGGAGCCGTCGCTGAAGGGCGAGCGGTTCAGCAACCTGCTCGCGGGCGAAGAAGACAGCGATCTGGTTTTCGTTTCCACGAATGCGGCGCTTCCGCGGCGCGATGCGAAGCGAGCGCACACGGGGCGGTCGAGCATTCAGATCCCCGCGGGGGTGGGGCGCGTGACGTTCAAGCTGTCCTCGCTTCTGGCGGGGCAGAGTTTTCCCGCGGATTGGACGCTCGTTGGGCTTTATCTCTATGCAACTCGTCCGACAACCGCTTCGCTGAGCTATTGGGAAAATGAGCAGATCCTGGCGGCCGGATCGACCACGCTGCGTGCGAATAAGTGGAGTCCGCTCTTCGTCGATCTCACGTCATTGACGCAATCCGCGCACAGCAGCGCGGCGATGGCGTCGCCGAATCTTGTGCTGGTGCTGGACCTCGACGGCCCCGGCGAAGTCTGGCTCGACGACCTCATGCTCGTGGACAACACGAAGCAGCTTGTGTCGGAAAAGGACGCGGGGGAGATGTTCGATTCGTGGTCGATCCAGCGCAAGGGATATCAAATCGTCGGCGACGCGCCGGGGCGGTTTCGATTTTCCTTCGCGACGCCTGAGCGCAGCGACCAGGGATGGACCGTTCGCGAAGCGAATGCGATGCGTCTTTGGCTGACGTCGAATGGCACCAAGAAGAACGAACTGATTTATTCAGACGGGCGCGTGTACGTAGATGGCCAGTACAGCGCGATCGGCATGCCGGCAAAGGGAGACCCCACGCTGGCCGAGCAGCACGCGTCGCCGGCGGAGCTCGCCGTCGCGCCGGAACTCGGGCGTGTCGTGCGCCAGAGCGAAGGCGACGCCAACAACGACGGCTACAACGAAATGATGGGCACGTACGAACTGCTCGCGACGGGCCCGCGACTCGAGGTGCGCATCACGCCGCGAAGTTCAAAGCTCTCGCGGCCGGTCTTCGAGATTCGTGGCTTGCCGCCGGGCAAGGTGCTGGCGAATCTTGAAGGCCGCATGGTCGAGCGCCTGGTACGCCTCGATGATGGCACGTTGCTGATGGAGCTGCCCGCGCGGATCGAGCGGCCGACGACGTTGAGCCTCCGCGTCGGCGAATGAGACGCGTCCGATAAGCCCTCGCCGGCGCGGTGATCGGCGTTATTGGTCGTCTCTCGCGAACGCTCCTTAACCCGCCCCCGATCCTCGACGATGAAAGCAGGAGTAGTCCTTTTTTTAGGGCTGATCCTGCGCATGAAGACACCTCTGCAGCAACAAGCGGATTACGAGGCGATGACGCGCGCCTGGCGTGCGCGCGTGCCGTGGTACCGCCGCGCGACCGCGCGCATCGGGCTGCAGGGCAAGCTCACGACCTGTTTTCTGCTGCTCGTGTCGCTTGGAATGGGCATGAGCTGCTGGATGTTCGTTTCCGGCAGCCAGGTCCGACTCAACGACATTATGGGCGAGCAGGCGCGGCAGCTGGCTCAAACCCTTTCGCTGGCGAGCGAAGACAAGCTTCGTCAACACAATTATGACGACCTGCGCGCGCAAGCGCAGGATCTGATCAAGAGCCGAAACATCCTGTTCGTCGGCTTTCTCACAGGTGATTCCAAACCGGTGGTTCTGGCCAGCCGAGATCTGGAATTCCGGCTGCGCGACCTGGAAGGGATCGATCACAACGCGCAGTCGCTCCTGCAGGTTCAGCGAAAGGTTTCGCCGCTGTTTGGGCCGTACATGCAGGTTGTCTCGCCGGTGCTGACTCTACCGGAACGCAAGAAGGCAGAGGATTCCACGGCGCCCGGCGCGGTTGTCGAAGGCGCGCGGCTGATCGGCTACGTCGCCGTCGGAATTTCGCTTGCGGGCGAAGAAGCACAGCTTTCGCGGATCAATTACATCGTCGTCGGCATTGGCTGTTTGATTCTGCTGCTGTCGATTCCGCTGGCTTACATCCTGGTCTATCGCGTCTTTCAACCCATTCGCCAGCTCGTCGTCGCGACGCAGAAGATCACGAGTGGTGATCTGGAAACCCGCGTCGCCATTCACCGACCCGACATCATCGGGATGCTTGCCCGCTCGTTCAACGAGATGGTCATGTGGGTGAAGCAGCAACAGTACGAGTTGGAGACTGCCAACGACAAGCTCGAAGAAGCCAATCGCGATCTTGAAGAGAAGATCGAGCAGCGCACCGCGCAGCTCGAGACCGCGAACAGGCGGCTCAGCTCCGAAATCGCGGAGAAGGAAGACTTCTTGCGCGCGGTTTCCCACGACCTCAACGCGCCGCTGCGGAACATCAGCGGCATGGCGACCATGCTGCTGATGAAGCACAAGGAGCGCTTCGACGAGGACATCATTCATCGCCTCGAGCGCATCAAGAAGAACGTCGACGTCGAGACCGACCTGATCTCGGAACTGCTCGAGTTGTCGCGCATCAAGACGCGGCGGCAAAAGATGGAGCCGGTGGAAATCAACGCGATGGTCAACGAGCTGCGCGAGCTGTTCGAGAACGATTTCAAGACGCGAAACATCAACCTGATCATCGATTCGCCTTTGCCGGTGCTCACCTGTGAGCGAGCGCGCATGCGTCAGGTGTTCCAGAACCTGATCGATAACGCGATCAAGTACATGGGCGAAGGTCCGAAGAAGGAAATTCACGTTGGCTGCAACTGCAAATTGACCGAAGCCGAGTTTTATGTGCGCGACACGGGTATCGGCATCGAGCCGGAAGACCTCGACAAAGTGTTCTTCGTCTTCCGTCGCGGAAAGAGCTCGGCGGTGCAAAACATCAGCGGCAAAGGCGTGGGCCTCGCCAGCGTGAAGAGCATTATCGAGACGTACAACGGAAAAATCTGGGTGGAGAGCAAGCCGGGCGTCGGAAGCACGTTCCGCTTCACGATCAACGGCAAGTTTGTGCCCTCGGCGGCGAATGGAGCTCCGCGTGTAGCTGCCGAGGTTTCTCGCCGTGAGGTTGTTCAAGACCGGGTCGATGGTGTCCCGGCGAAAGGGTAAGAGATATGCAGACCGTCGAAAAACTGGATCTGCGCAGCGAATCGCGCGGTCCGAAAACCGAAGCGCTGGGATCGTTTCTGCTGCTGAAGAACGATCGGCCGATCACGATCCTGCTCGTGGATGATGATCCGGATTGCCGCATGCTCGTGCGCGACGCGATCGCAGAGTGCAAGGTTTCGAACCAGGTGTTCGAAGCGTCAAACGGCATCGAGGCGCTGGAGTTTCTCAATCGCGCCGAGCATGAAACAGACGCTCCGCGGCCGGGGTTGATCTTCCTCGACATCGAGATGCCGGGCATGGATGGGCTCACGACGCTCGGCAAGATCAAAGCGACGCCGCACCTGCGCGACATCCCGGTCGTGATGATGACCGGCGTGTGCGGTGAAGCGGAAATGAAACTCGCTGCCGAGCGCGGGGCTAACAGCTACACGCTGAAGCCGGCCAATGCGGAGCAGTTCCTCCGCACCGTGCTCGCGGCCACCAATTACTGGCTGACGATTCACCAGTATCCGCAGCATCACATTCCGCCCGACCAGTGCAGACGTTAAGCGCCGCAGGCGCCGCGCGACCGTCATATGTTCACCGGATTGGAATCCGTGTGAGCCGATTTGTCGGACGCGAAGGCGAATCGTACGAAATGCAGAGAAGCGAGACCCGAGTAAGAGAAAGATGCAGCTGTGAGTAGCCTGAAGTTGCTCATCATCGAAGACGACGCCGATCAGCGCGACCTGATTCACGAGACGCTGGAGGATCACTTCGGGCGTGGCACTGTGCTCGGCGTTGGAAGCTGCACGGAAGCGATCGCGCAGGACCTCGCGTCATTCGATCTGATCCTGTCCGACTACAATCTGCCCGACGCAACCGGCATGGATCTGCTGGATGCGATCCGCAAGTGCTGCAGCACGCCCGTCATCATGGTGACCGGCGAGAATGTCGGCCACATCGCGGCCGAAGCCATTCGCAAAGGCGCCACCGACTACGTCGTAAAATTCGGCGACTATCTCTTCACCATCCCGCTCGTGGTCGAGAAGAATCTGACCGTTGCGAAGGTGAAGCGCGAGAACGAAAAGCTCAGGCAGGAACTGGAACGCGCGCTCGCTGAAGTGCGCGACAAAAACGTACAGCTCGAGGAATCGCTCAATCGCGTCGAACAGATGGCCGCGACGGATCCGCTCACGGGTCTCTACAACCGCCGGCATTTCAGCCGCGTGATCGACCAGCTCTTCGCCGAGGCGCAGCGGTACGACAAGGATTTGTCGTGCGTGATGATCGACCTCGACGGGTACAAGCAATTGAACGATGGCTTCGGCCACCAGGTGGGCGACCAGCTTCTCGTGATGGCCGGCAAGGTCATCAGCGCGAACATGCGACGGATGGACGTCGCGGCACGATATGGCGGCGATGAGTTCGTCCTGCTCCTCCCGCACGCGGGACCCGAGGACGCGACGCTCGCGGCCCAGCGTATTCGCGACGAGTTCCGTCAGGCTTCGGCCGCGATCCTCAAGCGCGAGAAGGGCGTTTCGATGTCGATCGGGATCGGCTCCCTGATTCGCAACCGGCCCGCCGGCGCGGACCAGCTCGTGACGATTGCCGACGCCGCGCTCTATCGCGCCAAAGAACTCGGCCGCGACCGTATCGAGGTTGCGGACTTCTGCGCCATCGGCGAACTGATGGGCGGCGCCCGCGAACCCGTCGGCACGCATCCCTGATTGAAACTCCGCCCCATCAGTCACGGCCGCCCAGAGCGCAGCGCCGGGCGGCATTGCGTCCCGAGAGCGATCCACAGAATGCCGCCCGGCGCTTCGCTCTGGGCGGCCGTGAGTGATGCGGGGGAGTTTCACTCAGGGATGCGTGCCGACGGGTTCGCGGGCGCCGCCCATCAGTTCGCCG
>JAICIO010000042.1 GCA_025924315.1 Phycisphaerae bacterium
CGAAGCCTGTGGGAAAGTTGCCTGCTGCGAACCGTGCTCCGCCAAGCCCCCCGAACCAGATTAACCGCCTCCGCCAAACGCAAGCTCATCACGTATCTGGCCGAGGCAGCGTGAGACAAAAGTGCAGAAGTCGAGGTTGACGCAGGTTGTCAAAGGTTGACGAACGTTGACGCTTGTTGACGCGACCCGCGAAATCCAAAACGAAGCCACCGGGGGAAACGGCCAATGACCAAGTCCCAATGACCAATGCTGGAAAGGGCCAATGACCAAATCCCAATGGCCAATCAATGTCTCAATTTCCTAATGACCAGTGCAGAGGGTGTGAACCGCGCGGTCCTGCGCCTTGGTGCTTGGTCATTGGCCCTTGGCCACTGGTCATTCCGATTTACCGCCATTGACCGTGGTTGACCGCCGTTTACCGCTGTTGACCAGCGGAAGGAATTGGCGGAACGAACCCAGCAAAGGCGATTGGTCCACGAATCGCACGAATCTTCACGAATTGAATTTCATTCGTGTGCATTCGTGAGGTTCGTGGCCAATACCTTCGTCCCGCATTCCGGACATCGCTCCGGCGTGGCGCGGAGGTCATACCCGCAGCGCGGGCACAGACCGCGGGATCGGGTGCGGTGACGTGAGAACGCTTTCAGCGCGTATGCGAGCCAGGGCGAGAGGGCGATCGCGATGAGCAGCCACGAATTCACGAGGAACACCTTTGCTTCGGTGAACTGCAACATGCCCACATCGTCGATTTCGCAGGAATAGGCGGCATGAAGAATTTCCCACGCTACGTCCGTCGGAACGAGATCGTCGGGAATTCCGCCGTGATACGTGGGCAGATCGCCCGAGCGCGTCCATACAAAGCCGATCTGGTCGGGCTCGGGAGTGGCGGGGGGATCGTCTGCCTCGACGTTGCCGCTTCCCGACTCGACCCAGGCGAGGCCCACACGCCCCGCGTGTGAGTAGATCCCGATTGAGCCGATGCCCTCAGATCCCACATGCCGGCGCTGGTCATCCTCTCGGCGGAAAGAGTAACCGTATCGAATCCAATCGGTGGTGCGCACGCAGAGCGCGAGCGTGGCGATGAAAACGATCAGCGAAAGCGTCATCGTCGCAACGAACATCAGCCGGCGGAGGTATTTGAACACGTCGAGTATTGTATCGCTCGAGCGCGAAAAGGTCTTTGCGGAGAGATTATCTTGAGATGGAGTTGCTCGATTGCTGTTGTGCTCGTGATGTGCTTTGTGGGCTGCGCGAGCGCCCCGAAGCGCGTCACGGTTCATCCGCAGGAAGATTCCATCGCGGTATTGCACAACCCGGGGATGGGGTGGGTGCTGTACGAGAATTATCCGCTCGATCCGCACGGCAGCTCGACGCTTGTGACGCTGCCGAACGAAATGTTTCCCGAAGTAGATGCGGTGGCGGTGATGTTCGCGTGGTCGGATGTGGAGCGCGCGGATGGCGCGTTCGACTGGTCGAAGGTCGATCACGCGTACGACTACTGGAAGGCCCGCGGAAAGGAGATCCAGCTGCGGATGAGCACGGAGTCGCTGCTGTATTGGAACAAAGCGAATCCGCCCGGCGGATTGGGCGTGCCGCAGTGGGTGCTCGATCGGATGCCCGCGAGTGCGAAGCAGACGCGGACGTCGCCCGATCACATCGACTACAATGTCGTAGATGCACGCGATCCGGCTTATCGCGCATACCTCACGCGTTTTCTGAACGAAGTGAATCGGCACTTTGATCGCAAGCGTCCCGTGACGCTGATCGACCTCCGCGGATTTGGACTGTGGGGCGAATGGCACCAGGGGTTTCGATACCCGTCTCTCGCGGCGAAATACCAGGCGCTCGTCGGCGTGATCGATCTGTGGTGCAAGGCGTTTCCATCGCACAAGCTGGCGCTGAGCGCATCGTACGACCCCGACGCGCCCGAAGCATTGCACGATGGGCCGACGGATCGTTACGACGAAGCGTTCACGAAGCACTACGATGAATTCCTGCACTATTCGGCGTTCGACTACGCGTTGAGCAATCCGCAGATCACCTGGCGCCGCGACGGCGCGGGCGGGGCGGTGCACACGAAGGAGCGCAAGCTGCTGAACGACGCGCACGCGATGGGCCGCGGCCCCTTCGTCGCGGAGTTTGTGGGTGGGTATGGCGATTTCAAGAAAGGCGGCCAGCCCGCCGTCGAGTCCGCGCTCAACGACGCGCTCACACTGCATCCGAACTATATCAACGTCCTGGGCTGGTGCTGCGGCGACGCGCTCGCGTTCATCAAGGAGCAGCCCGAGCCGTTCCATCGCGCGCTCCGCACGATGGGATATCGCCTCGTGCCGACGTCGATCGAGTATTCGAACGAGGCAAGTCGTGCCTCGCGCTTAGAAGTCAAAATGAGCTGGGTGAATCGAGGCGTCGGCTGTGTCACGAATGCACAAAACGTGCAGTTCCTCCTGATGAATCGCGACAAACGAGTTGCTTCCATCGATGCGCGCGAAGTGTTTCCTTCGAACGATTGGATCGATGGCAAGGAGCACGTGTGGAAAGCGACGGTCGAATTCGCGGGTGTGAAAGCCGGTGATTACACGCTGTGCTTCACCTTGCTCGACCAGCCGACCCAGCGGCACGTGAGGCTGCCGATTGACCCAGACCTCGGCGATGGAGTGTATGAGATCGGCCCGTTACACTTGAACCCGTGAGCACGTTTCGTGCGGAGGAATGAATGCTGAAATCGCGTTGTCGATGGTTCGCGCTCGCCGTGATCGTCTGCTGTTCGCGCGGTGCGCTGGCGGCGCTGACGGTCGCGAGCATGTTTTCCGATCACGCAGTATTGCAGGCGGATATGCCTGTGCCCGTGTGGGGACGAGCGGCCGCAGGCGCGAAGATCACCGTGACGTTCGCGAGCGCGTCGGTCGATGCGACCGCGGATGATTCCGGCAAATGGCGAGCGACGCTTCCCGCGATGCATGCGAGCAAGGACGCCGGCGAGCTCGTCGTCAAATCGGGCGATGAGTCGAAGAAGTTCAGCGATATTCTCGTCGGCGAAGTGTGGCTCGGGTCGGGGCAATCCAACATGGTCCTGACCATGCCGAAGACATCGGATGCGGACAAGTACATCGCTCAGGGCGACAATCCGCAGATCCGGTTGTTCATCGTCGGTCGAGTCCCGTCTACTGATCCCGCGGAAAACGTGAAGGGAGAATGGGTCGTGTGCTCGCCGAAAACACTCCCGCCGTTCTCTGCTGTGCTCTACCACTTCGGACGAAACCTGAACGATCAACTGCATGTGCCGATCGGATTGATCGACAGCGCGGTGGGCGGCACGCCGATTCAGGCATGGATGCCCGCGGACACGCTCGGCCCGTCGCCTGCAACACAGCTCAACCCGAAAGGTGTCGCGGTGCCGGCGCTTCAGCCGGATCATCTCTTCAACGGCATGATCCATCCGCTGATCCCGTACGCCATTCGTGGCGTTGTCTGGTACCAGGGTGAGAACAACGTGCAGCAGGGCGACCAATCTCAATACGCACACGACTTAAAGCTCATGGTCGATGCGTGGCGCTCGCGATGGCACGAGGGGGATTTCCCCTTTCTGTTCGTTCAGCTACCGCCGTTCGGTAAATATCGCTCGGTGCGCACGGCTCTGCCGGAAATGTGGGAGCAGCAGACGCGCGCGCTCACAATGATCCAGAACAGTGCGATGGCGCCGACGGGCGATCTCGGCGAGCTCGACAACATCCATCCGAAGAACAAGCACGAAGTCGGCCGGCGGTTGTCGCGCATCGCGCTGGTGCGCGTTTATGGGAAGCCGAGCGAGGTGATCGAAGGCCCGATGTACAAGTCGCACGAGATTGAAGGCAGCACGATTCGGGTGCATTTCACCGGCGTGGGAAGTGGGCTGAAGTCGCGGGACGATAAGCCGCTGACAAACTTCGAGATCGCGGGCGCCGATGGGGCGTTCGTGCCCGCCGACGCAAAGATCGACGGCGACGATGTCGTCGTGTCGAGCGACAAGGTGAAGGATCCGACGATGCTTCGATTTGCGTGGGACGAGGCCGCGGTGCCGAATCTGGAAAACAAGGAAGGGCTACCGGCAACGGCGTTTCGTATTCCTCAGCCGGAGATCCATTGAAGCGAGCCGGTGCTGCCGATTGCGATGGGTGAATTGCTCAAGGCGATCGCGCGCTCGCCATGGGGCAACTCCGCTTCGATCTGCCAGAACCCGCCATTGAAATGACAGCCGCGCACGCGCGCAGCCCCGGAATCGCATGGCACGAATCGCAACTGTTGCGGTCGAACGATCACGCGGTCGGCCCGATGCGGACAGCCTCGAATGGATTCCGAGCGCATTTCACTCGCCGGCCCGAGCAGCTTCGCGACCGTCAGATTAACCGGCTTGTTATAGACGTCCGCCGGCGGACCGATCTGTGCGATGACACCGTCGTGCAGGACGGCGATCTCGTCGCTCAGGCGCATCGCAAGGTCGACCTGATGCGTCGCGAGAAAAATGCCCGCCGAGGTCGATCGCAATTGAGCGCTGAGCAGGTCGATCAGTCGATCTCTGGCCGGCCCGTCGAGCTGCGAGGTCGGCTCGTCGAGAAAGAGCCAATGCGGGCGAACGACCAGTGCGCGAGCGAGTGCGAGACGCTGTCGTTCTCCTCCGGAAAGTTCGCCCGGACGGCGCGTCGCGAGATCTTTCAGCCCGCTTCGGTCGAGCGCATCCCCGATTCGCTGCGCGATTTCGTCGCGAGAGAGCGCGCTCCCGCGCAGAACTGTTTCAAGATGCCGCCGGACCGATAGATGCTCCCATAGGCCCCCATCCTGAAAGACCATGCCGAAGGACGGTTTGGCTGCTTCGTACGCGATCGTTCCACGATTTGGTTTGAGCAACCCGGCGAGCAGCCAGAGCAGCGTCGTCTTTCCGCAACCGCTCGGACCAAGGAAAGTAAGGATCCGACCCGCGCGATGTTCGAGCGTGATCCCGCGAAGAATCGGCCGCGGGCCACGAGCGAACTGCAGATCGTTCACGGTCACGCGCGACATCAGCGGATGCTCCTTCGCAGCAGTGCCTGTAGGGTGAGAAAAATGACGACGACCCCAATGACCATCAGCAGCAGGTCAACCGCGAGCGCCGACACCACGGCATCCGGTGCGAGGTGAATCAGCGTGTAGAGCCGCACGCCGAGCGTCGTCGGTCCGGGGCGCACGAGAATGAGCGAAATGTCGAGCTCGGCAGCGATGAGAAGGGCCGCGAGTCCCATCGAGGCGACTAGTGCGGGGGCGCGCGGGGGAAACGCGATCGACACCATGCGGTCGAACCACCGCACGCCGTGCAGTCGCGCCGCGAGATCTGATAATGGAGAGATACGCATCCACGCCAGAAACAGGACGAGCACGATCACGGGTGTGAAGCGTGCGACGTAGCCGAGGATCAGCGGAAGTTCCGTGTCCAAGATTCCTTGAACGGGTCGCGGGCTGAACAGCGTGATCAGGCCGAGTGCGAGCAGCGATCCGGGCACCACGAGATTGATCAGCAGCGACCAGATGCTGGCGGATCGTCGCGCTGTCGTCGCGAGTGGGATGCTTACGAGAAGTGTGATCGCTGCGCCGATCGTCGAAAGCCACACGCTGTGGAATGCCTCCTGCTGACTCTCCATAAAAGAAGCCGCGAGGTTCGACCACGTTGCCGATCGCACGACAAGGCCTGTCAGCGGAATTCCGACCGCGATCGCGATTGTGACCACGGCGACGGGCCAGGCGCGCCCGCTCGGCTCGGAATCACTTTCGCGAGAGAGAGTCCATGATCGACGCTGAAGCAATCGCGTGATCACCATCGCCAGAACGAGCGAAACAACAGCCGGCAGAATCGCCAGCACTGCGGCGCCTGCGGGATTCATCAGGGCGTTGTATTGGATCAACACTTCTGTGCCGAAGGTGTGAATGAGGAACAGGCCGGGAAGAATGTGATCGGAGAAGACGAGAATCAGCAGTAGCGCGGCGGTTGCGACGAGCGGCGCCGTGAGCGCGGATCGCGTCAGTCGCAAACGCTCTCGCCACGAGAGGTCGAAGATCGACTCGGCAGCGCGCGACGAGCGAGTTGCGGTGTGAACGTTCGCCAGGATCAACGCCGCGATTCCGAAGTAACGGAGACCCGTGGCCCCGGCGGCGATCGGCCAGTTGTAGATCGTCGGTGTGTGCGAGCCGAGGACCCTGCGAAGTTGGTTGGTGACAACCGCGTCCGTGCCCATCGCCATGAGCCAGCCAACCCCCATCAGCGACGACGGGACGAGGATCGGCAGACACGCGAGCATCAACAGAATCCGCGAACCGAATCGATTGCGTGGGAGAGAAAAGGCGACGATGACGCCGAAGACAAGCGCGACGGTCGCCCCGAATGCGGAGAATCCGACGCTCGTGGCGAGGATCTTCCATCCGCGGACATCTCGCCACCAGTAGGCCCATTCGCCGAGCCCGCTCTGCGTCAACGTCATCGCGAAGCTTGCGAGCACAGGAAGGAGGATCAGGACAAGCAACATGCGCGTGAGCCAGCGGTTCATTGGCCCACCTTGGACTGTTGCAGAAGATCGATGAGTTCCTTGCGATGCGCCGCGATGGATTTCACATCGAGCGGTTGAGGCGTGGCTTCGGCGAGCAGCTTCGCCCAAGGTGTGTGAACATCTTTCAGATCCGATCCAAGCGGAATCTGCGCCCCGGGCATCGCCGCGAGCTTTCGCTCGACTTCCGGCGAAAGCAGATAATCGATCAATGCCTTCGCCTCCGCTGGATGCGCCGCGTTTTGAGTGAGCGCGACGGTGTTCGGAATGAGCACGGCGCCGGTTGCCGCGTCCGGGATGAGAATCGCGATTGGCTTGTGTTCGAGGATGGCGTTGTTGGCATCGTCGGTGTCGGTGAGGCCGAAGCTTCGCTCGCCCGAAGCGACGAGATCGCGCACCGCGCCGTTTCCCGGCGCGATGGCGCATGCGTTGTCGGCGAGATCATCGAGCCAGCGTTTCAGCTTCTCATCACCCCACCGTTCGCGAAGTACGCCGACGTGCGTGAACGTCGTGCCGTAGTATGGCTGTGCAATCGCGCCTTGACCGTGATATTTCGCGTCCGTGAACGTGGACAACTCCGCGGGCGGAGGCGACGCCGGGAATCTTTTGGTGTTGTAAATGAAGACGCGCAGGCGCGCGGCGAAGCCGGTCCAGCGAAGCTGGGGATCGCGGTATTGCGCCGGGATGCGGTGCGCCGCGGGGCTGTCGTACGCGGCGAGCAGGCCCATCTGCGCGAGCGACTCCGTCTGCACGATTTCATTGTTCCACAGGACATCGCACTCGGGATTGTCCTTTCGCGCGATGAGCCGATTGATCAGCCCAGTCGTCTTCGCGGATTCAGCATCGTAGACGGGCTCGACATGAATACCGGTCTGCTGCTCGAATGCTTGAAGAATGGGTTCGGAATAAATGCGATCGAGTGCAGTAAAGATCACGACGCGGCGCTCGGGTGACGCGTGCGCGGATTGTTCGCGGCGCGAGCAGCCTGTGAATGTCGCGAGCGCAATCAGGCAAAATGCGATGCGGAAGCGGTGAATCATTTCTTGGGCTGCGCGTATTGATCGACGATCGCCTGGACGTCCTGCTCGTAGCGCTGGCCGAACATCGAGACGATGAGGTGACGCCAGAAGGCCTGGTCTTCCGCGAGGAGAAACGCGGAGCCGTTGCCGTTCTCCGCGATGTGTTTCAGGTCCGGCAGGACATTTTCGCGGACGCGCTTTCCGCCGGCGAACCCGCCGGTGTCGATGACATTGATTTCCCCGCCGACTTGTTTCGCGAACGCGCTCGCGAGGCTGTAAGCGGCGTCGCGCCCGGTCCCGTGAACCGGCGCGTCAGTGACAAGAATGATGACGTTGTGCCGGCGGCGGTTCCAGCCCATGTGACTGTCGGTCGCGACGCGAAGGGCCTGGTCGATCGGCTCGGGAATGTCTCCACCTCCGCCGGCCATGACTTCATCGAGCGCGGATTGCAGCTTCTTCGTGTCGTTCGTGAGCGGAAGTGCCTTGGTCGCGCCGACGCCGTAGTCGTCGCCGTAGTCTTTAAATGCGACGAGGCCGAAACGAATCGGTGCGAGATGCGTCGCATTGTTTGTGGCACCGCTTGCGCCAAGCATTGTGTTGACGATCGACACGATCTCGCCGAAGCGTTTCTTGCTTTCCTCGATGTACGGCCCCATCGATTCGGTCGCGTCGAGTACGAAGCAGACATCGAGCCCGCGGGAGCGGATGTCGCGAAGCACGTCGTCCATTCCTGAATTGACGACCTGGATCGAAGAAGCCGCGGCGGAAGGAGCGTCGGCGACGAGCGAGTTCGCGATTGCAAGGATCGGATCGACTTGATCGCAAGAGGAGTCGACGATCGACGCGGTCGTTGGTTTGGCGGCCGCGTCATGGCCGAGCGGGCTGGCGGAGAACTGCTTCGCCAAATCCTGGTATTGCTGCGGGTCGCGCACGCGTGTGTTTTCCAGGCGCTCCAGCCAATAGAGTCGCTGCAGTGACATGAGTGTAGGAGAAAGATTCCTCAGCTTGGCGCTGTTCAGGTCGAGGATGACGGGATCGAGCACCTGATCCGCCCGTGGGACCATTCCCATGTCGCGAAGAACGCGCGATTCGCCCGCGTAACCCGCGGCGGCGGCGGGAATCTCGCGGTACACGACACGCACCGACCGATAGAGCGCCGCGGACTTCTGAAGGAAGTTCTGCCTCGCCTTATCGTTCGCGGGAAGCGCGGCGCCGGCTCGGTGATTCAGCTCTGCTTCGAGCAGATCGAGGCGACACGCGATCGCGCGCTTGGCAGGATCGGTCGGCGCGGATTTGTCCAGCCCCGCCTGTTTCCTCAATGCGGAGATCGCTTCCATCGCGTTGGTGAAGATGGTTTGGACTTCTTTCGCGCTGTTCGATGTGCTGCTCAAACTGGAAATGGCCGAGGTAATCGCATCGTTGAGCGCCGATGCGGCGGTGACGCGCTGCGCATGCACAGGCAGGGCGAATGCTCCCGCCACAATCGCAATGCAAATCGCGATGTGAAGAAGGCGAGTGTGTTTCAACGCCAGGTATCCCCAAAGCACGGAATCAGATACGCGAAGAGAAACTCATTCGCATATTCTTTCAATGGTACCGCTGGATCGTCACGAACGGTGAAGTTCGTCTCCGCGATGAGGCGCGTCAGTCGCGTCGGCTGCTCCTTCGCAAGAAGTTCGCCCAGCGCCTGTGCCATGTACGCCTGCTCCTTGGGATCTTTCGAGGTGCGCAATCGATCCATGATCGGCTTGGCCGTTCCGGTCGCCCCGACGAGCTTGAGCGCGATGATCACCTCGCGGTTGACCCAGTAGTTGAGATGCCATGCTTGCGTGAGGATCGGCACGACGGCGCTGCTTTTCATCACGCCAAGTGCCAGCACTCCTGCGCGGCGCGAGAGAATCCCGGACGTTGATGTCTCATCGCCTTGGCGCACGAGCAAACCGGTCGCCGGCTCCAGCAGATTGTGATCGCCGGCGAGCGCTCGGCCGAGGAGTAGAAAGCCGTAGAGCAGCTCGTCGGTGTTGCGCTGCTTCAGGTTGAGCTTTTGCGTCGTCTTGATCATCGCCGGGAGCGCTTCGGTGCGATGGCTCAGACCAAGAGCGACGGCGCAGGCGCACCGCGTTTCGAGGTTGTCCTGTTGATCGTCGAGCCGCTCGGCCAGCGCGATCAGTGCGTTCTGATAATCCGGACGATCCGCCGGGCCGGAGGGCGTGTCGTAGGTCTGGGCGTACATTCCCAGCGCGAGCGCAGCGAAGCCGCGCGTGGGATCGCCGGGCGCGCCTTCGAGCTGCATTTTGCCTTGCTGATCTTTCTTGCCGAGCAGCAGGATCAGTTTGTCGCGCGTCTGCTCGTTCGCGTACGTCGGCAGCGCCATGATCGAGAAATCGCGCGGGGCGAACATGTACTCGTCGGCGGAGGGGTCGAGAAATTGCACGAGCGCATCGCGCGCGTCCTCACGATTGGTATGCCCAAGCGCAATCGCCGCCGACGTGCGCAGCTCGCCTGTGAGAATCTGCTCTTCGCCAATGAACGTCGGTGGAAGCGCGACGACTTGGCCCCTTTGCAGCGGCGCCGCCGCGTTCGGATTCCGCTTTTGGTAAGCCTGATATTGTTTGAGGTAGCTGTTGTAAGCGCGGTCGTACTGCTGCTGCCGTGTGCCTTGGGTCGCGCGATTATTCGCCGCCGCGGACTTCTGCCGGGAGACCTGATCGAGAATGTTCCACGATGCGATCTCGTTAATTGCCGTCGCATCACCGTTGAGCATTTTCGCCAGCGCGGGCGTGGAATCGGGTGAAGCGCCGAGCGCCGTGATCGCTTCGGATGCGACCCACGGACTCTCGTTGTTCCAGATGATGCCCTGATAAAACTTCATATCGTCGGGCACGGGATGCTGCCGCAGCGCCCAGCAGAGCATCGTCGCGGTTTGCGCATCGGCGGTGGTGACTCTGTTTTTCTGGATCGCGCCGTGAAGCTGATTGTCATTGCCCTGCGTGCCTTGGTTCACCGGAGCCTGCATCGCGGGCGCAAGCGCCGCCTGCAGACTCGCGATGGTTGAAGGCTGAATCGTCGGCAACAGTCCCAGCGCGGTGATGGCGGCGAGGCGATCGTCTGTCGTCGTTGGGTTGAAGGCGAGAATCTGAATCTCGGCTTCCGGTCCCCCAATCAAACCGAGGGCGACAAGAGCCGCGCGCCGAACGCGCTGCGATTTGCTCTTAGCCGCCTCGGCCGCGAGCAACGGAATCGCGGTGCGATATTGAATCTTTCCGATCGCGAGCGTCGCCTGTTCGACGAGCGATTCGTCGCTGCCCTTCTCAATCACCTCGAGCAGCAATCGGACGGCCTCTATGCGCACGGGATCGGACTCTTGCGTCGCGGGAACTTGCTGCGTGGTTGCGATGGGTTCGGTCGTTGAACGAACGGATTGCGCCGGCGGCGGTTGGAGAAACCGATCGCGGTTTGCTTCCCACCAATGCACCCAAGACCACCGCGGAGGAGGAATCGTGCGGAAGGTATCGCCTGTCAGGATGTGCGGAATCGGCGGAGGAACCGGAGTTTCACCGTTGTGCGCAAGAACTGGCCGGCCGACGCACAGCAGCACCGACAACGCAAGCAGGGTGCGATTCGCGGGCGACATGTGGAGTACAACGGTTTGGACCCGCCTCCCTTAGAATTTTTTCACAGTGCCTAAGAAATGCTAGACTTGGCTCGTCAACCACGCAAGGGAATTCCGTGTCGCCACCTCGCGTTCGCGCCGCCATCGTTCTGTTCGTGATTGCGATTGTGGCGGGGTCGTTTTTTCTAATTGTATTTCGTCGGTCATCGGGACGAATGGTCCAGCCGCCGCGCGGGATCGATGCGCTTCTCGTCGATGCGGAGGCCGGCAATGAGCGCGCGGTGCGCGAGCTGATCGACGAATTGAACGATCACGCGCAAGCGGCGAACGAAGCGCTCCTCGGGCGGATGCTGCAAAGCAACCAGGCGCTGGTGCGCGCGGCGGCGTGTACAACGATCGGCCGCGAGAACGATAAAGAATTCTCTGCGGCGCTGTTCTGCCGGTTGAGCGACGACGACTGGCGCGTTCGCGCTGCCGGGTTTGAAGCCCTGCACAACCTCGGCGGCGAAGCGCTCAAGTTCGATTCTCCGCTCCGCGATACCCCGGTCGAAGTACGCGAAAACACAATCCTGGGCATCCTTTCCCAGTGGCGCAGGAAGTCGGATTCGCTCCCGAAGCTTCCGCAGAGTTGCGAGCTCTATCCGACACTGAAGCACTGGCTCGCGGGGCCGGTGCTGACGGAAACGTGTCTCTCGTGTCACGCACCAACGCAACAGACGTACAGCTCTGCGACGCGGTGTATGAGCTGCCATGCACCGATTCATAAGACATGGTTTGCCTCCGCCCATTCGCGAAGTGTGTCGCATCTGCCGCTGGCGCGCGTCGATCCGGTGACGAAGCACGTGGTGCTGTGGAACTACGGAGCGCGCGAGGGGATGGATTGCCTCGTTTGCCATCGCGAAGCAAGCGCGAGTCTGACGAGCGCTAACGTTTCGCCGGTTGAACCTCCGCTCGCGCCGTCGCGGCATCGGTTCGATCGATCCAAGCCCGCGTCGCAGTCGTGTGCGGCTTGTCATTCGGAAACGCAGCAGCAATGGGAAACGTGGCAAAGCCATCCGCGACCGCAGAAGGCGGCTTGGCCGCCGGGGGCGCTCGAGTGGGTGACGACTACGGAGGCGCCGGCTTGCGTCGATTGTCACATGCGGCAGATCGTGACGCCGATCGATCGAGCGCTGCCGCATAGCTTCAACGCTCGGCGAAACACGGACATGCTCAAGGGCGGACTGGATGTTCGCGTCGATCCACCGAACCACGAGCATCCCGCGCGCGTCGTTCTCACCAATCTCGCCGGTCACAGCTATCCTGCGGGGACGCATCGGCGATCGCTCCGCGTGGAGGTTCAGTACGACGATGATCCGAAGACGCGAGTGTTGCTCGCGCGTCTGAAGGTAAAAGATCCCGTTCCCGCGACGCAACCGTATCAACCCGTGCTCGGTTCGGGTGAAGAGCGAACGATCGAAATCCCAGCGCGCGAGAACGCTTCGACGGTGACATGTGATGTGACGTACGAGCGGAACGCGTACGTGGACGTCGGTTACGAAGTGACCCTCGCGCACGTGACGCAGAGGCTTCACGACTAGTTTCACCTGTTTAGCCGCCGCACGTATGCGGCGCTTTTCCTGTACGAACCCGCCTCGCACGCGAGGCGGCTAAACAATGAGGGATCACTTCGGTCGCACGCCGCGACCGATTGTGCGCTTTTGGAACTTCTGGTTGATCTGATCCGCGACCGCGTCGAGCTTCTTTTGCCGCTCGCGCTCGGGATCGGTGAACAGCGGCATCTGCTCGTCACCACTCGAGAGTCGCTCGGCGCTCACGCCGATCAATCGCACGGGTTGAAATGGCCATTCGTTAAATACATCCCGCGCCGCCTGCCACAATTCCTGCGTGCTGTTCGTGCTCGTGGCGAGCGTTCGCGAGCGCGTGATCGTTTGGAAATCACCGTAGCGGATCTTCAGCGAAATCCCGCGGGCCTGAATGCCGTGCTTGCGCAACCGCTGCGCGACGTGTTCAACCTGGTCCATCAGCACGACGCGAATCTCGTCCGGATCGGCGACGTTGACCTCGAAGGTTTGTTCGTGGCCAATGCTCTTCGCATCGCGATCGGGTGTAACGACGCGGTGATCGATGCCATGCGCGAGGTTCCAATATCGCTCCGCCTCGGAACCAAGATGTCGCTCGAGTAATTCACGCGGAACACGGCGAAGATCCGCAATCGTGCGGATGCCGACCGATTCAAGCTTCGCTTCCGTCACACGGCCGATGCCCCAGAGCTTCGACACCGGCAGCGGCGGAAGAATGTGATCCACGTCCTCTGCGTGGACAATGGTTAATCCATCCGGTTTCTCAAGATCGGATGCGAGCTTTGCGAGGAACTTGTTCGGCGCGACGCCAATCGACGCTGTGAGCTTGGTCTCGTCGCGAATGCGCTTCTTCATCCGCCGCGCGACTGCTTCAGGCGCGCCTTGCAGTCGCTCGGTTCCATTGAGATCGAGAAACGCTTCATCGACGCTGAGCGGTTCGACGAGCGGTGAAAACTCATCGAAGATCGCGAAGACGCGATCGGACATTTCGAGATAGCGATGCATGCGCACGGGGACGATAATCGCCTGCGGGCATAAACGCTTGGCGATGGCCATTGGCAGGGCGGATCGACAACCAAACTTTCGCGATTCGTACGAAGCCGCCGCGACGACCCCGCGCGGGCCGTCGTGGCCAACGAGTACCGGCTTCCCGCGCAACGACGGATTGTCGAGCTGTTCGACCGACGCAAAGAACGCGTCCATGTCCACATGAAGAATGCTGCAGGCCGAATCCACGGCGAGGATTATACCGATCGTGCGACGAGCCGGATGGAAATACGTTTTGGAAGTCTAAGACACAAAAATGATTTCTGTAGGTTGCGCTTCAGCGGACCGGTTATTCTTCGGCCGGAGGAAATAACGCCGAAGCGCACCCTACACGACATGAACCGCCGAACTTTTCTTAAGCTCTCGGGAGCAATTGTGGGATCGCAGCTATTGAAGTCGTCAGCAGTCGCAGCAGACGCGCCTGCCCAACCCATTACACTGAATCCCGGTCCGCAACTTTTCCTCGATGATTTCCTGATCGAGTCGCAAACGAATCTTCAGCGCGTCGTCACTCCGCCGCCGCGTCTGCCCGAGCCCGTCATCACCGGCAAGGAAGATCACAACTATCAACCATACGTCTCGGTCATCCGCGATCCGCAAGCGAAAAAGTTCCGCGTGTGGTACGGCGTCCCGTCCGAAGGTGGTCAAGGCGATCGATCGCATCTCGCGACGATGGAATCGGACGATGGCATTCATTGGAAGCGCCCGCACCGCGTGCTCGACGATCCTGGCGGACTCGGCGTGCGCTTTGGCTCAAGCGTGATCGACGAAGGGCCGGCATTTTCCGATCCACAGAAGCGCTACAAATTCGGCTGGTTCAACGGGCCGTGTTCCACGCCACCCGTCGGCGGGCTCATGATCGCGACATCGCCCGATGGACTCGCGTGGAAACCAATCGCCGATCACGCGCCGCTGCTCCCACACAACCACGACATCAATGGCATCTTCCGCGATCCGATTCGCAAGCGCTATGGCGCAATCGTCTCCATGATCGCGAGCGAGCCGGGGCATTATCACGCGAAGCGAATTACGTTTCAGAGCGCGAGTGACGATTGCATTCACTGGGCGACGCCATGGCCGATCCTCGTGCCGGATGAGCGCGATGAAGCGGACGTGGAGTTCTACGCGATGGCCGGGATCATCGCGCGCGGTGATCTGCTCATCGGCCTCGTCAAAGTGCTACAGGACGACAAGCCCGCGGATGCTGGCGGCGACCGCCGCGGGATCGGTTACACCACGCTCGCGTACAGCCGTGACGGCACCACGTGGACGCGCGACCGCGAAGCGTTTTTGCCACGCAATCCGACGCCAGGGTCGTGGGATCACGCGATGACATGGGCCGATTGTCAGTGCCCGGTGGATGATGAGGTGTTCATCTATTACGGCGGATATGCGCGTGGGCACAAGGTCGAGCGGTTCACCGAGCGGCAGATTGGACTCGCGCGGATGAAGAGAGATCGTTACGTCGCGCTGCGCGCGGCATCGGAAAGTGCGAAGCTTCGCACCAAGCCGGTGAAATGGAAGGGTCTTTCCCTGACAGTGAATGCGACTGTGCGTGGTGCGATGACGGTCGAACTGCTTGATATCGACGGGAAATCCATCGGCGCGCCAGTGTCTATCGACGGCGATTCGACCGTTCATCCGGTCGATTTTCCAAACTCTGACGTTCATTCCGGCCCGGTGCTGTTGCAGTTCACGATGCGAGATGCGGATCTCTTCGCAATCGACGTGACTTGAGTCAAACAGACTTTTCCGACAAGCGTGCGATCATTTGCTCGGCGACTCGAATCGGATCATTCCACGCTTCACGGACGACTTCGACCCGCTTCGGATTCACCTGCATCATCAAGCGCGTGAAGTTCCAGAACTCCTCCGATTCATTTCGCCCGATGATCAGCATCGGTGCCCCAACCGCGGCGGCGAGGTGCGACGCGCCGCTGTCTGTGCCGATGAACAAGTGGCAGTTCTGCAGCAGTTCGATTGCGGCATCTGTGTCGTAATCGCCGGAGTGCGCAACCTGCCCCGGAAGATCGAAGCTCGTTTCCTTCGCGGCGACAATCGCGAACGATAAGCCGGCCGTCTGAATCGCCTTCGCGAGGCGCCGCCAGTGCAGCCAATTTCGATGCGGTGCCAAGTCGCGCTTCCGCACGCCGAAGAGCACGTCGGCCTTCAGCCCGCGTTTCCTGGGGCGAAACGGGATCGGCGCTTGTGGTGAAATGACGTACAACTCCTGTTCGAGCGAAAGACCGGCCAAAGAAACAACGTGATGGGTCGAAAATCGTGCGCGAATCGCGGGCCATTCGCGCACCATGTCCATCGAAATCGTTCGCGACGTGCCGGTGCGAATGGCGTCGGGAATGAGATCCGTCCAATCGGTGACGTACGCGCTGGCGGACGGATACAACACCTCATGTCCGGGCCGGCAGCAGACAATCTTTTCACTGGCGCGATGAAAGTGGATCAATCGCACGCAGGTGATGATTTCATGCCCGAACTCCGCGCCTACGGGTGGTTCAAACAAACACGGTCGTCCAGCGCCGTCGTCGAGACGTGCCAGCAATCCGCGAATCGCGGGTGAGTTTTCGTCCGGGTTCGCGTGAGGCATCGAGCGCCTTCCGGGTGGCACAGACATTCTTGTCTGTGATGCGACGATGTAATCATCGACGCACTATCGGCCGCCGAGTACGGCGTCCGATCACCGACAGGAATGTCGGTGCCACCGGTTCTCTGGGGATTAGGGACCGGACTACTTCTGCGGCAGCGGGCCGCGCGACGTCGGCCAGAGCGTCTCGACTGTTTTCTTTTCAATCTTCCCATCGGGCCTGCGATCCCACTTTTCATACGAAGCGATCACCCAGCCGTAGAGATCTTGCTTGCCGGTCGAGACTCGACCGTACACGGCCGTCACCCAGCCGTTTTGTTCGTTGTTCAGGCCGTACGACACCATCTTCAGCGGCTCGACATTGCAGCGGTCGAACTTTATTCCGCGCGGAAGCACCGCGCGCACATATCCGCCGCCGGGGACGTGATTGACTTTTTCGTCCGTGCTCGGGCTGCCGTTCTGCACGCAGTTCCAGACCATGTACATTCCGCCGTGCGTTTTGGCGCCGTAGTTCGCGTAGCGCGCGCCCGATTCTTTGCCGTTCGGTTTCTTGTACCACATGTCCTGATCGATCGCGGTTGGCAGGACGTAGTACTCGCCGTAGTTCGTGTCACCGGGCTTCGCGATCGGCGCCGGCAAACCATTTCCCGAAGGTTTGCCGTCATACGGATCCGGCGCCGCCGGCACATTCTTCAGGTCCGACAGCAAGATGTGCCCGTAGTTCCCCCACTTTTCCGATCCGCCGGGATAACCCTCGTATGAACCGCCGCCGGGATGAAAGATCATCTTCCCCGCCGGCGAGTCCACGATCTCGCGCGCGTCGATTTCGGTGAATCCTTTCGGACAACCTTCACGATTCGGCGCCTCCTCATTGAGCTGCCGCTTCTTCACGGGATAGTCGCCGCAAACGTAAAACCCTCGCGGTGTCCCATCGGCATTCCGCAGCGGGATCAGCTTGTGTGGATCCGCAAGCTGCACACAGTGACTGGTTCGCCCCTGGTGCGAATGATTGAATTCACTCGCCGGACGAATGCCCGGCGAAGTTGATGCGGCGGCCGTGAACAGAAACGCCAGGAATGTCAACGCAGCTTTCATGGCGGTCATTTTAATCAATCGACGCGCGCCAATCGATGAGACTCGCCGTTGTCTTCAACAGCGATCTCATCGTACAGTCCGAGCCATGCATCCTGCGCTCTTCGTCTACGCGATCATTTCGATGGTGGTCGTCGCAATGCTCGTGTTCCTGATTCTCTTCGAGCCGGGGCTCGAATACTGCGTGAAGTCACTGGGATTGCCGTTGGACGGCAAAGTGTTCGCACGCGTGCTGGGCGCGCTGGCGGATGCCGAGCCCCACGAGGACATGCGGGTGAAGGTGCTCACCAATGGCGACGTGTTTTACGCCGCCGAGCTTGACGCGATTCGGAATGCAAAGCAGACGATTCACCTCGAGCGCTACATCTTCCGCGGGGGTGATGAGATCGGCCGACGTTACATCGAAGCGCTGACGGAGCGGGCGCGGGCGGGCGTGAAGGTCAAAGTCGTTCTCGATTACATCGGCAGCTTTACGACGTGGGACTCGCTCCTCGGGCCGCTGCGCGATGCCGGGGCGCGAATCAAATGGTATCAGCCGATTCGTTGGTACACCTTTAAGCGGTTCAATAACCGCACGCACCGCGATCTGCTCATCGTAGACGGCCGGATCGGATTCGTCGGCGGAGCGGGCGTCGCTGACTGGTGGGCAAAAGCGACTAAGAAGGATCCGCAATGGCGCGACACGATGGTGCAGATTGAAGGCAAACTGGTGACCGGCCTTCAGGCGACGTTCGCTGACAATTGGCTCGAATCGTCCGGAGAGATTCTCAGCGAAGGAGCTGAAGATTTTCCCGAATGCGATCGTGACGAGCCCACGGGTGATTCCGCCGGCGAGGTAGGGATCGTCGTGATCAGCTCGCCGTCGATCGGCCGGGCAACCCGCGCGCGAATTCTATTCCAGGTGCTGCTCGCCAACGCCACCAAGACGATCGATATCACGTCGCCGTATTTTCTGCCCGACCGCAGCGCCAGACGCGAGATGATCCGCGCGGTCAAAGAGCGCGGCGTCCGCCTGCGCATCCTCGTTCCGGGTAAGCACGCCGATCATCTCCTCACCCGCAGTGCCGGTCGCCGACGCTTCGGTGAACTCCTCGAAGCCGGCGCGGAGATTCACGAATACCAGCCGTCAATGATCCACGCGAAGGTGCTGATCATCGATGAACTTTGGTCTGTGGTGGGAACGACGAACTTCGACAATCGCTCATTCGGCATCAACGACGAAGTGAACGTCGCGTTTCAAAACGTCAAGTTGGCCCAACGACTAAAGGAAGATTTCGAGCGCGACCTATCGCAAAGCAAGCGCATCACCATTGAAATGTGGAATCGCCGCCCGATCACGGAACGAATTACCGAAGGATTAAGTCGAATAGTAGAACGCCAATCGT
Organism: Phycisphaerae bacterium; assembly: GCA_025924315.1. GTDB lineage: Bacteria > Planctomycetota > Phycisphaerae > Tepidisphaerales > Tepidisphaeraceae > JAICIO01. The sequence continues at coordinate 18,890 of JAICIO010000042.1, forward strand.
GACGGGCTCGCCACGCGGTTCCTAATTTGGCAGGGACAGTGGGCGATGAGGGGCTCGAACCCCCGACCTCACGGGTGTGATCCGTGCGCTCTAGCCAGCTGAGCTAATCGCCCGAACGCGGGTACTGTACGGGTCGCGTCGGGGGAAATCAACCTTCGTCGTTCCCCGATCGGTTTTCTTCCATCAGATGCTCAATGATGTCTTCGATCAGCTGATCGTTCGCGGGGGGGAAGCGGTAATCGCGGAGCTGGATCGGTTCGATCCAGATCGCCTTCTGACATTCAATGAGCTGTGGCTCGCCGGCGTGGTGATCGCAGACGAACGGGTGCAGGCGAACGTGCGTTTGTGGGTAATGGTGTTCGATGGGGGGAAGGTTTCGCACCGGTTTGGCTTCGATCGCGAGCTCTTCGCGAAGCTCGCGGGCGAGGCATTCGTGGAGCGTTTCGCCGCACTCCTGCTTTCCGCCGGGGAACTCCCAATATCCGCCGAACGTGTCGTCGTCTTTGCGCTGGCAGATCAGAACTTTTCCCCGCCGGGTGACGATCGCAATGGCGGCGTCGATGACCTTCATTTGGGGCGGTTTTGTAGCGTTTTGGTTAGCGTGAAGCAACTTTTTCGCCATGCAAAACGAGCGAGCGCGCGCCCTGCCGGCCCAAATTCGGCGCTAACATATAACCCCATACGGCGGCAAAAGTTGCGCTCTGCCATTATTTCAATTTCGTTATCGGACTGCTGATTGACAGTGTATTTGGGCAAGGGTATAGTCCACCGCGTTGCGTCGATTTTCACGGTCGATGTGACACCTAACCATTGAGTAAGCGGCTTCTTGCCGTGGCGCACTTCCGGAGGTGGATAGGAGCCACCCCTCCGGAAGTCTTTTTTTGGTACCCGCCTCCCTCTAAAATCGCGCGACTCATGGCCTCAACCGCCCGCGGATCTTTCCTCGCTGTCGTCCGGCAAAACATCCCGCTGTGTCGCGAACATTTCCGGCTCGTGCTCGAGCTGGAGCACTTTCCACAAACCTCGCCGGGACAATTCGTTCAACTCAGCTGCCGCGATGTCAGCCTGGCGAGCGACGTTGGGGAAGAGTTCGAGTCGACGGACAAGCGGCGACCGCAGTTGCAGGCAGAAGAGCTGACGCGTCCGGTTGCGATGCTGCGCCGGCCGTTCTCGCTCGCGGGGCGGCGCGATCGCGGATCGAACACCGAGATCGACATCATTCATCGCGTCGTCGGCATCGGCACCGATTTTCTCGCGCATCTGAAAGAGGATGATGAAGTTGGCGTGCTCGGCCCCTTGGGAAATAAGTTCACGTTGCCGAAAGAGAATCAGGAAGCGATCCTCGTCGGCGGAGGCGTTGGCATTCCGCCGATGTTGTACCTCGCGGAGAAACTCTCTGGAAAACGCGCGGTCGCCTTCGCCGGCGCCCTCACGCGCGATCTTCTGCCACTCACGATCGTCGATCCCGAAGCCCGCGGCTTGGACGACATCCGTGCGCTGAGCGACATCGCCGAATTCGCAAAGCATGGCGTCCGCTCGGTCATCACGACAGACGATGGAATCTACGGCTTCCGCGGATTCGTGACGCAGGCGCTGGAGCGATACCTTGACGAAGCAAAACCGAACGCCGTCATCTACACTTGCGGCCCAGAGCCGATGATGAAGCGCGTTGCCGACATCGCGCTCGCCCGCGGGATCGAATGCCAGATCGCGGTCGAGCGCGCGATGGCCTGCGGGATGGGAACGTGTCAATCGTGCTGCATCAAAGTGAAGAAGCCGGATCCCAACCAGCCGCCACTCGTCGGCCGCGATTGGTGCTATCGCCTCGCGTGCACCGATGGCCCCGTCTTTCGTGCGTCGGATCTGCTTTGGTGAGAATTCGGCACATTCCTGGCTTACTTCGCTGACACTTCCCAAGGATCTATTCCGGCGCGGGCGTCGTTTGGCAGTCGCGTGGCGACGCGGCCGTCGAGGTAGAGGTAGTTGGACCCGGCGCCGGAGCCGTGGCGCAGCGGATCGACGACGCGGTCGTAGTCGCCGTATTCCATGTAGTAATCGCGCTGGTTGCCGAACTTTTCACCCGCGACGACGATGTCGGACGAGCTGACCCCGCGGATGGTTTTGCCGGCGCGGATGCCTTCGTCGGCGAGGTGGTTGTTCAGGACATACGAGTGGGCCATTGAAGGATTTTCATCGGCAGGGCAGGTAAGCACCGGCGGGGTGTAAGGCGCGGGGTCGTATTGGGGCGCGTCGTCGTCGGCCATGTCGTACGCGGCCGAGTTGTACGTCGGCGGCATCGGCGCGCTCTCAATCTTGAAGACCTTCATCGGCCAGCGTTCGTGCGGCGGGACGTTGAGGCCCAGCCCGATCACGCCAAATGCATCGTTCATCACCGGATAAATCCATCCGCGATTGTTGTTCTGGTAGATCACCAGCATCTGGCCGATCGTTCGCAGGTTCGCCTGGCAGGCGATCGATTTGCTGCGGCGGCGAATGCCGGTGATCGTCGGGACGAGGATACCGATCAAAATTGCGATGATTGCAATCGCGATCAAAAGCTCGAGAAGTGAGAATGCGTGCCGTCGCTTCATTTGCCACCTGCGACTTCGCGGACGACCCACGCGTCGACCGTGCGAACTTCGCGCTTGAGCGTCAGACCCGTTTGACGGGAAATGTTCGCGAGGATCATGTCGATCTTCGCCGCGGCGCGCTGCGGCGGCATCGCACCCATCAGAGCGGATGTGTGAAGACAGGTGGGCAGAGGCGTCTCTGCCGAAGTTGTGCTCTCGTTGACGACGCGCTTGTGCAGGATGAGTCGGAGAAGCGGCGCAAGGTTGGCCAGCCTGTTGGGCTCACCTTTTCCGGGCTTGCCGTCGGTCATTTTATCCGAATAGATCTGCACCGCGCCCGCCGGCGGGACGAGCGTGCCACTGATCGTGATGACCTCCATCGGCGTCCTCTTCCACTGGATGCTGACGTTCAGACCGAGTTGATCGCGCACGAGCTTTCGAAGCGCCTCGGCGCGGGCCGCCGGCTTGGCATCCGGGCGGAAAACCCAGTCGCCATCGAGCCGGTAACGCATCAACTTTTCCGGCGCGTCGATGTCGCCTTCGCGCGCATCGAGAATCCCCCACATCGCGAATTGCAGATCCGGCTCGCCGAGCCGAAATGACCACACCTGCAGTGGATCGTTGTCCTTCGGCATCCATTTGAAGACGAGCGATGTGCCGTTCGGATCAGAAACTTTCAGGCTGTCGCCCATCGTCATCTTGTTCATGAATGGCATCCGCTCCTTCAGAAACGGCGGGGCGATGCGTTTGAGGATCTCGCCGTCGCCCAGCGCGTAGAGCTTTCGCAACGAGTCCGGCAATGAGACGGGCTCGGGTTGAGGACGAAGCGTCGGAGCGGTCGTTGATGCGACGGGGGCGGCGCGAGATGTGCCGATCATTTTGTACGTCACACCTCCGCCGAGCAGGAGTAGCATGACTGCGACGATCGCGACAGCGGATTGTTTCCCGATCGACATGGCGAGCAGCGCTCCTTTGATCCATGAAAGTGAAACCGCAGGTGACGCGGCGGTTCCGAGCGCGCTCGCGACCGACGTGGCGCCAAGCGCTGTTGGCGCAGGCATGACCGCATGCGCTGCGAGTGCCGTCACGATTGCACTCGTGGGGAGAACGACGCCGCGACCACCGAGGATGGCGCGCAGTTTCTCGACTGCGCGGGACACGCGCATCTTCGCAGCGTCTTCTGAGATGCCGAGCGCTCGACCGATCTCTTCGTGACTCTTTCGGTCGAAGAACCGCAGCAGGATGGCGCGGCGATCGCTCAGACGAAGCTGCGCAACGGCCGCGTCGATCGCGGGGGCGATCTGGTTCCAGTCTTCGGCGTGCTCGTCGCGCTTTGCTTGCATGATCGCTCCCAGCTCTTTCTCGTGATGCTTGCGGCGCCATTTGGCCTTCATTGCGTCGGCGGCGAGATAACGCATCGCGCGAAACAGCCATGCGCTGAGCACCACGTTTCGATCAAACGACTTCGCCTTCTTCGCGAGCAGGATGAACACTGCCTGCGTGACGTCCTCCGCTAAATGCGCATCGCGGGTTTGACGGACGGCCGACGAATAGAGCCAATCGACGTGCCGGCGAACGAGCTCGGCGAACGCGGATTCCGACCGCTCTTTCGCATATTCCTGCAGAAGCTCTCCATCGGTTGATGGGTGCATCACCTAATCATGGCGGGTATTCGTCAAAGGTAACAACCAATTTCCTACAAGCTTGTGCAGCGATGAAAGGCGGTTAGAGTTTTCATCTCCAAACCAGAAAGGACCTGTTGTTATGGCGTCGAAAGTGAATGGGGTAGTTCGTGTCGGTTTGATTGGCTCGGGCGGCATTTCGGGCGCCCATGGGCTGGGGTTCATTAAGTATTCCGACAAGATCAAATGCGTGGCGCTGTGCGATGTGTCCGCGGACAATCTCAAGAAGCGCAGCGATCAGCTCGGTGGCGTCTCAAAGCAGTTCAATGACTGGAAGGTGATGCTGAAGGAGATGGGCAACGAGATCGACGCGGTCGATATCTGCCTGCCGCATAACCTGCATGGCCCTGCGATTCTCGATGCCGCGGCCGCGGGCAAGCACATCCTCTGCGAGAAGCCGATGTGCACGAGCCTCGCGGAGGCGGATCAGATCGCGGACGCGGTGAAAAAGTCCGGCGTGACGTACATGTCCGCGCACAATCAGCTGTTCATGCCTGTCGTGCAGGAAGCGAAGCGCATGATCGATGCGGGTGTGATCGGAAAAGTTCTATGGCTGCGCAGCCAGGATTGCTTCCGCGCCGGCGGAGAGGGCGGCGATCCGTTCAAGGGGTCGTGGCGCGCGAATGCGAAAACGCAGGGCGGCGGCGAGCTGATCGATACCGGGTATCACCCGTCGTATCGCCTGCTCTATCTCGCGGGCGCGCCGGTTGAATCCGTGCATGGCGCGATGGGCCGATACGTTCAGCGGATCGAAGGCGAAGACACCGCGTCCGTGCAAGTGAAATTCACGAACGGCGTGATTGGCGAGATCCTGACGAGCTGGGCCTTTCCGCTGCCGCACGGTACGCATCACATTCACATCATGGGCGAGAAGGGCGAGATCTTCGGATCGAGCAACACGCTCTACCATCTGCCGCGGGGATACGATCAACCGAGCCGGCGAAACTTTTCAGACGTGAACACGTTCGAAGCCGAGATCGGCCACTTCGCTGACGTTCTGCGCGAAGGCAAGCGACCGATTCACAGCGTCGAAGAAGGGCGAGCTGTGCTGGAGCTCATCTTGAAAGCAGGGCAGAGCGCCGAGGGTTGGCAGACGACGGCGCATGTGAAGCCGGCTTAAAAACAATTGGCCACAGAGACACAGAGAGCACAGAGAGACAGAGAGTTTTTGAATTGTTCTTCCTCGGTGCTCTCTGTGTCTCTGTGGCTGATATAATTTCGCCATGAAACCACGCGTCGCGCTCGTCAGCTTATTGAGCATCCTCGCCTGCGTTCGTGCCTTCGCCGCCGCTCCAACTTCGCAACCCGCGACCGAATTCATCCGCTTCGTCGAAGAACGGAACGGCGACGCGCGGCTCGAATCCGCCGACGCGACCTACAAGAACCGCAACAACGTTGTCGTGCATCTCATCGCCGCCGTGCACATCGCCGATCCCGAATACTTCCGCGGGCTGGATGAATCATTCAACCACTACGACGCGCTGCTTTATGAAATGGTTAAGCCCAAAGACATGGGCGCTCCCGAGCAAGGCGCGCCGAGCCGGGGAATGGTGGGGATGTTTCAGCACTTTCTCTCCAACACCCTGAAGCTGCAGTTCCAGCTCGATGCGATCAACTACAAGCGGGCGAACTTCGTGCATGCGGATCTCGATTACGAAACGTTCGAAGCGATGCAAAACGAACGCGGCGAATCGATGCTCACGCTCATGCTCAACTCGATGCTGTATTCGATGGGCAAAAGCGACGCGCCGCAGATCGGCTTGCCCGATCTCCTCGGCGCCCTAGGCAGCCCGGACCGCGATCGCCAGCTTCGCCTTCTTCTCGCGCGACAATTCAATGATATCGACGAAGAAATCGCTGCCATGCAGGGCAAGGACGGCACCGTTCTTCTCACCGAGCGCAACAAAGCCGCGATGAAAGCGCTTGATCAAACCATCATGAAGGGCAAGAAAAACATCGGCATCTTCTACGGCGGCGCGCACCTGCGCGATATGGAACAGCGGCTCTACAAGATCGGCTTTACGAAGGTTGGAGTAACGTACCGCACCGCGTGGAATATGCCCGCCCTGGCGGCGACGCAACCGACGACGAACGCGACAACGCGGCAAACAACGACGACTGCTAAGTAGCACGGGTTTTCAACCCGTGCATTTGATCTCGCCAACTCACTTATCGCCAGATTCGATTTTGCAGAGGCGATACATCGCCTGTTCTCGAAGCGGCGTTTCGTTCGAAGTCGCAAACTCTCGGATCACGGCGAGGGCGTCGGGCGTGCCAATCGCCCTTAATGCCCAAAAGCATTTCTTGTAGTAAGCGCCGTAGTCGTCATACGCGAGGTAATCCAGCCGCGGTTTGAGAAGAATTGCCTGCCTCAAAAACGAGATCGCATAGGGATCAGCTGTACGCTGCAAAAATCCAATAATCTTCTCGTGCTCGTAATGATCTTCTCGAATGAGCTTCGCGCACGATTCGACAATTTGCCTGGATGTCATGGGTTCTACATTCTCATCAATCGGCTTCGCCGAGTCTCCGACGGATGCTTGCCGATTTGTATTCGCCGCGGGTGCAGAATGAACAGGCGCACGGCCTTTTGCCGTGCGCACCGGGATAGTAGCGCCAGCCGAAAATCTGTCGAAGGACGCGCATCCAATGAATCTCGTCGGCTGCGATGCGTCGCGGAATGATGACTTCCCAGCCTTCTTGCGCTTCGCCGGACATGAACGCCGCGACCGCCTGCGCCGCGGTCATCCAGCGATGCGCACGTCCATAGTGACCGACCCAAACGCGCTCCTCGTCCCGAATGCGGAAATAAACGCCGGCAATCGGCCCTTTTCCGCGCCGCTTCAGCTCGCGAAGCCACTGATGCGAGAGGAAGAAATTCCGCGTAACCGGAACGGCGAAGACTCCGCCGGGAAAGTCACCGCTCGCTTTCCGCAGCCGCGAAATACCCGAACGCCGGATGCGGGCGACCGTCGATTCAGGCGCGAGATGGACGAACATTGCCATTGCCCTCCTCGTTTCGTTTGACCTCGGTAGCAGACTCGGAGTGCTCATCGACGGCATGAAGAATCCGTCCGACCCAATCCGCGGACGATCGGTCAACAACCACAACTTGGAATCCGTGTCGTTCGCCTTCGATCGCGACACCCGGCGAGTCATCGACATGCACATCAATGCCAAAGGCAGCGGGGTTCTTGCTGGGTGCGGCACCGTGGCCAAAGCGTTTCATGTGCTCGGATTGGTTCACCACACGAGCTACTCGGATGCCGTGGGCGCGCATCCAGCATTTGACTGCGAAAGGGCGTCGATAGGAGGTCGTGTAGATCCAAAGCTCGTGTCCGCGACTGTGCAGATCGCGCGCGAGCTGAGTAGTGCCGCGGCGGAGAGGTTCGTCGTGGATGAACAGCCGCAGCAACCACGAAAGGCGCGGCTCGCAGGGAACGTCGCCTCCGTAGCAGATCAAAGTGTCGTCAAGGTCGAACGAGATGCGCACGCTGAGTGATTGTACGAGCTACAGCGCATTAATCCTTCGGCCACGGCGGTGGGCGGCGAGGAGTTTTCTCGCGCGTCGGCGGAGGCGCTCGTCGGGGTCTTGTTGCAGTTTTTCGATCGCGGCGACGACATCCGGTTCGCGCTCGCGCGGCGAGCCGTCGGCGAGCAGATGAAAGACGTGGCTGCGCACCCGCGGCGAAGGATCGGCGACGAGCGAGAGAATTCGATCCCATACGCGTGGCTCGTTGCGTTTTACGTGGCAGGGGCAGAGCGATTGGAGGGCCTTCGCACGGATCGAGGGGTCGGTACTTTCAGTGCGGAGGAGTAGTTCGCCGATGTCGTCGCGTGAGGTTCGTTGGTTGCAGAGTCGCATGTGTGAATGTCGGGTGAGCCACCAAGGCACAAGGACGCCAAGAAAATATCACGCACAAAGATCGCAAAGCTCGCAAAGAAAACAAAGACAAAGCTGAATTTCTTCTTTGTGCTCTTTGCGATCTTTGCATTCTTTGAGCTGAATGCTTCGACTTCTACTTTGCGTCGTGGCGCCTTCGCGGTTAATTAATTCCAATTCGACGCGGGGAAGCCGCCCGGGCCAAGTGTTGGACCTCACACCTTCACAAAGATCCTACCTGCGTACATCACCTCCATCACGAGCAGGATCACGACGACGTAGCTCAGCGCGAAAATGAGTGACGCGTTTTCCGGCGTGCCGATGTGGGGGATGTGTTTCACCGCGTCCGTGATCACGTGTTGATAGGCGGACCAGAGCGAAAGCGGCTTTCCGCCATCGACCGTCATTTTGGTCTTCACGACGATCGTGATGCGGACGAGCATGCCGGAGAGGACGAAGGCGGCGATCGCGTTCATGCCGTAGATCTTGAAAGGGAGGAACCAACGTCGCTTCTCAAGCACATCGATACAGTAGAAGAGCGCGCCGAGGCAGAGCATCGCCATGCCGGCGGTGAAGACCGTGAATGATGGCGTCCACATGTCCTTATTGATCGGCAACAGCCAGCGGTCGAGCGCCAGGCCGGTGAGTAAGACGAAGAGGCCGAAGACGAGCAGGCCTGAGCAGCGCTCCGCGAGCGGGCGCGTCGTGCGAAGCCAGAAGCCGACGAGGATGCCGATCAGTACCGAAGCGATGGCGGGGAGGGTCGAAAGGGCGCCTTCGTTATCGGGATAGTAATACGCGTGGTTCCATCGCCCTTCACGAATCAGGAGCCACTCGTCGATGTGGCGAGCGAGATTGTCTTCCTTCGTGATCGAGCCGGTCTTGTGTCCCGGGAACGGCGCTTTCAGCATGAGGGCAGAGTAAATCGCCATGAACGCGATCGCGGCGACGATGATCGTCCGCCAGCCGACGAACAAGCCGATCGTGGCGGCGATGCCGTAGCAGATGCCGATGCGCTGGAGCACGCCGGGGATGCGGAAGGTCGTCGGCGAGAGCAGGCCGTTGCCCCATGTGAAGTCGCCGGACAGGCCCTGCGTTTTGTGAATCACGACGTTCATCACGATCGCGAAGACGTAGAAGAGGATGAGGAACGAGCCGGTGAGAATGGCGGTGAACTTGATCGACTTCCACGGGACGAGGATGAGCACGACGCCCAGGCAGCAGAACACCCACGCGGCGATGCGCACCGCGAAGATCCACGCGTGATCGGAAGGGATCGTCGCGAGGCGGATGTACGGGATGCCTTGCAGCAGCTGGCCGAGCGTGAAGAGCGCGAGAGCGCGCGTCCACACATGACCGAGAAGTTCTTTCCGCGTCGCGCCGGATGCGAGTCGCTTCGCCATCGAAAATGGCGTCGCGACGCCAACGATGAACAGAAAGAACGGAAAGATCAGGTCGGTCGGCGTCCAACCCGCCCAGGTGTACGCGTCAGCGTGTTCCAGCGGCCAATACTTCGGATCCGGCTGTTGATTCACCAGCACCATCGCCGCGATGGTGATCCCACGAAAGACGTCGAGTGACGCGAGGCGCGCCGATTTCGGCGCTTCCAGCGATCCATCGATTTTGGGAGCGAATTCAACGTCTGGGTTTGCGAGAGTGGTGGTCATCACGCGGGCAGTGTAGCACATCATGCCAGCGAAGGGTTCAGGGTTCGGGGTTCAGGGTTCCGTTGAAAAAAGTTGGCAGTCGTCAGTTAGCAGTTGTCTCCACACGGTCAACAGACAACTGCGAACTGACAACTTTCCTGAACCCTGAACCCCGAACCCTGAACCCTTGTTATCGGCCTCTGACAACGATTAAGGCATTTCTTGACACGATTTAGGCACGCGGGTACCGTTCGTCACGCGCCTCGAAAGCCGCGCGGCGCGGGGAAATCTTGCCGATGTTTCACGGCTTGAGTGCGGTCGGATCCACCGTACTCGACGCGCGAAGCGGAATGAGGATAAGCACCTGCAGCGCCCGCTGTGTCAGGCGACATACCTGATGGCGAACCGATTCTCATGACGATGAGAGATTGGTGTGGGCGTCTCGGAGAATCTCCTGATGAACGGCCGTCCTTCTGTTGTATATCAATCGCTTCTGAGCCTTGGGTTGCTCGTGTTCGCCAGCGTGGCTTCGCATGCATCGGCGGCGCTCATTGATGCTGCCGTGAAGGCATCGACCGACGGCGCGACGATCCGCGCGGTGATCGTTCCGTTCATTCAGCAACAAGTCGCGAACTTGCAAAAGGACGACCCGGCCGCGCAGTCCGCCGCGCGAGATGCGCTTGCGGCCGAGGCCGGCGGTGGAAATCAAAAAGGCCCATCCGTTTTCTATCTCGACAGCTACGCAGACGAGCTTAACAAGCAGCTTCTTCCGGTGATGAAGAACCCGAACTGGCGCGTTCGCCTCAGCGCCGCCATTACCGCCGCACGCGTTGCTCAGGCGGCGCAGACTTCGCGTCTGGCCGACGTCGCGTCCGCGGCGCTCGACGATCAGTCCGACGCCGTCGTCGTTTGCGGACTCGAAATCGCCCGCTACACGATCCCGAGCATCGCGAGCAACCCAGGGGCGAAAGATTCGCTGATGCCGAAGGTCGTCGCGCTCGTCACCAAGCGCCCGACCGCGACGTTCACGCAATACGGCTACAACGCGCTGTCGCTCGATCTGATCGAGATGGCGAAGGTTCGCCCATGGACGCCGCAGCAGTGGACGACAGCGCTGTCGCATGTGATTCCTGGCATACAGGAGATCTTCCGAAAACGGCTGGACGAGTACGCCAATGGGGTGCCGGATGATCCCCAGCAGGAACGGCGTGCCGCACTGATCCTCACGCATCAGCTCGCATGGGCGGCGCAGGCGCTGCATCCGCCGGAGCAGCAGGTGACGCTGCAGTTGCTCGTGGATCTGATGTCGTTCGCGTCGCAGCGCGCGGTGACCGCGAAGGATAACCAGACCCGCGATCAGCTGATCGAACTCGTGTCGTACACCGCCAGCGCGATTGGCGTGACGGGCGACCCGCAGCTTACGGCTGCGGTTTCGCCGCTGGAGAGATTCCCGCGCGGCACGCCCGCCGAGACTGTCGCTCAGTCAGTACAGGCCGCCATTCAGGCGATCCGAACGAACCAGCCCGGGGTGAAAGCTCCGCCGGCGGTTCGCGCCGTTGCCGTCGAGATCAAGCCGAAGACCGGGCCGTCTACCGAGCAATCGATTCTGCCGCAATCGTCCACCAAGCCGGTGATGTCCTCGCCGATTGGACCGACAACACTGCCCGCGGGCACCGGTGGCGCCGCGCCGCGCACGACGCCGACGACACCGCCGCCGGGCTCGCACCCGACGAACGCGCCCAAGACCGGCGCGGGTGGCGCCGGTCACGCCGATGCTTCGCGCGCCGGCTTCTTCCGTTCACCTGACCCGCTCGGTTAAAGTCTGGCAATGCTTCGTCTGCTGGTCATTCCTCTCGCGCTGCTGATCCTTCTCGCGGGCGCGATGGCATGGTCCGGCTCGGCCGCGGAAAAACGCGCCGACTTCACCTTCGTTTCCATCCGTGATGTCTACACCCTTGATACGAACCAGATGTCGTATCTGCAGGATTTTCGCCTCGCATATTGCATCTGGGAAGGTCTCTACTCGTACGACGGCATGACGCTCAAACCGATTCCCGGCGTCGCGTCCTCTTGCGACGTCAGCGCGGACAAGCGCGTCTTCACATTCCACCTGCGACCCGAAGCCGTATGGAGCAACGGCGATCCCGTCACCGCGCACGACTTCGCGTTCGCGTGGCGGCGCATGCTCGAATCGCCCGGTGAGTACACGTACCTGCACTACTACATCAAAGGCGCCGAGCCGTACCTTCAGGCGTACCAGGCATATCTCAAAGATCCGCAGCACACTCCAAAGCCTGACTTCAAAACCGTCGGCGAACAGGTGATCGACGATCACACGTTCAAGGTGACGCTCAGCGATCCGGTGACGTTCTTCTTCGATCTCATGGCCTTTCCGCCGTTCTTTCCGCTGAATCAAAAATCGATGGAGCCGTTCGCGAAGCGCGATCCTGTCACCGGGAATGTGACCTACGACGGCCGATTCACCCGTCCCGGCGTCGTTGGCAACGGCCCGTTCATCATGACCAAGTGGGACTTCAAGCGTCGGGTGCGCCTCGCGAAAAGTCCCAGCTATTGGGACCGCGCGAACGTCAAAAGCAATTCAATCGAGATGGTCGTCGTCGAAGATCCGCTCGGCCAATTCCTCCGCTACGAAGCCGGCGAAGTCGATTGGCTGCCGAACGTTCCATCCGACGTCGGCCCCGAGCTCATCGCCCAACACCGCGAAGATCTCCGTCTCTTCGGCGGATTCGGAAGCTACTTCCTCTCCTGCATGTCGCAGCCGAAGCTGCACAACGGCCAACCAAACCCGCTTGCAGATATGCGCGTTCGTCAGGCGCTGGCTATGGGTTTCGATCGCGAGCCGATCGTGAAGAACGTCACGCGCATGGGCGAGAAGCCCGCGTCGACCTACATCCCGCCGGACATTTTCCCGGGATTCAAAGTCGAACCGGGCTTCACATTTGATCCGGTTCGCGCCAAGAAGCTATTGGCCGAAGCGGGCATCACGGGCAATCGTCTGCCGGGTGTGAGTTTCCTCGTGCGAAGTTCCAGCCCGGTCGAAGCGAACACGGTTCAAAGCATCGTCAATCAGTGGAAGGCGAACCTCGGCCTCGACATCGACATCGAGCTAATCGAATCGAAGATCGCACGGCAGCGCCTCAACGACAAAGATTACGAGATCGCCATCGCCGACTGGATCGGGGATTATCCCGATCCATCCACGTTCACCGACAAGTACCGCTCGAACAGCGTGAACAACGATTCCGGCTGGGTGAACCAGGAATACGATTCGCTCCTCGATCAGGCGCAGAAAGAAGCGGATGCGCAGAAGCGCTATGCGCTGCTCGAGAAGGCGAATCGAATGCTCGACGTCGAAGTGCCGATCATTCCGCTGTACTACATCACCAATCAGTATCTCTTCCGCGACAACGTGCGCGGCATCAACCTGAGCCCGCGGAACATGACGATGCTGAAGGGCGTGTGGGTGGATCACGATGAGAAGCTCGTGAGTGGGGGGAACGGCTGATGGCTCGCTTCCTCGCCTGGCGGCTCGCGCAGTTTCCGCTCATCCTCGCGATCATTTATCTGATCACGTTTTTCTTCGTATGGGTCGCGCCCGGCAGCCCGTTTGGGCAGGGCGAGCGACAGCTCAACAAGGATGCGCGCGAAGCGCTCGAGCAGAAGTTTCACGCGCGATCGGCTGCGCAGTTTCTCGAGTACTATCCGAAAGAAGTAATCTTCCACGGCGACTTCGGCCCGAGCATGCAGTACGCCGAGTGGTCCGTGAACGACATTCTCAAGAGCGCGCTACCGATCTCCGTCGCGCTTGGACTCTTCGCCCTCACGATCGGCACGTTGCTCGGCGTATTGATCGGCACGCTCGCCGCCGTCTATCGCGGCGGGCTTTTTGATTGGACGAGCCTTTCCATCGTCCTCATTGGCATCAGCATCCCGAGCTTCGTGACCGCCGCTTTACTCCTGTCGATCTTCGCGGGCGCATTGCACTGGTTCCCCATCGGCGGATGGGGTTCGATCCGCGATATGATTCTGCCCGGAATTGCGCTTTCACTCGCGCCGATGGCATACATCGCGCGGCTCACGCGCGTGAGTATGATCGACGTGATCAGCAGCGATTTCGTCCGCACCGCCCGTGCGAAAGGTCTCTCGCGATCGATCGTGATCTGGAAGCACTGCCTTCGAAACGCGTTCCTCCCCGTCCTGAGCTATCTCGGTCCCGCGGCCGCGGGAACGCTCACCGGATCGTTCGTCGTCGAAAAAGTCTTCAGCATCCCCGGACTCGGCCAGCATTTCGTCAACAGCATCCAAAACCGCGACCGCACGCTGATCCTTGGCACGGTGATGGTGTATTCGTTGTTTTTACTAACGTTCAATCTACTTGTGGATATCGGATACGCGCTGGTCGACCCGCGCGTCGATGTGACGGCGAAAGGTTGAGGATGGAAGGAATTTGCCCCCTCTCCCTGAACGGGAGAGGGTAGGGGTAGGGGTGAGGGTGAAGCGTGGTAGACGAGTTGCGCTACTTTCGAACGTAGCGGCAGACGTCATCCTGAGCGAAGCGGAGGATCTCGATATCGAGAGCGAGATTCGATCCCGGGATCCTTCGCTTCGCTCAGAGCATGTGATCTTTTGGGTGGCGAGGGCATCGTGCCCTCGCATTTGCGGCTATAGCCGCGCTTGCGAGGGCAAGATGCCCTCGCCACCACGTTGAAAAAATCACACGCTCTCAGGATGACGACCGGAGCGAACTCGCGAGACCGCGCCACTCGACTACCACGCTCGACCCTCACCCTAACCCTCTCCGTTTCGGGGAGAGGGGACGAGGAAGACGAAGAGGATTTGATTTGACCGCGATTTCACCAGTTCTCGCTGCGGAAGCTGCTTCGGAAGCGGCGCCGCCGCCCGTGGATCACATCTGGCGTCGGGTGCTCAGGAGCGGCCGCGTGCTCATCGGCGGTGGCGTGCTTCTCGCGATTTTTGTGCTCAGCATCGCCACGCTTCCCTTGTGCTTTCGCGAGGGCAGCCGGTGGTATTTCGATGATCAACGGCAGAACCTGGCGCGCGAAGCGCCGTCATCGCAGGTCAGCGAATGGTTCGGCACCGATTCGCTCGGCCGCAGTATTCTCTCGCGCTGTCTGCTCGGAGGCGCGGCCAGCCTTTCAATCGGTCTCGCATCCGCCGCCATCTCGGTCTTTCTGGGTGTGACCGTCGGCCTGCTCGCGGGCTATCACGGCGGATGGGTCGACTCGGTGCTCATGCGCATCGTCGACGTGCTCTACGGCCTGCCGTACATCCTGCTTGTCATCCTGCTCAAGATCGGCTTCGAACAAACGCTCGCGACTTGGTTCAGTCCCCGGGCCGGGAACTTCATCGTGCTCTTCGTCGCGATTGGCGCCGTCAGCTGGCTGACGATGGCGCGCGTCGTCCGTGGGCAGGTGCTGTCGCTTCGCGCTCAGCCATTCATCGAAGCCTGCAAAGCCGCCGGCCTTCCGCAGTGGCGGATCTTTATCAAGCACCTGCTGCCGAACTTGATCGGCCCGATCATCGTCTACGCGACGCTGATCGTGCCGAGCGCCATTCTCAACGAAAGCTTCCTAAGCTTCCTCGGCATCGGCATCCAACCGCCGGTGCCGACCTGGGGTGCGCTGGCCAGTGAAGGGATGCTGCCCGCGCTGAATCCCGTAAACCATCTCTGGTGGATGCTGCTGTTCCCGTGCGTGCTGCTCGCGATTACGCTGCTCGCCCTGAACTTCGTCGGCGACGGCCTCCGCGACATCTTCGATCCCAAGCGCGAAGCGGCTAAGATTTAAGCAACTGATTGACGAGTTCTGAATAAGGACATTCATGGACAGTCGCTTCGGCATCAAAGACTTCTTCCTGTTCCTGTTTCTCGGCGCGCTGATCGTCATCGTGCTGCTGGCGATGAAACAGTACGATCGGCAGTGGGATCAGCTGCAGAAGATCGAAAGCAAAGTGAACGATCAGGCGCGCGATCTGCGGACGATCCAGGCCTCGCTCGCCAATGGCGTCGCGATCGCGGGCCAGGGTCGCGCGCCCGCGACGACGCAGGCGGATTCGAAGGATCCGTTCTCGCGGATTCGCGCCGCCAAGGCGATGCCCGATTACGCGATGGGCGACTGGCTTGTGCAGGCAGCGAATGGTGGCGTCGCGAAGATCACGCCGCTGCTTTCGGGCGATGCCACAGCGGCGGATATTCAGGGTGAAGTGCTCGAATCCCTCGTCGCCCGCGATCCGGAAACGCTCGATTACAAGCCTTATATCGCCAAGAGCTGGCAGATCGACGAGAAGGCCCTCACGATCACATTCCAGATGCGCGACGACGTCAAATTCTCCGACGGCGAGCCGCTCACCGCCGATGACGTCGTCTTCTCGCATGAGTTCGTCATGAACCCCACGATCGCCGCGCCGCGCGATCGCGCCTATCTTGAACGCATTCAGAAGGTCGAGAAGAAAGCCCCGTTCGAGGTCGTCTTCCACTTCAAAGAGCCATACTTCCAGATGTTCGATCTCGCCAGCGGAATGGCGATTTTGCCGAAACACTTTTACAGCAAGTTCACACCTGAAGATTTCAATGCGTCGGTCGGGTATCTGCTCGGCTCGGGTCCATATCGGATGGAAAACCCGACGTCGTGGAAACCCGGCGCGCAGATTCAGCTCGTGCGAAACGAGCGCTACTGGGGCGTGCAGCCCGGCTTCAACCGGCTGGTGTGGCGCGAGATCACGAACGACAACGCGCGGCAGATCGCCTTCCGCAATGGCGAAGTCGACCTCTTCGTCGCCTTTCCGGAACAGTATCGCGACATGATCAAGGACGCGCAGCTCATGTCGCGCTCGAATGCATTCAACTACGACTGGCCGCGCGAAGGGTATCGCTACGTTGCATGGAATGAGCTGCGCAACGGCAAGCCGACCCGCTTCGCGGACAAGCGCGTTCGTCAGGCGATGACGATGCTTCTCAATCGCCAGCAGATGATCCAGGAGATCATCCTGGGATTGGGTGTGCCGGCGACCGGCCCATTCAGTCCGATGAGTAAGCAGTGCGATCCGAGCATCAAGCCATGGCCGTTTGATGTCGCGCGCGCGAAAAAGCTGCTCGCCGACGCCGGCTTCTCCGATCGCAACGGCGATGGCGTGCTCGAAGGTCCGGACAATCAGCCGTTCAAGTTCAAGCTCACCTATCCTTCCGGCAATGCGAATTACGACAAGATGGTGATCTTCATGAAGGACTCATTCGCGCGGGCGGGGATCGTGCTCGATCCCGATCCGCTCGAATGGGCGGTCTTCACCGATCGCCTCAAGAACAAGAACTTCGAAGCCATCACGCTCGCCTGGGAGAGCGGGATCGAAAGCGACATCTTCCAGATGTTTGACTCGAGCCAGACCGTCGAAGACGGCGACAACTTCATGTCCTACAAAAACCCCGAGCTCGACAAGGTCATCGCCGAAGCTCGCCGCACGATCGACGAAGGCAAGCGCATGGAGATCTGGCACAAAGCGCATCAGATCCTTCACGAAGATCAGCCGTATACTTTTCTTTTCTTCCGCAAAGAGCTTCGGTTCCTCAACAACCGGATCAAGAACATTCAGCTCACCAAACTCGGCATGAATCCGCTGGAAGAGTGGTACGTGCCGGCGGATAAGCAGAAGTACACGCAGTAATTCGAGCCCGCGCATGCTCAGCTACATCATCCGACGACTTCTGCTGATGATCCCGACCCTGATCGGAACGACGTTGCTCGTCTTTCTGATCATGGCGCTTTCGCCGGGTGGATTGACGGCGTCGCTCAAGAACACCGAAGGCAACCTTCGGCCGGAGGAACGGCAGAAAATCGAAGCGTACTATCGCCAGCGCTACGGACTCGACAAGCCATTGTGGCAGCAATATGCGCGGTGGCTGAATCAGGTCTCGCCGATTGGTTTTAAGACAAACGAGGATGGCACGTTCGGCCGTTTCGCATTCAAAGCGCCGAACCTCGGCGAGAGCTTCATTCGCAAACGGCCGGTGGTCGACGTTTTCAAAGAAACGATTCCGATCACGCTGCTGCTGAATGCGATCAGCATTCCGATCATCTACTCCATTGCGATCGTCACGGGCATTTACTCCGCGAAGAAGCGGGGGAAATCGTTTGATGTGACGACGAACATCATTTACCTGGCGCTCTGGTCGCTGCCGGTGATGTGGGTCGGTGTGATGATGCTCGGCTACCTCTGCAATCGCGATAAGCTCGAGTGGTTTCCGACCGGCGGACTGCACGACACGCTCGCGGATTCGATGCCGTTCTTCGCGCATTGGACGACCGACGGATTGCAGCGCGGTTGGCTCTTCGATTCGATGTGGCATCTGGTTCTGCCTGTGATCTGCGTGAGCTACGCCGGATTTGCATTCCTCGCGAAGCTGATGCGCGCCTCGGTGCTCGAAAACCTGAATGCGGATTTCGCCCGCACCGCCCGCGCGAAAGGCCTTCCCGAAAACCAGGTCCTATTCCGCCACGTGCTGTCGAATAGTTTGCTCCCCCTGATTACCGTCGCCGCCGAAATCCTTCCCGGCATGCTTTCCGGCGCCCTCATCACCGAAGTCATCTTCAGCATCAACGGCATGGGCCGGCTGATGGTCGACGCGATCTTCATGAAGGATCGCGAGATCGTGATGTCCGAGACGCTTATCGTCGGCGTGATCGCCCTCGTCAGCCTGCTGATCACGGACGTTCTCTATGCGGTGGCCGACCCACGGGTGACGTATGACTAACATCGCCATCCCACCGCCCGCATCCGGCGTCGCCGATGGAGGCGAAGTGCGCGACGAGCGCACCGTTCCGCGGTCGTGGCTCGCCCGCGCGATGCTCGACACCGTGGGCAAAACCAGCGCGCGCCTGGGCCTTATCTGGATCAGCGTGATCGCGTTCTGCGCCGTCTTCGCGCCGTTCCTCGCCAACAGCTATCCGATTCTCGTGAAGATGAACGGCCACTGGTCAAGCCCGATGGCCCAGCACTTCACGCCGACCGACGTCACGCTGCTCGTCGTCACGTTCGCCGCGATTGTGCTGTTCGTCTTTCTGCAACGCTTCCGCCTTTTCGCGCGGTTGAGTGCATTTGCGGCGATCGTCGTGTTGACGATCACACTTTCGCTTCTGTTCGTTCATCCGCCGCTGACGAACGTGTTCGAGCAATATCGCGATCTCGCGAAGTCGGGCGACGTACAGTGGGCGCTCGATGCGCCGATTCCCTATTCGCCGGGCGATCATCTGCGCGATCAATTCGATCCCGACCGCCCGCACCCCTGGTCACCGAACAGCGCGCATCGAATGGGCACGGATCAATTCGGCGCGGACATCTCCAGCCACATGATCCACGCGTGCCGCGTTGCGATGGCGGTCGGGTTCATCTCGACCGGCATCGCGATGTTCATCGGCATCTTCATCGGCGGATTGATGGGCTACTTCGTCGGGCTCGTCGATCTGCTCGGCATGCGATTGGTGGAAATCTTCGGCGCCATCCCCACGCTCTACCTGCTGCTGGCGTTCGTCTCAGTCTTCGAGCGGAACATCTATGTGATCATGGCGATCATCGGCGCGACGAGTTGGGTCGGCAACGCGCGATTCGTCCGCGCCGAGTTCCTCAAGCTCCGCGGGCAGGATTTCGTTCAGGCCGCGATCGCTTCGGGATTGAAACTTCGCTCCGTGATGTTCCGGCATGTGCTGCCAAATGCGCTCGCGCCGCTGCTCGTGAGCGCGAGCTTTGGGATCGCTTCGGCGATTTTGGCCGAGAGCGTGCTGAGCTTTCTCGGACTGGGTTTGCCGGTGGGTGAAGCGAGCTGGGGCGCCCTCCTGAACCAGGCGGTCGGCGCCGGCGGGGCGTTTCAGTGGTGGCTGGGCACCTATCCCGGAATCGCTATCTTTCTGACGGTTTTCGCGTACAACTTGATCGGCGAAGCGCTGCGCGACGCACTCGATCCGAAGCTCCGCGGCGCGGGATGATTTCGCCACGGATGGGGCACCGATGTGCACCGATGAAAGAATAGGAAAGAAATTTGAATTGCACGCCTTTTCATGATCTTCGCTGTTCATCGGTGTGAATCGGTGCCCTATCGGTGGCAAGAAATGAATTCAGATGACTCCGTTACTCGAAATCAAAAACCTCAACGTCGCGTTCAACACCGAGCGTGGGCAGATCCGGCCCGTCCGCGACGTGTCGATGTCGATCTTCCCCGGGCAAACGCTCGCGGTCGTCGGTGAATCGGGATGTGGGAAATCGGTGACCGCGCTGTCGATTCTGCGATTGATCCCGCAACCGCCGGGCAAGATTCTGGGCGGACAGATTCTGTTTGAGGGGCGCGATCTCGTGGCGCTGCGCGAGGAGGAGATGCAGCGCGTCCGCGGCAAAGAGATCGCGATGATTTTCCAGGAGCCGATGACCTCGCTGAATCCGGTTTACACGATCGGCGATCAGATCGTCGAGGCGGTCAAGCTGCACCAGGGCGTGACCAGCCGCGAGGCGTATCAGATCGCGGAGCAGTCGCTCAACGACGTCGGCATTTCAGATCCACATCGGCGGATTCATGAGTATCCGCACCAGATGTCGGGCGGAATGCGGCAGCGCGTGATGATCGCGATGGCGCTGTCATGCCGGCCGAAATTGCTGATCGCAGACGAGCCGACGACCGCGCTCGACGTGACGATTCAGGCGCAGATCCTCGAGCTGCTGCGAAAGCTGCAACGAGAGACCGGCATGGCGATCATGCTGATCACGCACGACCTCGGCGTCGTCGCGGAAAATGCCGATGCCGTCGCGGTGATGTACGCGAGCCGCGTGGTTGAAACCGCGACGGTGGAGACTCTGTTCGATCAGCCGCAGCATCCGTACACCGAAGGATTGTTTCGGTCGGTGCCGAAGCTGAACGAGAATGCGGCTCGGCTTACGACCATTCCCGGCAGCGTGCCGAATCCCGCGAAGTTTCCCAGTGGATGCAAGTTTCATCCTCGCTGTGCGCGCACGCGAAAACTCGCCGCCAGCGCACCTGCCGACCAAACGACTGAACTCAAAAGTGGTGGAGAAATCATTCGCGTGCTCACGCGATGTGTGAACGAAGAACCGGAGCTTCGCGAGATTCAACCGCGACAATGGGCAGCGTGTCACCAGATCGCTTCGTACAATTCCGCCAAGGTGACGCCCCCCGTGGTCGACCATAAACGCGAAGTGACGACTGAGCATTCGACCGAAGCGATGCAACTCGAGGCAGCAAAAGGACAGACCGCGTGAGCGCTTTCGAACCGGTGACAAAATCTCCACCAGCGACCGAGACGATCATCGACGTCCGCGATCTGCGCACGTACTTTCCGATTCGCAAAGGAATCTTCTCGCACACGGTCGGCTACGTGAAAGCCGTCGATGGCGTGACATTCAGCGTCGATCGCGGCAAGACGCTCGGCCTCGTCGGCGAATCCGGTTGCGGGAAGACGACAGTGGGGCGCACGATTTTGCGACTCATCCCCGCGACGTCGGGCGAGGTGCTTTATCGCGGCAAGAGTTTCTTTGGCTACCACGGCGAAGAGCTGCGCAAGCTTCGGCGGCACATGCAGATCATCTTCCAGGATCCGATGAGCAGCCTGAATCCGCGCATGACGATCGGCAATATCATCGGCGAGCCGATGCAGGTGCACGGGATCGCAAAAGGTCGCGAGCGCGATGAGCGCGTCGCGCAGTTGCTGCAGCGCGTCGGGCTCGATCCGAGTTACGCGCTTCGATATCCGCACGAATTCTCCGGCGGACAGCGCCAGCGCATCGGCATCGCTCGCGCACTCTCGCTTTCACCGGATTTCATCGTCTGCGACGAACCGGTTTCGGCACTCGACGTCTCGATCCAATCGCAGATCCTCAATCTGCTGCAGGACCTTCAGCAGGAATTCCAGATCTCGTACCTTTTCATCGCTCACAACCTTGCCGTGGTCGAGCATTTCTCGGACGAAGTCGCGGTGATGTATCTGGGGCGGATCGTCGAAAAAGCAGCTTCGCGCGAGCTGTATTCGAACCCGAAACATCCGTACACCATGGCGCTGCTGAGCGCCGTTCCTGAGCCCGATCCGCGGCCGAAGCACAAACGCATCGTGCTGCAGGGTGAAGTTCCTTCACCTTCCAATCCGCCGAGCGGTTGCCCCTTCCACCCGCGCTGCCCGCTCACGCGCGAAGCGGCGAAGCAGGCGAGCGACACCGACACGGTCGTGCTCGCGCCTAAGGGTAGCATGGCAACCAACGGCCATCCGTTGCCGGTCCTCGGCAACGAGAAACCCGACCGCGTCCTCCGCAAATGCGTCGAACAAATGCCACCGCTCGAACAAAAGCAAGGCGAACCAGGTCACATCGCGGCGTGCTGGGTGACCAAGTGAGGGCCCGATGCCTATGCCAATTGCCGAAATAGTCTGGAAGCCACACTGGGTTCTGCTGCTCACGGGAGTCGCCGTGCTCTTGTTGATCTGGCAAGGCGCTCAAATGCGATTGAAGATCGAGCGGTTGGAAAAGAAGATTGATCGGCTTGAAGCGCAAAATGGCAAAACGGGCGAGCGCGCGTAATTCTTCGCCGCACGCAACGTCGAATCGATCATGGAGAAAGCCGCGAAAAAGAGGATCCTCAACACGATCATTCCGCTCTCTCGGCTTACGACAGCCCGTCGACTCCCCACGCTCGGCCCAGACATCCCCGCGTGCCTGCTTTATCCGGACGATGCCAACATCGTATTCAAAGTCAAACATGTCTCTTCGATGCTGGTGAACGAGGCGTGGCTGCTTCACGCTCGCTAACGCCGTCAAGAAATCGGATGCCGATTTTCTTGGACGCTGTATTCACTTCAGTTCGCTCGCTCACATTCCGATAGCAAATTTATGGCACCGCTTGCGGGGGCAAACGAATGAGCGATTCTTCCGGAACCAAGATCGACACCGACCTCTTCGCGGAGCTACAGAAGATCGTGGGGGATCTGCCCGGCGAAGATCAGCGCAAGCACGTCCGCCATCAGAAGGAAGGCCCACTCCGTCTTTACGTTGCCCATCAGCGCCAGCCGCTCGTCGCGGAGCTGCGCGATGTCTCCGCGGGCGGGATCGGCATCGTCTTCCGCGAGGGGATGGAGCCGGGATCGACGTTTACAATTCAACTTGCGACCGCCAGCGGCGGCCGATCGATCAAATACAAGGTCGTCCGCTGCCGAAGGCTCGACCGCGGCCGGTTCGAGATCGGCGCGGTGATCATTCACGTCACGCGCGAGCGGAAAGAAAAGTAATACGGAACAACTGAGCGCGGTCGGAATTTTCCGTGCGCCCAGGAGAGACCCAACGGCTACGCCGCGGGTTCAACTTGCGCCAAGAGTTGTCGTTCGGCCTAAACGTCCAGCGAAACGTACTTGCGAAGATTCTCCACAAGCTCGTCCATCGTGTATTCATGATTCAGCTCGATCGGCAGGAACACACCCTGATTGTGATCGGACGCGATGATGAGGTGGCGATCGCCGTTCACGAGATAACCCGCATCCTGCGGTTGATGGCCGGTGATGATGATCTTCGCGTCCATGTGATCCGCGAAATCGTTCACGCCTTCCGGCGTGAAGTGGCGTCCCCAGATCAGCTGATACACCGGCCCAGTGCGACGACGATAATCCGCCGGGCTGAGCGGCCGATCGAACACCGTGTAATCGAATGTCTTGATCTGATCGTCCGTCGGCAAACTGTGGCAGAAGAACAATCCGTTCGGGCAGCGAATCGCCAGCGGGAGCGTGAGCAGGAATTCCGTGATCGCGACATTCACCAGCGTGCCACGCGCGCCGAAGTCGCGCTCCACCGCCGCGGTGAACGCTTCGCACACGCTGAGCCCCGCCTTCATGATCCCTTCACCGTGAATCTGCGCGAGATCGTGGTTCGCCAGCAGGAAGTGCACCTGGTTGGGAAACTTGCACTTCAGCTCGGCCGCCTCATACAGCATCTTCCAGCTGTCCTCAGCGCCCTTGGCGTCGAAATGATCGCCGTGAATCAACTCATGCAGCACGAGATGCCGCTGCGGGTTGTTCTCCAGATCGGCCGCGCGAATTAGCTTGGAAAAGTTCGTGCGATGATCGTGGATGTCGCCGGTCATCCAAACTTCCCCCTCCGCCGGCAACTGAACGACCTGTTCCTGCCGGAGCGGAGAAAGCTTGTTCTCGTCCCCAGCCGCCCCAAACGTCTCAACAACGGTATCCGCCTCCAAAGTCATGCGGGCGAAATGATCATCGAGCAGGCAGATTCCGTCAATCAGGAGATTATCGATGAGCGAGGAGCGTCACATTTGGACACGAGGATCAGACTCCATGCATAATCGCCGCGATGGGATGAGGCTTTACCAGGTAGAGGCCGGATGATCGACCAACCACAACCGCGGCGGATGCTGAGTGCGGAAGAAAGCGGGGCGCGTTCTATCCCGCGAGCTCGGAAGTGCTCATTGATGTTGTTGGCAATTCTTCTGGTCGCGGGCTGTCACGACCGCGAACCCGACATTTATGCGCCCGTCCGCGAATTGAACTGGAATAATCCCAAGCTGGTGGCGATGCGAGACATGCTGGAGCCGCTCACGCGCGAATTGATTCGAGAGGAGGAGCAAGCACGAGGCAGGCCGAAGGTGGTCAAGTACATGATCTCGATCGAGCCTCGACTGTCGAAAGGTTATGCGATAAGCGGAGACGGACGCACCAACGCGTGGGGCACGGGAATCTACGTTGGCTGGTCGTTCCAATGTACGGCAGAAACGATTGACCGATCCGACACCGCAGTGGTCGACTATGCGTTGATCGGCGCGAACGGAGACCTATACATCGGCAGCGACCTCTATCTCTGGCGCGATGGCCGGTGGATATCCGCCGCTGACTACTCCGGTCAGTGGCTGGACGAACACGATCCCGCAACAGCGCGCAAACTCCGTGAGCTCCAAGGCATTTCTCGCAAACCGACGTCGGCGACGGCTCAATCCGCCGACTGAAGAGTGAAACGACGAGGGTGGCGGAGTAGCGGGGAGTCTCCTCTAGATGGGCTCAGATTCCTGACGCACTGCGCGATAGCGTTGGATTGCGAAATAGGTTTCGAAGCAAGCGAGCAGTACCCAAGGCAGCAGATTAATTGCCAACGGAAAAATCAAATAACCCCAAACCGCGCCGCCGGGGACGATGAGTTTCGATTCATACGCGACGGTCGTGAGTGCGCAACCGAGGGCGGCGCCCATGGCCAGTCCGCGAAAGCTGTAGTACCAATTCGGGTAGTCCGGTTTCGAAGTCATCAGTCGTGAAGCTTAAGGCGCGAATTCAGAATATCCAGCAATCTCGTCGGCCGGATGTGGAACGACGCGGGTGGCCGAGTAGCCGCGCTTTAGCGAGGCTTGCGGCGGCGCTGGGCGTCTTGGCGATTTGTCTCCGCGAGCCACTGCTCCCTTGTTTGCCGGGTAAGAAATAAAGCAGACAGGACGGGCAGTGTCCTCTATTCTGTGGGCGTAATCCTGCGACTGCGGCTCCGATCTCGCACGTAGAGATGCCGCCCGGACTTCGGCGAGCTCAGTCGAGTCGCGCTTCGCTCTGGGACGGCCGTGAGTATGACCTCCACGGCCGTCCCAGCGCGAAGCGGCGGGCGGCATTCTTCATTCTTCTTGAATCAGGCAGATTTACTC
>JAICIO010000043.1 GCA_025924315.1 Phycisphaerae bacterium
GGGGGGGCCCGTGCGGCGCCGTATCCGCCCGACAACCACCCCCGGCTCGGCGGGAGCCCCGCCCTCCCGGAACAACCCCTCCAAATGTTCGGCGACGTCTGGGAATGGACGCGCAGCGCATATCTCCCCTACCCCGGCTATCAACCCCCCGCCGGCGCACTCGGCGAATACAACGGCAAATTCATGTGCAACCAGTTCGTCCTGCGCGGAGGATCGTGTGCGACTTCACGTTCGCACATCCGCAGGACTTATCGCAACTTCTTCCCCCCTGATGCACGGTGGCAATTCATGGGGCTGCGATTGGCGAGGGACGTATGACCCGAATCGATGCCCGACCGCTTCGGCTCCATGATTTCGAGCCGCAGGTAGACGATTTGTGCGCTCAAGTCGTCGCCGGTTTGCGCAAGCCGCAAAAAGAGCTGCCCTGCAAGTTCTTCTACGATCGTGAAGGGTCGATCCTGTTCGACCAGATCTGCGAGCTCGACGAGTACTATCCGACCCGCACTGAGCTTTCGATCATGCGCGACAACATCGACGAGATGTGCGCGGTGATCGGCGAGCGCTGCATGCTCGTCGAATATGGCAGCGGAAGCAGTTTGAAGACGCGGATCCTGCTGGAGAATCTGCGCGACGTCGCGGCGTATGTCCCGATCGACATTTCGCGATCGCATCTGCTCCGGGCGTCGAGAGCGCTCGCCAAGCGCTTCCCGATCGAGATCCTGCCGGTGTGTGCCGATTACACCGCCGACTTCGAATTGCCGACGCCGGAATCAGACGTCGATTCCACCGTCGTCTATTTCCCCGGCTCAACGATCGGCAACTTCGAGCCCGCCGCGGCCAGAGAATTTCTTCACACCGCGCGCCTTCGCGCCGGATCCGACAGCGGAATGCTCATCGGCGTCGATCTGAAGAAAGACCCGCAGCGTCTTCACGCGGCATACAATGACGCCAAAGGTGTGACCGCGCGTTTCAACCTGAATCTCTTAGCGAGAATCAATCGCGAAGCGGATGGCGATTTCGATCTGTCACAATTCGCGCATTACGCGTTCTACAATCCGCTCGCGGGCCGAATCGAAATGCATCTCCAAAGTCTCCGCGAGCAGATCGTGCACGTCGCCGGCGAATCGTTCGCCTTCCGCGAAGGCGAGACGATCTTCACGGAGAGTTCGTATAAGCACACGCTCGATGAATTCGCGACTCTCGCACGCGAAAGCGGATATCAGGTTCAACGAGTGTGGACCGATCCGCAGAAATTGTTCAGCGTCCAGTTTCTTGTTTCGACGTAACACGCTGGTACGTCACCAGAACACTCTTCTCTGCCCCCGCGATTTGCACATCAAGGCGCGCGAGATCTGCGCCGCTCATCCTCTCTGTTGGCCCCACGTCGTAAGTTGGGGAGATTTGCACGTCGTACTGAGTACGGGGATCAAGACCGCGCAGGTTGGCGGTGACGGAAGCGTTCGAGCAATGAGCGCGACGCAAGAACGTCGCGAAACCTCCACCCAATTCCGGGCAATCGAACTGCCACGCGGCCCAGTGGGTTTCGCCGAGATCGATGGGCGTCAGCGGATAAAAATCGCCGAGCGTCAGCGGGCGGATGCGTTTGATCTCCGCGATCATTTTCGCGAGCTGCGCGTCGTCCTGCTTGGGCATCTGGCGGATTTCCATGCCGGCGCCTTGAATCGCGCCGCTGCGCACGGCGTACGGATCGAGGCTGAAAACGCCGTTCGCGTGCGTGGGGATGTAGAGGCTGAGACCCATCACGGCGAGCTGGTTGGCGATGGGTAAACGCCCACAATCCGCGACTTCGCTTCGCGTCCACGCGCCGGCGGAGCGCGACATCACTTCGATGTCCGGGCCGGTGTTGCGCCAATTGCAGCTGTCGATGATCAGCTTCGGATGACGCGCGCGCAGCTCGTCCCACATGGCGTAGAAGCCCTGCACGTAAAAGTTTTCGCTTATGCCCTGGCGGTCGGGCGCGTCGTTCGCGCGCCAATAGCGCACCGGATGAAAGTTCCGATCCTCGCGCAACACGTCGATCCCCCACTCGTCGATCTTCTGCGAGAGAAAATCGGTCATCCACTTTCGCGCATCCGGATCTCCGAGATTGAACATCATCTCGTTCGGATGTCCCGGCCAGCCGGTTTCAGGATCGAGCCACGGCTCGCGCTTGGCGATGCACCACTGCGGATGCTCTTTGGCGATGATGGTGTTCGGCCCGCCGACGCGCTCGGGCTCGATCCACAGAACGAACTTCATCCGATCGCGATGGGCGGCGTCGCTGATCGGTCGCAGGCCGTTGGGAAAGAGATCGCGCTTGACGACCCACGACCCGACATCGAAGCGGAAATCGCCGGGGAACCACGATGCATCGAGCCAGTAGGCTTCCATGCCGAGCTTGGCGACGCGGTCGATGTCCCTGATCTGCTGACCCGCCGGCGGAACGAGCAGGCCGGTGGTGATGTCGAGCATGCACGTGAGCGGCGTGAGCACCTGCCCATCGATCCGCGGGAGGTAGTGATCGATCATCAGATGGCGAAATTGGTTGTAGCCGACAGTTGGGTCGGTGCCTTTGTATTGCAGCAGCACGATACGCGGCGTGCGGATCTTTTCGCCGGGATGGACGACGAGATGCGTGAGTTGCTGGCCGGCTTGGAGGTGTACATTGTTTCCGTCGCGCGTGACATGCAAAGACCATTGTCCGGTCCAGCCAATCGCGCCGACGACTCCGCCGTCTTTCGTCTGCAGATTGAAATACGGCAGAAACGCCTGCGAAGGAATCTTTTCGCCGGGCAGGTCGAGCGAAGCGTTCGCTTTGAGCGCGAGCTCTTTCGGCATGTAGTCGTCATTCGCGGGGCCGACGACACTTCCTTTGCTGTAGTGGAAGACAGGCGAATCGCTCGGCTCGGTTGGTATCGAAAGATCCAGCGGCCGGATGTTCTCGAGCAGCGGTGTGTCACTCTTGCCGGTGTTTTCGAACCAAACGACCCAGTCGATTGCGTTGCTGTCCGCAAAGCGCCGCGTCTCGCAGCGGATGACAAGGCCCGTGGTCGGATCGGTGAATGTGGCGACGGTTGTTCCGTGATGTTCGGTTTTCCAGGACGGCAGCAAATCGCGCGATGCCTTCCCGCCATAGGTGAAAGACACCAGTTGCTCAGGCGTGACGGTCGTGGGGATGACATCGGCGCATGCACGGAGCGAAAACAGGAAAGAGATTGCGATGAACGCGAATGCGCGACCTTTCATGGACACGAGAGGATAACGTAATGGTCGAATCTGCTCATCGGGTAACATCATTCGAATGAGCGAGGGAAACGTTTATCTCTGCAAATGGGAACGCAAGGACGACGGATATCGCGTGTGGGTCGAAAAGCGCCCGCGATTGAGGGCCGAAGGTGAATCGCTCGACGAGGCAGGTGAGGAACTGATTAGTCTGATCTGCCTGAAGACCGGTGATGGCGAAGCGGTTCTGGAATTTGAGCGGAAGACGAAGGGAAAAGACGCGCTCGTGGCGCTTTCGTATAACCAGAGCTGGTACCCGGCACGAGGTGAGTGGTGGAAACGCGCGGATGAATTGTACGAAGGCGGAATCTGTTCGAGTTGCTGTGAGGGAATCGGAAAGCGAACGCAAGTTCCGCTGCGCGTCGGAACGGTGGAAGGGGGAGATTTACTTTTTGGGTGGCTTGGTTTCTGCAATTCACTCATCGCTTCAGATCGATTTCGGAAACTGCTTCGTCACGAGGAGCGAAGCGCAGTCGAATGGCGGCCGGTGGAACATCACAAGAAGACGAGGCGGCAATTCTTCGAGCTCATTCCGGAGAACGCGGTGCGCGAGAGTGCGACCCGCGGGTCCGACTACGGCGGATGGCGGTGTCCGGAATGTGATCGCTCCGCGCTGAGCGTCGGTGGCTATGACGAGATTCACGTCAATGCCGCCGACGTGCCAAGGCCGAGGCCGAAACTGTTTGTGGTTGAGGGTCTCGTCACGTTCGAACTAGTGGTTCCGGCAGCGCGATGGAAAAGGATGCGCGGCAAGCCGGGAACGAGCGGCATTACGACGCAGACTGTGGTGCTCGTCCCCCCGGAGCGCGCGTTGCGCCGCCCCCGGCTTCCGCTGCTCACGCGGAAACAAATTGCGTCGGTTCGGCGGCACCACAAATGGCAACTGAAGGATTCTCTCGTCGACCGGGCGCAAATTAGGTACGAGTTGGATGGGAGTGTCACGCAGGCTCGATCGTCCTAGAATGATACGCATGGATCTGTTTCACGATTCGCGAAAGAGAAATCTCCAGCGCGTCGCGCCGCTCGCGGCGCGGATGCGGCCGCGTTCTTTGGATGAGTTCGTGGGGCAGCAGCATTTTCTGGGGCCGGGGAAGTTGCTGCGACGAATGCTGGAGGCGGATCGATTGACGTCCGTGATTTTTTACGGTCCGCCGGGGACGGGGAAGACGACGCTGGCGTCGCTGATTGCGCAGTACACCAAAAGTCATTTCGAACAGGTGAACGCCGCGGGGGTGGGCGTGAAGGAAGTGCGGGCGATTCTTGATTCCGCGAAGGAGCGGCTGGCGAATGGCGGACAGCGGACGGTTTTGTTCATCGATGAGATTCATCGCTTTAATCGGGCGCAGCAGGATATTCTGCTGGGGGATGTTGAAGCCGGTTTGATTCTGCTTGTGGGGGCGACAACGGAGAATCCGTTCTTCGCGGTGAACTCGCCGCTGGTGAGTCGGAGTCAGATTTTTCAGTATTCGGCGCTCTCGGAAGACGACATTAAGACGCTGATCAAACGGGCGGCGGAGGATAAGGAACGCGGGTTTGGGAACTTGAATTTGCAGATCGATGCGGACGCGATGGATCTGTGGGCGACGATGTCGGATGGGGATGCGCGGCGAGCGCTGATGGCGCTGGAAGTCGCAGTTCTTTCGTTGCAAAAGGAGCGTGTGGCACAGCCGCCCTCGGCTGTGTCCGACGCGCGAGCGGAAGCACAGTCCCGACCGGTGGGGACTGTGCCACAAACGGCTCCGCTCATCCATATCACTTTGGATGTCGCTGAGCAGTCGATGCAGCGGAAGGCGATCGTTTATGACGGAACGGGCGACGAACATTACGATGCGGCGAGCGCGCTGATTAAATCGATGCGCGGAAGCGATCCGGACGCGGCGGTTTATTGGGTGGCGCGCATGCTCGAGGCCGGTGAAGATCCGCGATTCATCGCGCGGCGGATTGCAATCCTGGCGAGCGAAGATATTGGAAACGCCGATCCGCGCGCGATCATGGTCGCCGCGGCGGCGTTTGATATCGTAGAGAAGATCGGGATGCCTGAAGCGCAGCTGACGCTGGGGCAGGCGGCGATTTATATGGCGCTGGCGCCGAAGAGCAACGCATCGGCGATGGCGATCTGGACCGCGATGTCAGACGTTAAAGAAGGCCGCACCCTCCCCGTTCCCAGACATTTGCGCGATACGCACTACAAGGGCTCGAAAAAGCTTGGACATGGCGAAGGCTATAAGTATGCTCACGACTACGAGGGCGGACACGTTGAGGAGGATTACCTCGGCGTGCCGAAGATCTATTACGAGCCGACGAATCGAGGCCTGGAGGCGGAGTTTCAGAAACGGCTCGAACAACTGCGAGGAGGCAGAAGCCAGGAGCCAGAAGCCAGAAGCCAGTAGAAGTAATACTGGTGATTGGTGATTGATGCATGACATCGCATCCATCACCAATCACCAATCACCACTTTCTTCTGGGTTCTGGCTTCTGGCTACTGGCTTCAGACTAAAGCATGTCTGAAACAAGCAAATCCGCGCTGCGACGTGAGCTGAGGCAGAAGCTCGCGGACATGACCGAAGCGCAGCGTCACTCGAAAAGTGCCGCCGCTTGTTCATTGATCGCGGCGACGCCTGAGTTCCAGGCGGCGCGCACGATCATGCTCTATCTGCACACGCCGACGGAAGTCGACACCGCGCCGCTGGCGCTTCGCGCGTGGCAGGAGGGGAAGGAAGTCCTCGTACCGAAAGTTTCCTGGGATCAGCGGCGCATGCTTCCGGTCGAGATCAGCAGCCTGCAGACCGGCATGACGACGACAGGCTCCGGCGTGCGCGAACCGATCGCGGGCAAACCGGTGCCTGTCGATTTCATCGATTTCGTGATCGTGCCGGGGCTGGGGTTCAGCAACAACGGCTATCGCATCGGCCGCGGAATGGGTTTCTACGATCGCTTCCTCGCGCAGCCGGAATTCATCGGCGTGTCGTGCGGGCTCGCGTTCGAAGAACAAATTGTGCCGGACCTTCCCATCCTCGATCACGACATGCCGCTGGGGATGCTCGCCACCGACGGCGGCGTGCGGCGGTTTGTGACCAATCGCATCGAAACGAAATAGTGCTGGATCGCGATGAGCTTCCCTACACCGCGCCAAAAGCTCGCGGCACTTCTTGTGATCGTCTGGCTGATCGCAACGGCATGGTGGAATGTGCGAAGCGAATCGCCTTACCGCGTGCTACTCCAAAACGATCCCAACTCACCGCTGTTTAAGTTCGCTCATCAATACGACGACATCGACAATACCGCCGAGCATCTCCTTCCAGCATCCGGAAACCTGGCGATCGGGTTTCGCGGCTACGATGCAACGGATGCTCGCGATCAGGCGACAGCGGCGAGGATCTACTTGCGATCGGTCTACAGGGTGTATCCGCGCAGGGTCTATCCGCTTATCGCGGCTGGAGTGAGTGCCAACGGTCAATCGCTTCTGCAGTCGCAGGTGCGGCCGGACGAATCCTGGCTTCGCGAACATGGCGTCGGGGCGCTCGCATTGTTTTCGAAATTGCCCAACGGGGAAGAGTCGGTTCAGCGTTTTGAGATTCCGCAGCCGGCAATGGATTCGCGATAAACAGTTTCCCCGAAATACATGCTCGTTGCATACTTCATTTTGATCTTGTGTGCCGGATATGTCGTCGGCTCGATCCTTCTTGGGGCAATACGCGCTTCGATCCTGGAGATACTCGCGATCTCGCTCACCTGCGGAATGGGCGCGGTCGCCTTTTCTCTTTTTGCACTGAGCCTGTTCTCAATCCGGTTGTCCGCGTCGGTGCTTTGGATCCTGATTCTGGCGTTCTTCCTGGCCCTGTCGGTGCTCGCCAACCGGCGTGCAATCATCACGTGGAATCGCGTGCGGTGTCCGGTCGCTTGTCGCAGTTGGTGGGCTCACCTGCTGCCGATTGTGGTGATCGGCTATTGCATCCTTGTTGTCTTTTGCAGCGCAACACGGTTCCCGCTGTACGACTGGGACGCGTTTTCGGTCTGGTTAATTAAATCGAAGATCTTGCTGCAACAGCCGGTCGTGCCCGTGCCGAATGGCTTTGTGGACCCTTCGCTCGCGTACAGCCACCAGGATTATCCGCTTGCGCAGCCGCTGCTGGTCGCCGGTGCGTGGACAACGACCGGACGGGCGGATGACTCGATCGCAATGCTCACGCTCGCGCTCCCGTGGCTCGCGATCGGAGTGTGGATTGCGGCAGAGGCGAAACGGCGAATCGGCCCCTCAGCCGCCATCTGGCTGATGGCGATTATTCTCTCGATCCGCGCGCCCTTGCTTGCGTCGACATCCGGAAGTGCGGACGTATTGCTCGCCTGCTTCTATCTCGGGCACGTCGTGTTCGTCGTTCGCTGGCTGGAAGGCGGCTCGATTCGAGATTGCGCGATCGCAGGTTTTTTCGCAGCGTGCATGTGCTTCACTAAGCGTGAGGGACTGGCACTGTCGGTCGTCAGCCTTGGAGCAATGACGGTTTTTTCCGCCCGATCGATTGCCGAAAGAACGCGTCATCTGGCGGCATTTGCCGGCGTCACGCTATTCTTCATCGCGCCGTGGCTCATCTGGCAGACTCGTTTGCCGCATGTCACCGAAGCATACTACAGTCGCCTCACACCGTCGATTCTCTACGAAAACCTGCCGCGCGTTCCGGCGATTCTTTCCGCGATCGCGCATGAATGCCTTTCGTGGCGATCGTGGGATGGATTGTGGATCGTGCTCATCGCGATCGCGGGGCTGTCCTTCAATTCGATGCGAAATCGTGTTGTGCTGGCGATGTGGTCGCTGCTGGTCGGGCACTTTATCGTGAACGCGCTGGCGTTCTTCGTCGCCTCCGACGCGATCTATGGAATGATGCCGGCCGTTCTTGACCGGCTCACGATCCACGCGTTTCCGCTGGCGGCGCTTCTGATCGTGGTCCATGGATCGAGCCTCTTTGGACGCCGGTATCCACCACTTGAAACGCCGCAAGTCATTACGCAACCGTCATCACCTTGAACGCCCGCCCGCCGGCGGAACGCGCGATCAGTGCCGCTCTTCTTCGCACTGCTTCAGCATTTCGCGCGCCATGGCATCGTCGGGATTGATCTGCAACGCCTGTTCCAACAGCCGGATTGCGTCGTCAATCCTCCCCTGCTGCTTTCGAAGGAAGCCGAGATAGATGAGGGCTGGCGGACTGCGCGGCTGGAGGCGCAGCGCTTCCGTCAGCTGCGCATCGGCTTCGGACAATTGCCCGGTTTGCAGCAGGCAATACCCGAGCCGCCAGTGGATTTCGTCGTCGTCGGGCCAACCTTTGAGCGTCTCGCGGAGTTGCGCGATGGCTTCGTCGTGTCGCCCGGCGTCCCAGAGCGCGTGCGCGAGGATCGCATGCAGCTGCGGATCGCCGCCGACGTTTTTCATCGACGAAACGAGCAAGGTTTCGGGCGTAGACCAGACCATCACCTGCGTGAACGTGAGCACGCTGAGAAGAAGCAGGATTAGCGCCGAGCCGATCCCAATCGCGAAACGATGCGGTTTCGCGGGCAGCAGATCGAGCACGAGCCAAACGATCGCGATACTCAGGCCGATGCTCGGCAGGTAACTGTACCGATCGGCCATCGCCTGCAATCCGATCTGAATGATCCCGATGACCGGCAGGAGCATCACCGTGAACCAGGCGAATCCAACGAATAGCGCGCGCTGGTTTCGCGCTCGCAAAAGCACGATCGCCGTGATGAGAAGCAGCGCAATGGTTGCAGAAGCAATCAAAACAGGCGGCCAGGAATTTGGACGCGGATAGACGATGCTCAGCTCGCTCGGCCAGGCGAAAACGCCGACATAACGGACGAGCGAGAGGACAGCGTTTTCGACGCGCGCGGTGAGCGAGAATTGCCCCTGCACCGCTCCGCCTCTCACTTGCGTCAGCCACGCAATGACCGCGAAGAAAATCGCGAGAATCGCGAGGGGAACTTTTTCGAGGATCAGGCGCTTGAGGTTCGATCTGCCCAGCGGCCAGTAATCCAACAGAAGCAGAATGATCGGCAGCGTGACGAGCATCGGTTTGCTGAGCAGGCCGAGAAGGAACATCCCGACGACGAGCAGATACTTCCCCGGGCTTGGCGATTTCGCGTACTGCGCGTAGGCGATCAGGCAGAGCATGAAGAAGAGCGCGCTCAGGACGTCCTTGCGCTCGGAGATCCAATCGACCGATTCGACGTGCTGTGGGTGCAGCGCAAAGACGGCGGCGATGAAGGCGCTGGGCCATGTGCGGCCCGTGAGCATGCGCATGGCGATGAACAGGAGCACGCTGCTCGTGACATGCAGGAGCACGTTGACGAGATGCTGCCACATCGCGTTGAGGCCGAAGAATTGCACATCGGCCATGTGCGTGAGGGTCGTCAGCGGGTGGTACATCGAGACGTGCTGGTGTGTGAACGC
Source organism: Phycisphaerae bacterium (assembly GCA_025924315.1). Classification (GTDB taxonomy): domain Bacteria; phylum Planctomycetota; class Phycisphaerae; order Tepidisphaerales; family Tepidisphaeraceae; genus JAICIO01. The sequence continues at coordinate 9,722 of JAICIO010000043.1, forward strand.
CCAGGCGATGTTCTGCCAGCTCAGGCCGGCGAGCACGTGCACGTTTTGCGTGACGTACCAGTCGTCGTCCATCAGGTTGAAGCCGGAGAAGAGCGATCCGCTGTAGACGATCAGGGTAGCGAGCGCAAGCGCGATTGCGATGAGGATTGGGGTGCGGCGCTTCTCAACCCGCGCAATCGGAGAGGATTCGGGGATCCCCCCTTTCCGACTGGCCGGTTTTGTCCGCACACGTGGCATTCGCCCAAGCATCCACGGCGTCGCACGAATCGGCAAGCGTTCGCGATCTCGCCCGACCGGCCCGCCTACACTACGATGGGGGAACTGATACGTTATTCGGGAAATGGTGGCACCGACATTCCTGTCGGTGATCGGACGCCGTAATCGGCGGCCGACATGCGTCGATGAGTACATCGCCGCATCACAGGCAAGAATGCCTGTGCCACCGCTGGAGAAGAAGAACTCGGCGGCCGGATGCGCGCCAAGAGATTTTCGCATGACCTCGTTTGATTGGCGCATTGGCAACGAAGTAATTCCGTTTTACATGGGCAGCGATTGCGCCGCCGATGTCGCACAGAAACTTGCGGCGATGAATGCCGACCGCTTCTTCATCGTCGCGGATGAGGCGATCTGGAAGATGCATGGGGCGCCGTACGAACGGGCAGTCGGCGCGGTCGCGCCGACGGCATTTATGCCCTACGGCGGAGGCGAGGCGGGAAAGACGCTGGCGGCGATCGAGCAGCTGGCGGCGAAGCTCATCGACAGCGGCATTTCGCGGCGATCGGTGCTCGTCGCGATGGGCGGAGGCGTGATCGGCAACATCACCGGGCTGACGGCGTCGCTGCTGTTTCGCGGGATTCGGTTTGTGCAACTGCCGACGACACTGCTGGCGATGCACGATTCGGTGACGTCGCTCAAGCAGGGGGTGAACTGCAACGGCGGGAAGAACATCCTCGGTACGTTTCACGCGCCGTCGAGCGTGTTCATCGATTTGCGATTTTTGAGCACCCTTCCCGCCCAGCAAATCCGAGGCGGGTTGATCGAGCTGGTGAAGAACGCTCTCATCCTCGGCGGGGATTATGCGAGGCAGGTTACTGAATCTTTGACAGCATTTCGCGCAGATCCAAAGTCACACGATTGGGCGGCGCTCGTGAATCTCGGGCTGACGGCCAAGCGAACCCTCGTGCAGGACGATCCGCGGGAGCGCGGCCACGCGATGATCCTCGAGTATGGCCACACAATTGGTCATGCGCTTGAGCTCGCGTATGTCGGGCAGTTGAGCCACGGCGAGGCGATTGCGTGGGGAATGCGCTGCGCCGCGTGGATTTCGCACCGGCTGGGGTACATGACGGATAGCGCGCTGGCGGTGCACGATCGGTATCTGGCGTTGCTAGACTTCCCGCCGAAGCCGAACGGGCCTTTTAAGCTTGGGGAACTCCGGGCGCGCTTGCAGCGGGACAACAAGCGCGGATATCTGCCGCCGGGAAATGAGGGGATGGTTGCGATGATCCTGCTGAACGAACCTGGGGTGGTGCTGAATGGGACGAATCCGTATCCGCTCACGCTCGTGCCGCGCGACGTGGTTGATGAAGCGCTCGATCACTTGGCGCGGGAGTGGCAATCTCATGTAGCGACGGGGCTTGCCCCGGACGAGGCGGGATTCGCGCGATGACGGACAACACGGGGCAAGCCCCGCCGCTTCATGCCCCTGATAACAGCAAAATCCCTCGGTTTTCCTTGATTCATCACCCCCATCCGCTATGCTGACGCCCTGTTTGGGGCTGTTTGACGTTCTGCACATCAAGACGCCGGCCGGCTTGCGGGATGGATTCCGCGCCTGATTTGGCGCGAACCGCGATCAAGGGATCGGCGTTCTGCTGGAGAACACGGAGGTTCTCATGGGCCGCACCCGCACGCGGATCAGTCGGGGATTAATCGCTGCACTCGCTGTCGTTCTCGTCCTCGGGCTGATTTTCTATTTCCACAATTCCAACAAGACCAGCGCCAGCCAGACGAAGGCTGTTGCACAGGTCGCGCCCGCGAAGACGACCGTGACGGTCGCCCCGCCGGCCAAGCCGAGCGCGCAGCCCGCGATTCAAATCAGCGCAACGCCTTCGAATGCGCCGACCGCACAACCGGGCGTCGCGCTTTCGCAAACGCCGACGATTTCCGTCGGCGGACCGACGACCAAGCCCGCCGCCAATGCCGCGATCGCGCAGCAGCAATCGGCGCCGAAGCCGATCGCGATTTCCTCGACCAAGCCGCTCGTCGATGGCAAAGCGCGCATGGACGCCGGCGATCTGCTGGGCGCGCGTCGCGTACTCAACACCGCACTCATTTCCGGCAATCTCAACGATGCCGACCAGGCCTCCGCGAAGGCGATGATGGCGGAGATCAGCAAGACCGTCGTCTTCTCGCCGAAGCGCTTCGCCGACGATGAGTACGGCGGAAGCTATTCTGTTCAACCCGGCGAATCGCTCCAGAAGATCGCCCGTCAGCACGATGTGACGTGGGAACTGCTCTGCCGGCTGAATGGCCTGTCCGATCCCAAGCGCCTTCGCGCCGGCGCGACGATCAAGGTGCTGAAAGGCCCGCTGCACGCGGTCGTCACGAAGAAGAAGTTCACGATGGACATTTACTTCGGCGCGCCCGGCGGGCCGGATTCAATGTACGTGACGACCTTCGGCGTCGGCCTCGGCCGCGACGATTCCACCCCGACCGGCAAGTGGCTCATCGAGCCGCAGCGGAAGATCAAGAACCCGGTTTACTACAGCCCCCGCGGCGAAGGCATCATCGACGCGGACGATCCGAAGAATCCGCTCGGCGAATACTGGCTCGGCCTGACCGGCGTGGACGGCCACGCCGTCGGGAAGATGAGCTACGGCATCCACGGCACGATCGAGCCGGACAGCATCGGCAAGCAATCGTCGATGGGCTGCATTCGCATGCACAACGAAGACGTCGCGCAGGTCTACGAGATGCTCGTCGAAGGCAAGAGCACAGTGATCGTGCAGGACTGATCGCAGTTCAATCTGCTCGTCAAGCAAGTAGCACGGGTTCTTCCAACCCGTGCTTCTTTTTTGAGATGGACGCGAGCAAAATGTGGCACAGCCGCCCTCGGCTGTGCTGTCACTCAATCACGAACACAGCCGAGGGCGGCTGTGCCACACACTATCCGCCGGACTTTAAACGAAAAACCCACCGCTCAGCGCGGTGGGTTTTCTCGTTTGGTTGAGCTGACGCAGCCATCAATCCGCCGGGATGTCCGTCGTCTTGATGATGCGGGCCTTGGTGGTCGCATCGAGGGAAGAACGATCGGCGGTGAAGGCGATGCGTTTTTCCCACGTGAGCATCGGCGGCACGCTCGCCCCCGCCCCGATGTTCTTCCAGCTCTGCACAAGCACATACACGTTGAACGAATCCGACCGCGTAGTGAGCAGATTGCTCAGGCGAGCGATCTGAAGATACCGCTCCTCAAAGTCGTTCCGCACGCCGTCGGTTGCCGACGCTGCCGTGAGACCATTCGCCGTCGCAGTCGGGTCATACGGTGAATAATCGCCTTGGCCGTCGCCGGGGTCGGTTCCGGCATTCGTAAAGTCAATATTGCCCCAGGCATTTTGGAAGCCAGGAGTTGTCGCAACCGGTGACGCAACCGTTGGATCGGCCACCTTGTTCAAATCGAGCAGCGTCTTGAATGGCCCCTTCGTGGGGTCGGCCGTGTTCGAACGGTACGCGACGATCGCCTTAGCAAGGTTCAGGTTGTCGGGCTCTTTCACTTTGCCGCTGACCGGATTGAGCACCATTGGCACCATGTCGAGGACCTCCGCCGGGGCTGTGTTGATGTTGATCAAGCCCTGGGTCGCGACGGTGTCTTCGCCGCCTTCGTTGGCATTGTCGGGGCTCGCACCGTCGTTACCCACTTTCTGCGCATACTTGCCCGTCACACGCCAATACTGCACGGGGCTGAAGTTCGGCATGTAATCGTCGGCCTGATTGTGCGTGACGGTGAAGTAGTCGAACAGGTCCGACGCCCACGAGTAATAGTCGTTCCCGACGAGCGTCATATTCGCCGCTCGCGGGCAGAATCGTCCGACGTCTTCGGTTTCGTTCGCGAACGTGGAGCTGTCTTCCGCAAAAACAGAGTCCATCGTGACGGGATTTACTTCCAGCAGATACTCGTCGGGAGCAATCCGTCTGGTCGGAGTCACGTTCGGATAATTCGCGGGGGGAAACCGGTTTGCAAGCAGGATACCCGGATCAGGCATTCCCGCTGGAACGCTTCCTGTGGCCGACCGCTCAACTTCGCGAATGACATACGAGCCGATGAACGGCACTTTCATGATGTCGCCGACACGAGCGAAGCCCCCATACGGCCACTTGTACGGCTGTGGGTTCAGTGCACTCGTCGCGGTATTGATCAGCGGGTTGGGGCCGGGCCAATCGATCTCGCAGAGCGGAATCGTGAAGTTCTGCGCGGTTGGGAAGTCCAGGTTCGGACGCGCCGTTGTTCCCAGTTCAAAACTTGAAAACTGATCGCCGCTGCCGAGCGTGATCGCATGCGTCGGCGCAGGTTCGGCAGTAATGTCGGCGACCGACGCGATCTCCGTTCCCTGATGACGCGCAAATGGTTCCCCGCCGTTGTAGCGTCCCGGATAAACGCATCGCCACTGGGGAGATGGGTACAACGCGTTGACTGGCTCGTTCAAGCCATGGCTGGCGCGGATGTAGTGCAACCGCGATGACGGGTTCGGGGAACCTGCAGCCTGCATCTCGAATCCCGAGAAGTCGAACGAATCAACGGGCACCCAGTCCGACAGCCGCAAATTATTGGGGAAAGTGCCCTCATCAAAGGTATCGTAAGGAACGGTTGCGACGCCGTACCAATTAATAGTAGCCGACGGAATGCCATCCCCACGACGCGGACGCAAGAGGACAAATTCGGATCCGGTTTGACTCGTGATCGCCGAATCAGTGATCACTTCTTGAAGGTTCGGCACATAGACTTCGATGGCGTATGCCGGAAGCGCAGCCATCTTCGCTTCTGCGAGCGCGGGACGCGACCGTGCCGCGGTGGCATCTCCCGCGGTCTGTGAGTAATTCTCTAGGACCGCATACCCATTGGCAGGGATGATCGTGGCAGGCGTGGAAGGGATGCCAGGGTTTGTAACACCGTTGCCAATGGTCAGCGGGCGATACACCATGTTCGCCAGATCATCCGGCGGCGCATTCGGATCAGTGACGCCGTCGCCGACGACCTTGGACGGCGACGGAAAACGCGATATGCCTGCCGCCGTTGGCGCGAGGGTCACCGGGCGCGGATTGCGCCGATCGAGCGTTGCAATCTGCCATCCGCTGATGTCGAGAGGCACCGGATACGGATTGTGCAATTCGATCGCGACGTATCCGTTCGGAATCTGGCCGTTTCGGACGTTGTACGCCAACACCTCCGTGATGTACGGCTGACGCGCGGTCGAGAAGACCGTCGCCTGGAAACGCGGAAATGGCGCCGGCGTCTGAGGCGCGGCAGCCGTCGCCGTCGGGGTGTCGTACAGCGTGATCGTGCGGCTGTAGACGTTGTTCGTAATGACTTTCCCGCCAAGAGAAGGGGGCAGAACAAGGCCTTGGTCGCGCATGCCGATGAGATTGATCGCCGCAATCGCCGAGCGCAGCACCATCACCTGGCTCGGATTCAAGCGCAGCGACTTATTCGTCGCGGTAAACGGCGCGGTCGAGGTCGTTCCGGCCGGGCCGTCCTTGCCACCGCGCACGTCACGGATCGGGCTGCTGAACATACGAAGCCGGTTTTCTTCATACGGCCCGCTCAAAGCGCCTGCGTCGCGCCTGGGCTCGAAGTTGACCGTATCGAGCGGATTAAATTCCCGCCCGTAGAACGGAATGTAAACATCCGTATACGTATTGGGATTGAACCAGTCCGGGAGCACAGTGCCTTCGTTTTTCTGGACCCATTCCGTGAAAGTAAGTGTCCCTGTTCCTCCGGCCGCCGGGCCCCAGATCCCCTGCGGGATGTTGTTGCTAGTGTTCCCCTCCGCCATCACGTTGTAATAGCTGCGGAAGATTTCGCGGAAGGTCGCGGTGTTGACGGACGTCGGACGGTCGCCGCTGACGTATGGCTGGTATTCCCAATAGTCCGGCGCAGCGACCATGTTCCCGCCGGTGAACGGCTCGTGTGTGCTGCCGCTGGGAACGTTGCCAGTGCTGTCAACGTTCACGGCGATGTAGGAGAAGAACGACGCAGTCCCGTCGTTGTCTTTAACAATGTTATTGTAACGATACGTACCCCCGCTGGCCCACGTGCCCGAATTCGTCAGGCTGTTGGGGAGCATGCCGGGATACGGCGGATCGGTGTTGTTCGCGGCGCCGTCATTGTTCCAGTCGAAGATGGCGGTCTGCTTCACCGGCGCCTGGTCCAGCGTCGGGTTGAGCGTTTGCAGGAACTGGCGGATCGTCCGCGGTTTGCCGTCGGTTGTCTTGTACTTTCCGCCCGCCGCGGCCGTGCTGAAATCCATTTCGTTCCACCACACGTTATACACGTTGGTGGGATCCATCGGATTGGCCGGATAAAATCGCCACGCCTTGTCGGGGTTGACGGTGAAGTTCGGCGCGCTGTAGAGCAACGAGTTCTGGAGGAACCCCGCCAGTTTTCCCGGCGAACCGCTTGGGTTGACGAAGTTGAATTTGTAAGCGAAGGCGGTCGCGTCGCTCGTCGGCAACGCCTGATACGCGAGGAAACTGCCCGCGCTGTCTTGTCGGTTGTAGCCGGGGTTTTTCAGCCGGCGATCGAGGCCGCTGTCCTTCGCTTCGGTTTGCGTATCAAAGTTGTAATCGTTGCGCGCGGTCGGGTTGCTGTTTTGTGAATCAGGCATGCTCACCGGAACGGCGCTCGCGCCGTTGAAGCTGCCATCGTTGAAGCGGAAATTGTTGTATTGCGCGATGAGCTCGGTATTGGGCGTGTTGAGCTTCGTCTCCGACGGATTGTAATCTTCCGCCAGCCCATTGCTCACGAAGCTGGTGCCGACTTTGTCTTCGAGCATCTCCTGGAACCCGACGTTCCCACCCCAAAACCCCATGTTGGGCACGTTGGGCGCAGCAGTGAAATTGCCATCCTTGTCGTAATCATGATCGCGGGTCCACGCGATCTGCGGATTGATCGCCGAATTGTTATCGACGATGCGAATGCCGACATAGAAATGCTCGCCGCGGATGGGAGTGGTGGTTAGGCGATAGAGGCTGCAATCAGCGACGCCGTCACCATCCGCATCGCCCGCGAGCACGACCGAGTATGTGCCGGTGTTGTTGAGGTTGTAGACGCCGTAAAACGCGGGAAACTCACGCGTCTTATTCTTCATCAGATCGTCGGGATAACTGGCCGGATATTGAACGGTGATCGATCCGGGAATCCAGCGCTGCGGATTGCGCGGTTTGACGTTTGGGTCGTCGTTGTCGTAATCGCTGTACTGGCATTGTCCCCACGTTCCCGCGTTGTTTCCCCAAGGCGATTCAAACGGTTGATATCCTGAAGCGAACTGCGTGACACTAACGGCGGGCGTGGCCTTGGTCAGCGCAGGCCAGAAGCAGACGGTGCCGTCACTGCCCACTGGCGGAGTAACCCCGCCCGGGGCGTTCGGATCGGTGATCGACACAGGATTGCGCGACGACAGGTACGGATCGACGCGCATGTAGCTCGTGCCGCTGTTGGTCACAATGAACGGCGAGTCCATCGTGCCGGTGTTGTCGCGGGCCAGCGCATTGATCGCGTCATTGCGCGCTCGCTGCAGCATCGCTTCACGGATGATTTCATTTTCGACGGTGGTGACCTGCTGACGCGCGGCATAGCGGTCGAGCCGTGCCATGCTGATCGCGGCGGTGCCGAGCAGCGCCATGATCACCAGCAGTGCGACGACGATGATCAGCACCGACCCGCGGCGCATGGAGCGCACGCGGACAATCCCCCGTTTCAACTTCTCGGCGAGTTTGTTGCTCAGCATTCGCATAACGTTCTCGTTTCAACTCTTACTTCACTGCAAAGACGTATTCGAAATTCTGCCCGTCCTGAAGCCGGCCGGCGGGGTCGGCGATCTGGATGATGATGCGGATCAGGCTGGGCTTGCGCGCTCCGGCCAGCGGATAGCCCGTGCCGTCAAAGTCCTGCGATCGAAATGCCACGGTGTAGTACGGATGCGGCGTGCTCGACGCAGCCGGCGGCGGAATCGCGACGATCTCGCGCTCGAACGCGCAATTCCCTGGCGCATTGGTGACGGTATTGCCCGGCGCGGTGGCGAACGTTTGCACCGGGCAGACATCGCCGTCCGTCGGCGTGACCACGTTGTCTTTGGCAAACGTTGGCGCTGGTCCCCCAACATCGCGCGGATAACCGTACCACTGGATCATCCGGCGCTCGGGGATCGCTCCAGTACCGGGAACGCGAACGAAGTCGATCACCCCGTCCGGTTTCGCGGCCGTCACTTGGCCGGCGTTTGCCGGAAGCTCTGACTGCGTGAGAAAATCGCCCGCGTATTCGACGATGAACTGCGAGACATTCGACATGAACACCGACGAGGACTTGTAGGCGGTGTCACCTGTGACGCCGCCGCTGCTAGATCGCACGCCCACCGGATCAGCCTGAAATAGAAATGGGTCCTGCCCCTGCGCCTGAGTGCCGTTGGTTGCCAGCGGAAGCCACCAGTTCACGCCGGCTACAGCAGTCACCGTATCGCGAAAACTGGCGATCGTTGCGTCCGCGAGATCGCAGTTGCCGGTTTCGATGACCGAAGTCACAGAAGAATTGAACGTTCCCGAGGTGGTACCGGTCTTTCGACGGACCGGCGTATCAAATCCCAGAGGCGAGAGCGCCTTTGCACCGCTTCCGCCGGTGCCAACCAGATAGGAATCCTGGTCCGGCATATCCGCGAAGCTCTTCAGCAGGATCACCTGTCGGCCGAGCAGAAACTGACTCGCGTAGTAATTGTTCGGATTCGTCGCCGCCGTTCCGACGCCCGGATAGGTCGGCGGAGGAATTGGCGGATTCGCTGTGGGGTCGGAGCCTACCGTGGAGAATGTCCCGGTATTATCCGGCAACCACAGCGGGCCGTACGTGATCCACGCTTCGGTGCTCGAAGTGTTGAACATGAGCGTGCCGGCGCCGGCCGCAGCATCGCCTGTTTGGCGCTTGAACGGATTGCTGATGTCGCGGGCGAAAAACGAAATGTTGTCGAGCCGATGTCGACGGTCCGACGGAAGCTCCGCGGGGATACGTCCATCTGTCAACGCTGTGGTCGAGCTGAAATCGATCGACGCCGCCGAATTAAGTGGATCGACGTCCCATTGCGGATTGTTCGGATCGACGGCAGTCAGCTGATCCTGCTTATTTCGAAACGCGTAAACGACGCGCGACCGAATGATGATCGCTGGTTGCTCGCTGGATGAAACGCTGGCATCGAAATCGTGGCGCATCGAGCGCTCGCCCGCGCGCAGATCGCGCATCGCGGACGAAACCGCCGCCTGCGTGCCGACCGTGTCGGTCGTGTACTTAAAGACGCGGTTCACGCCGATCATCAGGATCAGCACCAGCGCGATCGAAATCATTAGCTCGGTGAGCGTGAAAGCGGTTGCGAATTTGAAAGATCGATTCACGGGCACGCGGACCTCTCGTTTTTTGAACGACGCTACGGCCCCACCTGAAGCGGAAGCTGCACGACGATCGGGGGAAGCATAAAGACATCCATCGCGTTCCCCTCAAAGTCGGTCGGGTTGTTGTTGTCGTTGAACCCTTTGCCAACCATGAACACGTCGGCGGCCGGGATCTCCTTGATGTCGTCGGCGGTGTTCAACACACCGTCTCTTCCGGGGCTGATCTGAAAATCGTTGCCGGGTTGGAGTTCGTAAACGTTCGGCGCGACCACGCTGCCGAGGCGGTAATACTGTCCGTTCATCAGCGTCGCGTTCAGGCCCGGGAGCTTGTCGTCGGAAACAAGAATGTACGCTCCCGGAGCAATTGCCCCGTTGAACGGATCGGTGCCGGTGAACGTGGCAGTGTCGACGCCGAACGTTCCTGTCGTGCTGTCCTGGATGTGCACCCCGGTGAACAGTTTGGGATGCGCGCTGGCAATACCTGAATTAAAGGGAGCAGGTCCCGGCGTTGCGGGCGGATCAAAGTCTGTGCGATCGAAGATCGGTTTCGTCTGCGATTGAATAGCGAGCACGTAAACTTCCGCGTAGCGCGCGACGCTGGCGGCAGGGCCAAAGGTGCCGTTGCTTTCGTCGGACAGCTTGTAGCCCATCGGAATCCAGGCGAAGCGCGGGTCGGCGGTGTCGACGAAGTTGCCCTTGAGCCGATCCCAGCGACTGGGCGTTAACGTGCCAAGCCCATCGATCGCATGAACCTTCCCGTCCGCGAGCGCCGGCTTGGGGGCGGAATAGTCTGCGTAACTGCTGATATCGCCATATGGCGCCGGAATCGCCACCGGCACTCCATTGGCCGGGTTTGCGGGCACGCCGCCTTCGGACAACAGGTTCGCAATCACAATGCTTCCGGTTCGGCCGACCGTCACACCCGCGGAATCCGACAAGCTCTCCTGCGTCTGACTGATCGCCACAGGAAAAATCGCCGCGATCATGATGAACCCGATGCCCAGCACAATGACGGCGAACATCACTTCCGCAAACGAAAAACCGCGGCGCAACGTCATTCGCTTCGTGCCTTTGTGCCTGAGTGCCTTCGTGCCTTCCATCTCATTCACCTCTCACCAGCGTGCCGTTGTAGCGGTTGACCGTCAGCAGCAGTGATTCGCTGTCGAGCCAGCTTTCCTCGGCGGCCTCGCCGGTCACGCTGGCTGTGGCGCCGTATTTTGAGATCGGCGCGAACAAGTCGTTGTCCGTGAAGTCCTTGTCCTTGAACTCGCTCAGGTCGTAGAGCGCGACGCCCAGCTGCGTGTACAGCTGAGGATAAGTCGGCGTGTCGAGATCCGCGGTCAGACCGATCTTCTGGCCCAGCGCGCTGGCCGCTCGAATGCCGTACGGAATACTGTCGAACCGTCCCTTGCCGTCGAACATGATGACGCCGGTCCGGACGTATCGATCCGTGATCGCCGGAGTAGTCTTTCCGCCCTTCGTGTCATTCACAAGCTGCACGCCGACGCCGACGGGAAGGAATTCCGATTCGGCATCGATATCGAAGTCAATGAACTTCTGCTGAGCGCTCGCCCAGTAAGTCCCATTCGGCGGGCGAGTGTCAATGGTTGCGTCATGGTCCTTGATGCAGACAAACTTCTGCACGATCAGCCGATTCTCCTTCGCCGGGATGGTGCCGTCTTTTGCCGGCCAAGTCTGAGTGGGATCGCCATCGGCCACGACTGCGATCACCTGCTGACCCACCAGGTAGTGCACCGTGGCTCCCGACCCGCTGAGCTTCCAGCCTTTGTAGTTGTCGAAGGTGTCCTCGGCCCCAACTGACGCCCCGTCGCGCTGCACGACAATGGTCATCGTGCTGCGGCCGGTGACGGGGTCGAGATAGAACGCCACGCCGGCATCGCGCTCGGTTTCAATCGCCCGTGCGCGGGCTCGGCCGAGCATGGCGGAGACGATGTTTTGCGCGCCGTCGATGCTTCGTCCACCCGTGATGAACTTGAACGCCGGCACCGCCATCGCGAGCAGCAGGACGATCAACGCGATGACGATCAGCAGTTCGGTGAGGGTGAAGCCGTTCGGTGAAGAGAGGATCGAGGATCGAGGATTGAGGATGGCGACACAGGCATCATCGCTATTCTCCATCCTCCATTCGCCATTCTCTCCGCGCTCAAGCGCAGGGCGGGCTGCAGACAGCTGAACGCTGGCGTGTGCCCCTCCGATAATGGCGCCGGGCAAACTTCCGGTAGCCCGGCCAGCACCAGCGCACTTCCGCTGACTGCCGCCCGCCCCGCGCTCGATCCGCGGCTCGCATTCGATTGTCGCGTTGCTCGGCTTCATGGTCATTGCTCAAAGGAGTACAGGTTGTCCATCGGCGATTGGAAATTTCCATCCGGCCCCGCGGAAGCAAAGAACGGCCGGCCGTCGGGGGACGTGACCGTCCCAGTGAACGACGGAGGCATCTGCTCCCAATCGTCGCCCGCAGCCGCCGTCACCCCTTTACTGCCTCGCAGGTTGCGGAAATACGGCCCGCCGGCAGCGCCGACGACTTCCCCCACCGCGTACTGCTTGGCGCCGTCATACGCGAACGCGACCTGCAGCCCGGCGGGCGGAACGAAGATGATGGGGTTATTCCAGGCGTCGACGAGAATCGGCGCATCGGGGTGGCCGTGCTCAGGCGGCGTGGGCATCTGCTCGGAGACGGTCAGGAGCTTCGGGGTCTTGGGGGGAGCATACTGGCCGTACGCGAGTCCACCGGCCTGCGGCCGGAGCAATCGCTCCGGCGCCATCTTCGCGAGAAGCTGACGATTGTCTGGCATCGCCCGAAGCTTCGCCATTACCTGCTGGGTCCTGAGCACCGCGGGCGCCAGAAAGCGTCCGTTGTTCTGAGGGATCGTTGTGCTGCTATCGTATGCGTCAACGGTTACGAGTTCGGGCGCGGGAATGGGGGCCGTGCTGTAGGTCGGGTAAATGCCGCCGAGCTGATTGGTCAGCGTGTCGCGGGTCTCGAGCTCCGCCATCATCGACCGGGCGTTCTGGAGGCCGATCTGGGTGGAATTGTTCTTGGTCGAGCCAACCATGTGCTTCAGCCCCAGAAGCAGCATGCCGGCCAAGATCACGATGATGCCAATTGCGATCAGTAACTCGATAGCAGTAAAGGCCTTGCGCTCACGAACCACGCGGGATCTCCTCGGCTGAAGATGTCGGATTATTCGCGATGTCCAGCGTTCTTAGAGCACATTTGCAGGTTAAAGTTCGAACCCGCGGAGCTGCGCTCCGCCGCTAACTAGCCGGTATTTAGCGGCGGAGCGCAGCTCCGCGGGTTCACCTGGCGTCTTCCGGCGGCGCATTGACCGGCAGCGACTCGTAGCTGTACAGGTTGTCGTCGCGCGTGTGGTACTTCTGGTCCGGGCCGGCGCTGAAGAAAAATGGCGCATCTTTCGGCGCCTGCCCGACTTGTGGATTGCGCTGCGGGGCCATCCCAATCTGCGGATGCATCCCGGCCATGAACACGATCGGGTTGCCCCACGCGTCGTGCAGCGACGCATTGTTGTACATCGCCACGGGGAGCCGGCCGAAAAGGTTCTCCGATTGATCGTTCTTCGAAGAAGGATTGGTCGTGCCGAGCCGCGTGCGGGCATCGTTCTTCAGCGCCGCGACGATCTCCTGGTTGTTCTTGCGGGCGTTGCGGGCCAGCGTCTCTTCGTCCGGTAACGGCGCGCCATCTTCAACCAGCGGCGTGACGACCGGCAGCTGGTCGTGGTTGTGCGCGAGATAGGCGTCGAGCTGGAGGCTGAGCTGCGCGAGCACTTCGCGCGAAAGCGTGTTGGCGGACCGATCGCGCACAAACCGCGCGAGGCTGACCATCAGCCCCAGCACAATGATGAGCACCGCGACGGTGGTCATCATTTCGATGAGGGTGAAGCCGGAAGAGGCACGGAGGCACGAGGGCACGGAGGCACGGAGTGGTGAACGGCAGGCAGAAGGATTCAGTGAATGCACTTCATTCCTCTATGCCTCCGTCACCCCTCGGTGCCTTAGTGCCTTCGTGCCTCGGTGCCTTCTGTAGCAATCACTTGAAGTTCGTGACATCGTCACACTTTTGGATGTCGGATTCCTGGAAGGTGACGGGAAGCGGCTTACCCGGGTAGTACTGCGGACCGAAGAAGCCGTCCTGGCCGGCGCTCCAGAGAATGAAGGGCAGTTCGCACTTGGGCGATTCGTTCGTATTGATCCCGCCGTCGGGCGCGGCGCCGGCGCCGTTGCTCACGTCGCCGAGCATCGACTGCATGCGCTTGAGCGCATCGAGGCTGTTGGTCGCAAGTGTTTCACCCGATCCACCCGCGACGATGCCCATGTCCGCATCGCGGAGAAACAGCGAGAGGTTGTCGTTCGCGTTGTACATCGCCAGAGCATTCTGCGCGATGTACTGGTTCGGCTGATGGATGTCCGGCTTTTTCGGAAGGGCTGGAAAATACGCGATCGGGTGATCGTTCATGTCGAGGATCGCGACCCCCTGCGTTTTGAACTTGTCGATCTGAAGATACGGCCCCCAGACTTTGGTTCCGCGAGTCGTGCGGAAACCGGGGCCGTCCTTCCCGTCGTTCACGTCGTACGCCGCCCAGTCGACTCCAGGCGGCGGGATGGTCGTCGTTTTAATGCAGACGTACGTTTGCCCGTTGAGCGCTGCGGGTTGGCGAACGGAATCGCCCGGCTTGTATGTCTTCGCCGTGTAGGCAGGCGGGTCGTTCGGATCGAGCGTGGGTGGCGTCGGCGGCGCGGGCGCCGGATCGATGATGCCGTTGCCGAACGGGCCCATGAGCGATCGGCCGAGCACCGCGAAGCCGGTGTTCGGGACATCGACGCGCGGATAATCGCCGAAGTCCGTGCGGAACGCTTCGAGTCCGGTGCTGATCGCCTGCAGATCCGCCGCCTGGCGCACCTTCTGTCCGCTGCGGTAGGCCTTGAAGATCAGCGGCAGGCCAATGCCGGCCAGCAGCGCAATGATCGCCATCACCACCATCAACTCGACGAGCGTGAAGGCGAAGGTCTGGCGGCGATTACTTGACGCTACCGAAGCTGCAGATGTCATCATCGGTTCCATAAACGCGGTCCGCTCCGGCGCTAATGAGAATGTACTGATCCTTCTGCCGCGCCGTATCCTGGATTGACGGGTTAGAGAAGTAGTTGAACGCGTTGTACGGATACTGATATCCGGTTGCGCCCTTATCCATCGTGGCGGTTAACAGGACGGTGCTGAGCCCGTGACGCCGATCTTCGGTTGCGGCAAGCGTCGGCACATAATCGGCTTCGCGAACGGTCTTGTCTTCGCCAATGGATCGCGTGCGACCACCTGAACTCGTTTGCGTGGTGTAAGCGATGTACTGACTGATATCGTATTGGCCAACGCGCGCCGGAGGCGTGCCGGTGTTGTCCGTGATGATCGAGTTGTCCGCCGGCGTCCAGTTCGCCCGCAGCAGTCCTGAAGCGGCGCCGACGCGTGCGCGGAGGTAAAGAATCGGCATCGGCGAGGGAAACGTGTCGACGAATTCCGGGATCTTCGAGTCGAGCGCCGTGCCTGCCTGGTCTTGATATTGGCCCGTCTTGCCGTTGGCAGAATCACGCCAGAACAGATTGGCGGTATCGATGTACGGATCGTAGTGCTTGGGATTCAGCACGTTCAGACTGTTGGGTCCGCGGCCGACGCTGGTCGGATCATAGACCAGCGAGGGCGCCAAAGCTGTTCCACCCACGCGGAACCCGCCCAGCAGGCCGAGCACGAGATTTTCGGACATCGTAATGCTGCCTTGATCGACGGTGGCTATGTCGTAACCCGCGCTGGCTGACAAGGTTTGAAATCCGCCCGGGAAAGGCGTGCCGGGGCCGACGGTGGGTCCGGGTGTTCCTCCGGAAAGAGCGTTATCGATTTCGTGAAACGTCAGTGGCCCGGGATACCCGTGAAAATCGCCGTAATATCGGTTGATCGCCCCATCGAGCTGAGAGATGAAGTTCTTCGTATTCGCGGTCTGCGCACTTCGGCGAATCTTGCTCACCACCGGAATGGCGATCGCCATCAACACGGCGATGATCGCGATCACAACCACCAGTTCCGTCAGACTGAATCCTCGGCGCGAGGTCGTGCGGTGACGCATGCGGGTCTCACTCCCGGTTAGCAAGATCCCGGCGCGCCGGGACTCTTGAATCATCTTCTTTACTTCTTCGCACTCGGCGACGACACGCTTTGGATCAGGCTGATCATCGGTGCGAACAGCGCGACGACGATGAAGCCGACGATCACGCCCAGCACCACCACCATGACCGGTTCCAGAATCGAGATCAACGAGCCGACCAGCACGTCCACGTCATTGTCGTAGTTGTCGGCAACCTTGATCAGCATCTTGTCGAGGTCGCCGGTTTCTTCGCCGACGTCCACCATGTTCACCACGATCGCGTCGCAGACTTTCGTCGCGCGAAGCGGGTCGGCCATCGATTCGCCTTCGCGAATCGCGTCGTGCACTTTCGCGAGAGCGCGGCTGTAGACTTCGTTGCCGCAGGTTTCCTTGGTGATGTTGATGGCGTCGAGAATCGGCACACCGGCGCTGATCAGCGTTCCCAGCGTACGCGTGAATCGCGCGATGGCGGTCTTGCCCAGGATGGCCCCGAGAATCGGGATCTTGAGCTTCACCATATCGACGAAATATTTCCCGCCTTCGCTGATGCGGATCAGCTTGATCAGCAGGATGAGCGCAATCGGCGAGAAGAGCACGTAGGCCCAGCCATAATCCTGTGCAAACCATCGACTGATGACCAGCAGCAGCTTCGTCACGCCCGGCAGTTCGGTCTTGAAGTCCTTAAAGATCGTTTCGAACTTCGGGATCACGAACACCATGATCATCGAGACGATACCGATGGCGATCGAGATGACGACGATCGGATAGATCATCGCCCCGATCACCTTCTTCTTGAGCTTGGCAGCCTTTTCCATGAAGTCGGCCAAGCGCGAGAGGATGATGTCGAGCACACCGCCGGCCTCACCGGCGTTGATCATGTTCACGTAGAGCTTGTCGAATGCTTTGGGATAGTTGGCCATCGCGTCGGAGAGCGTTCCACCGCCTTCGACTTCGTCCGCCACGCCACCGATGATTGCTTTGAGCAGGCCGGGCTTCTGCTGTTGCTCGAGAATCTGCAGCGAGCGCAAGATCGGCAAGCCGGCGTCCTGAAGCGTCGAAAGCTGACGCGTAAAACCCACCAACTGCTTTCGCGGAACGCCGCCGATCGAAATCGGCATCTTGCGCTTCGGCGTCAGCACCGTCTCGTCGGCTTCCTTCTTCTTGCTGGCTTTCTTTTTTCCCGCTTTTTCGCGGACTTTGGTGGGAAAATAGCCCTTTCCGCGGATCTTGGCGATCGCCTCTTCCGAACTGGTTGCCTCGACTTCGTCTTTAACTTCCTGGCCCGAAGAATTCATCGCCTCGTATGCGTACATGGGCATAGACAGACTCCGTCTCTTATAGGTATGTGCCCGTTATTCTACGCGTTGTCCACTGTGGACTCTACCCCGCGAATTCGATTAGAAGAGACGCACAATTCCCGGGTGCGAACCGCATGGCCACCTTCCCCGATCCGCATTTAGCGCCGCTGGTCGCCAGGACCGGCGATCGAGGCGCCCGGCGAGTTGTCTGGGCCGGCGGACTGCTCCTCACCGCGATCAACCTTTTTTATATCGCCATTTTCAGCAGGCCTGTCCCGATCGGGGACGATTTTCTCGTCGTCGCGCCCATGACCGGCGCGGTCGGCCTGCTCCGCTGGTGCTGGGAGCAGTACAACTACCATCGCTTTCCACTCGCGAAGCTGATCTTTTTTTGCTGCCTGAAGTTATCGCACTGGGATTTCCGGGTGCCGATGGTGCTCAGTGCCCTGCTACTGGGCGCGTGCGGCATCGGGCTGGCCGAGGCGGCGCGACATCTCCGCGGAAAAATGCGCTACACGGACCTATTTTTTCCGCTGATCTTTTCGCACGGCGGGCACGCGGTCAATTTGCTCCTCGCATTTAATCTGAATCTGGTGCTCCCGGCCTTTTGCATCACCCTGACGTTATTTTTCGTGTCGCAGATGCGCGACCCCTCGCGCCCGGCGCCGGTTTGGCAACTGGCCGTTTGCCTGGTTTGCCTCGGGATGATGGGCGGGTTCGGCCTGCCGTTTCTGCTGAGCTTCGGGTGCTGGTTCATCTATCTCGGGATCCGCAGCGCAAAGCTTCGCGGCTTGAGCTTGATCAGCGGGTTCTGCGTACTTGGGGCGCTCGCTCTTCAGTTCGTCACGTACAAACCGCCGACGGACGTCCCGGCGATCCAGAGCCCCACCGATTCGATCCGCACGGGGCTCGAGGTACTGAGCACGTGCTTTGGCACCGCCGCGAAGAAGGGTTGGATCTTGACCCACGGGCTCACCGGCGCACTCTCGCTCTGCCTGGTTGTCGCAACGGCGGCGGTGGCGCTGCGCGCCTTGGGCCGCGATTCAACCGAGCGTCCGCGCGTCGCAGGGTTCCTCATTTTCCTCGCTGGTCTCGTGGGCCTCATGCTCGGCATCGGCTGGAGCCGCGCCGGATTCGGACCGTGGTATGGCTTTCAGGCGCGATACACGTCGCTCGCGACACCATTGCTCGCCTGCATGTACCTCGTCGCGGCGCGGTACCTGCCGGACCGATTCAAGGCGCGCACGTCGCTCGTGCTGTTCATCTTCGCGATCGGGCTTTACGTCGCGCACATTCCCCCCGGCATCCATTTCGGCCACGGCGAAGCGCTGATGCTCGACAACTTCACAAACGACGTTCGCGCCGGCGTCCCGCGCGAGGTCTTGCTGGAGCGCTATACCGACCAATTTCTCGTGAAACGCGCGGAGTTGAACAAGGACTTCCAAAATCTTCGCGCCGCGGGACTGGAACCCTTCCGCGAGATCAAGGATTGACGGGCTCAATCAGAAGATCGACGAGTCGTTCGTCTTCGGCGGTCTCGATTGGGTTTGACGGAACGTTCGGTGACAGCGCGGCGGACGTCTCAAACGACGATGGCCCCGTCGGCACGGTCACCTGCTGACCAAAATTTGCCGCGAGGATGTTGAAATCGATGAGTGTGATCGTGCCATCGGTGCTGTAGTCGTAATTGCCCTGGGTGAAGGTCTGGGCGCTCTTCCCGAAATTGGCCGCGAGGAGGTTGAAGTCGGTGATCTCAACCTGCCCGCTACGGTTGCCATCGCCGGCGAGGACGAAGAAATCGAACCCGCCGTCGCTTGCAATCGCATTCCCCGCCGCGTCGGTCACGCCTGTGGTGATGAGTTTGCCGTGATATGTTCCATTGGCGATCGGACTGGCATACATGTACATCGCGACATCCCCGGGACCGTACGTTTTCGTCACGTTGCTCGTCGACAGATCGCTGGTATCACCCTGCTTGCGAACCGAGAGATCCTCCACGCCGAGCGAGCCCGAGACATCTTCATTGAACGAGAATGAAATGCTGTGGCTGGTCTGATAACTGAAGACACCGGCCGCGACGGTCGGCGCGGCCGTGTCGATCACGAGCGCCAGCGCCGTCGAGATCGCGCTGACATTCCCCGCGGCGTCGGTCGCTCTCGCGGTGATCTGACGTGTGCCGTCGACAAGAGCGGTTGACGTTATCTGCCACGCGCCCGTCGCTGCGGCCGCGGTCGCGCTTCCGACCTGCGTGCCGTCACTGAAGAGTTTCACCGTCGAACCCGGCTCGGCCGTCCCAGTGAACGTCGGCGTTTTGATCTTCGTGATGTTGTCGCTCGAGCTGATCCCGGTGTCGCTGGCATCGGTCAGGTCCGGCGTGCTGGGCGCGTTCGGAGCACCCGTGTCGAACAAGCCGTCCATCTTCAAATCAAAACTGATGTCGGAACTGTCTGGCACAGACTGATGGACCTCGACCGCGATGACGTTTGCGCCATTCACCAGTGCGCTCGCGTCGATCGGAATGTCGTGGAACGTTGATTCATCCGCGCCGCCGATCGTGTTCACCGCCTGCGTCAGATAATCGATCGTGCCCGTCGGCATGTTGTAACGCGCCACTTCCGTGCCATTGATGTAGATCACCGCCCCGTCGTCAATGAGCAGACTCAGATCCAGGCCCGACAGCGCCGCGGCGCTGGTGACGTTGAACGATCGGCGGAAATACGTGGTGATGTATTTGTTGTTGGGATCGGGCCCAGAGTAAACGCGCGTCGCTTCGTCGCCATCGCCGTAGCCGAGCTGTGCGGGACCGGATGCCCATGACGAATCGTCGAAGCCGAGGTTTCGCCACGTCGTGCCGAGATTCTCTCCCGTGTCGCGATATTTCCAGACGGAACCGGCCGGGAAAATGTTGCTGCGTGTCACGTCGTCGTCGTGAATGGTGACGGTATCGCTCCACCGCGTCGCGACGTTGTAGGCGCTGCTGGGCGCGAGCGTGAGCGTGACGGTCTCATCCGTTTCGCCGATCGAATCGTTGATGACGTTGATCGGAATGTTGACCGAACTTTGCCCCGCCGGGATGGTCGCGGAAGTCGTGAGCGTCTGATAGTCGCTGCCGTTCGTCGCGGTGCCGGCGATCGTGTAGTTCACCACGAGCGCGTTCGTCGTGCTGCCCGCGCGCGTAAGGGTAAACGTGCCGTTGTCGGAGGGCTCCGCCGCGCTCGGATCGCTCGCGGTGAGCGTCACATCGTTTCGCGCGTTAGTGGGATCGAGAGTGTAACGATCTTGCAACACGCCATCGTCCGTATAGAAGTCGAACGTCATCGCCGTGCCCGAGACATTCACCTGCATCGCCCCATATGAGCCAGCCAATTGGTACTTACTGACCGAGGGATCGATGTTCACCAGCGGCGTGAGCTCGGCTCCGCCGACGCCATCGACGAAGTATGTCAGCCCACCGACGCTGAGGCGTTCATAATCGTGATCGTGCCCGGACAGCACCGCTGTCGCGCCCCACTGCGCGAACGGCCACTGCATCCAATCGTTGTTCCCGTGCGAGCCGGACGAGTACGCGGGATGATGGAACATCACGAGCTTGAACGGCTCCGTCGCCGCCGCGAGACCGGCCTGCAGCCAGTTCGCCTGCACCGAGCCGACGTCGTTCCCGTCTGGCTCGTTGCCATCGCTGTTGATGACGAAGACGTGCACCGGCCCTTCGACGTAATCGTAATAGCGCTCGTTGCCGGGGAGATCGAAGTAATTCGTGTACGCGTTCAGCCGGCCCGGTGTGTCGTCCTGCGCGCCATATTCGTGGTTTCCAATCGTCGGAAAGAATCGGCGTGTCGCGCTGCCGGCGCCGTAGCTGCCCTGGTAGTTAAAAATATAATCATGGTAGTACTTGCCGACGTTCGCATCGATTGTTGAGGCAAACCCATCTTCGTAATTGTTGTCCCCAAGCGTCGCAATGAAGTCCGGATTCCAGCCTTTCACCATGTTCGCGACCGCGAGCTCATTTGGGCCATCGAGCCCGTAATCACCAATAACAGCGAACTTGCTCGTGAGAGTTTGTGCCGTATAGCTGAAGGCGAGGTTGTAGTTCGTCGCGGTCGAGACGCTCGTCACGCGCGCGTAATAGGTTGCGCCCGCAAGCAACCGACCAATGTGCTCATTCGCGCTCCCCGCGCTGGTCGTCGCGGCGATTGCCGTGCCCGTGCTGTCGAGCAACTGCAGATCCGCATTGGCACTGAGGCCCGTTAGCGTGAGATTGATCGTCCCCGCCGCGCTCGTCGTGAACTTGATGTAGTCGTTGACGTCGCTCGGCCCAACGCTGTCGCTGATCGACTGCGTGCCGCTTAGCGCGCCGAGGTTGTACGCCTGCGAAATCGAATCATTCGGCTCGGTGATGGAGAGCAGCACCCGAGCTTCAAGTTGTTCAACGAAATACCGAGGCCCGGCCGCTTCAGCGGCAGGGAAAATGCGCGCACGCGCTCGCCTTCTCACCCTTAAACCTTGCATTTCTTTCCCAACCTGACAAACGCGCGTGAGGCACGTCACCCACTCACGGAATGAATACGAACCATCGTACGATTCGACGCTCCGCGTTCAATCGGTGTTTCCACCGAGTTTCCGCGATTTCTTAAATCGGGTACGATTGCCTCGCTCAATGGCGACGGAAACCGCATCCATCTCTTCACCGAAATCGGCCGCACCGATCATGCTCCAAATCGAGCAGCCAGCGGAAGGTGCGCTCGAGCTCTCGGTCGTCATTCCGTGCCTGAATGAACACGAAACCGTCGGCATCTGCGTGGAAAAAGCGGTCCGCGCCATACGCGAGGCCGGCATCAACGGCGAAGTGATTCTCGCGGACAACGGCAGCACCGACGGCTCAATCGAAATCGCCGAGCGCGCCGGCGCGCGACATGTTGCCGTCGCTGCAAAGGGTTACGGCAATGCACTGATGGGCGGGATCAACGCCGCGCGCGGGCGCTTCATCATCATGGGCGACGCGGACGACAGCTACGATTTCCTGGAAATCCCGAAGTTCGTCCAGAAGTTGCGCAGCGGCAGCGAGCTTGTCCAAGGTTGCCGCTTGCCTTCCGGTGGCGGAACGATCGCGCCCGGCGCCATGCCGAAACTTCACCGCTGGTGGGGAAACCCGATGTTCTCGTGGCTGGCGCGACGATGGTTCGGCGCTCCGATTCACGACGTTTACTGCGGATTGCGCGGATTCACGAAAGATCTTTACCGAAAGCTCGATCAGCGTTGCACAGGAATGGAATTCGCCACCGAGATGATCATCAAGGCGAGCCTGTCCCGCGCCGTCATCTCGGAAGTCCCGATCACGCTGCACGTCGATGGTCGCAAGACTCGCGCCCCGCATCTCAAAACCTTCCGCGACGGCTGGCGCACGCTGCGGTTCTTCCTGATGTGTAGCCCGCGCTGGCTGTTCCTCATGCCGGGGATGCTGCTCATTCTGATGGGTCTCGTCGGCTTCGCGCTCGCGCTGCCCGCGGTCACGATCGGCCGCGCGACGTTCGACGCCCACACGCTGCTCTTCTCGAGCCTCTTCATCCTCTGCGGATATCAGGCGATCCTCTTCGCCGTGATGGCCAAAACCTTCGCCATCACCGAGGGCCTGCTTCCCGAGGATCCAAAGTTCCTGAGTCTTTTTAGATTTGTGAATCTTGAGCGCGGCCTGATCTTCGGCGCCCTCAGCTTCGTGATCGGCTGCGCATTACTCGCCGTCGCGATCAACCAATGGCGCGTTCACAACTGGGGCCGGCTCGATTACGCCCGCACCATGCGCTGGGTCATCCCCGGCACCCTCTTCGCCGCCGTCGGTTTCCAAACTGTCCTCTTCAGCTTCTTCATCAGCATCCTCGGGCTTCGCCGCAAATGAGCCTGATCGAACGGATTCACACAACGCAAGTCCACACGCGGCGCGTGCGTCGATTGTGCGAATTGCTCTCGAACCAGTTTCCGCGCGAAGGCAGAGTCCTCGACGTCGGATGTGGTGACGGACTTCTCGCGCAGTGCATTCTCGAGCGCATCAACCAACCTCACCAAGCCCACGGCTTAAGCCGTGGGCAATTCAAGATCGAAGGCATCGATGTTCTCGTGCGCGATGACACGCACATTCCTGTGACGCGCTTCGATGGAAACAAAATTCCCTTCGACGACAACTCCTTCGATTCCGTGATGTTCGTCGATGTCCTTCACCACACCGACGATCCGATGGTCCTGTTGCGCGAGGCCAAACGCGTCACCCGCGGGACGATCGTGATTAAAGACCACACCATGAATGGCGTCGCTTCGGGGCCGACGCTGCGTTTCATGGACCGCGTCGGCAACGCGCGCTTCGGCGTTTCCCTGCCGTACAACTATTGGCCAAAGCAAAAGTGGATGAACGCGTTCGATGAGCTGGGTTTGAAAATTGAACACTGGGAGAAAAATCTCGGCCTGTACCCCTTCCCCGCAAATTTGTTTTTTGGACGATCGCTCCACTTCATCGCGCGATTGAGGAAGTGAATGCGACGCCGTCTCTCGAAATTCATCCTGATCAGTTCCCTTGTCCTGCTGGTGATTACGCTCGGAATCTGGCCGGTCAGTTATCGCACGACGGTTGGGTACATCTGGACGACGGGATCGTTTCTGCTGGAAGGGAAAGAGAACGTCGATTCGCACTTCGGCATAACCGCCGCGCACGGGATTCTGCGCGTCGAGCAATTCGTAACGCGCGTTCCCGCTACGCAACCGGTCGTATATGAAAACATCGACAGACTTCAGACCACCCGCGCGACCGCGCCGCTCTGGGTTTTCGCGATCGCCTGGAGCATTATCGCGCTCGTCGCGTGGCTGGCGCGGCGCAGTATGATCTCCGGGCAACCGAATGACGACTGAAACGAGCTCAATCAGCGAATGGGAAGCCGCCTATCAGCGCTTCGAAACGCCCGAGCAGGAAGTCGCGAAGTTCATCAAGCGGCTGCGGCAGATGGGCGCCGATTCCTGGCCGCGCGGCGCGAAAATCGTCGAAATCTTCTGCGGCCGAGGAAATGGGTTCGTGGCGCTCTCGCAACTTGGGTTCACGAATCTCGAAGGCGTCGATCTCAGCGCCGATCTCCTCAGCAAATACCAGGGCCCCGCCAAGACCTACGTCCGCGATTGCCGGCAGCTTCCGTTTGAGGATGGCTCCCGCGACATCCTCATCGTCCAAGGCGGACTGCACCATCTGCCGACGCTTCCGAGCGACCTGGAGCAGACGCTGAACGAAGTCAAGCGCGTGCTCAAGCCCGGCGGACAGTTCATGGTTGTCGAACCGTGGCTCACGCCGTTTCTTCGAGCGGTGCATTTCGCCAGCGAACGAAAACTCGTTCGCGCGATCTCAAAGAAGTTCGACGCGCTGCACACGATGATCGTGAACGAACAGCGGACGTACGATCAGTGGCTCTCGCAACCCGATGCGATCGTGAAGCTGCTCGATGAGCGGTTTGCGCGCGAACAATTCCGCGCGGCTTGGGGGAAACTAATGTACCTCGGAAGGCGCGGTCGTTGAGGTCGCATGTGGCACAGCCGCCCTCGGCTGTGCTTTTGCAGGATGCACAGCCGGGAGCGGCTGGGCCACACTGGTCGTCGCCGACTTTTTCTTCGGCCACTTGTGCACGTACACCTCGACCTGCGTCGTCGGATTCCACTTCCGCGTGAGCATGCGGCGCCAACCCGGACGGTGAATCAATTCGTCGGCGATTTCGTCCATTCGATTGCGCGCTTTCTTTGTCGATGGTTGCGGCGCGTCCGGCCTGGGTCGCCAGAGAACCAGAATCCCCATGTCCGTTGCGAAGAGGCGGCGCTCGACTTCATCGATATTCTTGTCCGGTGGGAAGCCGACGAAAGGCATACCGAGGTGATAGGCGAGGTACGTGCCGCGCGTGAGTGCCGTACTCGCCATCGGACCTTTCAGCATGTTCTCTGGCTTGAGGATCTCTTGCGCGATCTCACGATAGCGCGGGAACGATCGCGGTTGCATCGCGGCATAGGTTTCGCGCGCGGCGGGGATGAAGAACGAGATCACGATGATGCCCGCGATCACCGCGCGAACCGGTGGAATCGAAAGCATTTGCCAGCGCGCCCCGAGGATGCGCAGGAGCAGGACGCACAGCGCGAGCGACAGCGGCAGCATCATCGAATTGACGTAGCGCGGCTCGAAATAGATGAAGAGGAATCCGCCGCAGTAAATCGCGAGCGTGATCACCGTCCACAGCGCTTCGCTTGCGTCTTCGCTGCCGTCGAAGAGCCGGCGACCGGCGAAGGGCAGGAGCAGAATCGCGACGAGAGGAAGCCACAGCAAGTCGAGCGAGCCGGCGGTTTTCAGCAGCTCAATTGAGTTTTTGCCGATCAGGCTGACCTGATGAACGAAATTCTTCCGGCTGGAGAACGGCGACCAATCCGTCCGCGGAAGGAAGTCGGTGTACTCGTTGCGGATGATGTATGGCGGCGGCGGGACCTGGAACCAGTCGGGGCGATCTTCTTCCTCGTCTTTCGGTCCGACATACGCATGCGCGATCTCGCCGACGGTGCTGATCGTGAATTTGTGATAGCGATAGGAGAGCAAGCCGATCCAAGGGCCTGTGACGACGACAAACGCGATCGAGCCGAGAAGGCCCGTGGCGAAAACACGCTTGCTGATCTGCGAAACCGCGAGCGATGGATCGCGCCGCTTCGTTGTCCACGCGAAGAAGAGCAGCGTGAACGCGAAATGCGCGAAGAAGACTGGGAACGCGTACGCCTTAGCGAGAAACGAGAATCCGCCGATCGCGCCGGCGAGCAGCGCGAGCCGCTTTCGCTCAAGTAATCGCGGCGAGTAAACGACTCCGAGGTAGATGAAGAGCCATGTCGAAAGCAGAAGGTCCGGCGTGATGACGCTCGTCGCGACGTGAATTGCGAAAATGCCGATCACGCACATCAGCGCGCCCAGCAGAATGCCACGCACCTTCGCAACGCGGTGCAGAAACCACCCCGCCGCCAGCATGTAGAGGCCACCCCAGACCGCGAGCGTCCAATGCGCCGCATGCAGCGCATCGACCCCGGCGCGCAAAAACGGAACGATGGACCACGAAATCATCGGCGACCAATACGCCGACGCGCTGCGCTCAACCCACCCATTGTTGAGGTACATCGCCCGGCGGATGTAACAGATCCCGTCCGGGTTGATTGCTTCCAAAACATTATTCGTCGCCGGAATCGCCAAGCCGACGTAGAGCGCGATTGGAATGAGCAGAAGGAGCGTGCGCCGCAGAAATGAGAATTTTGGATTTCCGATTTGCAATTGCGATTGAAGCCGAAGTCAGAAGTTAATCCGACTTCGGCTTCAATCGCAAATCGCAAATCGAAATTCGCAAATCCCGGTCACTCTTCCATGATCGTTTCGCGGACGACTTCTTCGATCGTGCTGATGCCGTCGAAGATCGCCATGAGGCCGGACTGGCGCAGCGTGCGCATGCCGCGCTTCTTCGCTTCGGCACGCAGGACCTGCGTGCTGGCGTGCTTCACGATGAGGTCGCGCATGTCATCGTCGAGCAGCATGATCTCATACAAGCCGAATCGCCCGCGGTAACCGGTGTTGTTGCACTGCTCGCAACCCTTGCCGTACCAGAACTTCTTTCCGGTGACGTCTTCGGGACGAAGCTCCAGCTCCATGAGCTGCTCTTCAGCGGGCGTGTACTCCGCCTTGCAGTTAAGGCAGATTTTGCGGACGAGTCGCTGAGCGACGATGCCTTCGAGCGTCGCGGTGACGAGGAACGGTTCGAGGCCAAGATCGAGCAATCGTGCGATGGCGCTCGGAGCGTCATTCGTGTGCAGCGTCGAGAACACCAGGTGACCCGTGAGCGACGCCTGCACGGCGATTTCGGCGGTTTCCTTATCGCGAATTTCACCGACGAGAATCGTGTCCGGGTCCTGACGCAGCATGCTACGCAGGATGCGGGCGAAGGTCAGTTCGATTTCCGGTTTGATCTGGCACTGAATGATGCCGTCGATGTCGTATTCGACCGGGTCTTCGGCGGTGATCAGCTTGCTGCTCACGTCGTTCAGTTCACGCAGCGCTGAGTAAAGCGTGGTGGTTTTGCCGGAACCGGTCGGGCCCGTGCAGATGACGATGCCGTTGGGGCGGTGAATGAGCTGGCGCATAACGTTGAGGTCATCGTCGCGCATGCCAAGCTTGTCGAGGTCCAGCTGCACGTTCGAGCGGTCGAGCACGCGCATCACGACGCTTTCGCCGAACATCGTGGGAAGCACGCTGACGCGGAGGTCGATCGGCTGGTTGTTCACGTTCAGTTCAATACGACCGTCCTGCGGCATACGGCGCTCGGCGATGTCGAGGTTCGCCATGACTTTCACGCGCGACGCGATGGCCGGCGCGATGTGCGCGGGCGGCGGCATCATTTCGTACAGGATGCCGTCGATGCGGTAACGCATCTTGAATTCGTCTTCGAACGGCTCGAAGTGAATGTCGGATGCCTTGTCCTTGATTGCCTGCAGCAGCACGAGGTTGATCAGCTTGCGGACGGGATTGCTGTCGGCCGCTTCCTTCAGCGAGTCGAGGTCGATCGATTCGCCGCGGTTTTTCAGGTCCTTGAGCGCGTCGTCCTGCTGAAGCTCGCCGAGGATTTCCCCGAGGCCTTCCGCGGCGGTGTTGTAGTGCTTGTTGATGAGCTTATCGATCTGTTCCGGATCACCGATCTTGGCGGTGACGTTGTAACCCATCAGCGAGCGGAGGTCGTCCAGCGCGCGGAAGTTTTCCTGGTTCGCCATGACGACGGTCAGCTTGCGGGTGTTCTTGTCGAACTCGACCGGAAGCACTTTGTTGGTCGTCGCGATCTGCGCGGGGACGGCTTCGATCGCTTCCTTCGGAATGTTCACGCCGTCGAGATTGACCAGCTCGTAACCCTTCTGAGCGGCCAGCGCGATGTTGAGATCGGCTTCCTTGACATAACCGAGGTCGATGAGGATTCGGCCGAGGGCGCCACCCTTGGACTTTTGGAATGTGAGCGCTTCGACGACCTGCTCGCGGGTGACTTTGCCCATCTTGGTCAGCACGCGACCGATGGGTCGGCCCTGGAGCTGATCGATCGGCGGCATGCCAGGCATTGTCGAGGGCGCAGCGGCCGGCGCGGGCGCGGCGCCACCGGGAGTTTTAGTCGGAGGCGACGAGGCGCCGACGGACGGCGCTTTCGGCGGAGTCGCGCCCGGCTTGTTGGCCGGCATCCCCGGACCTTTCACGCCCTGCTGCTGCTTGCGCGGATCGGGCGCGCCGGAAGGATTAGAGCTCGGCGGTGGCGTGACTCGTGACATGGGTGTCCTCGCTAAGTAGTTAACTCAACATTCACTTACTGGTGATTGGTGATTGATGAATGACCATCAACCACCACGCATCAATCAGCCGGCTTACTTCTTGGCCGACATTGCCTTCATGCGTTCGCGATTGGCGGCGATTGCGGCGGCCTTGTCCGCGGCCGCACCGGCGGGTTGGCCCGGTTGAGCGGCCGCACCCGGCGTCGCACTGGCCTCGTCAGCTTCTGCCAGCAGCGCTTCGTCCGCGTTCTGCACCATATGGCCGGCCTTCTGCAGCTTGTCCACCATGAGACCCGGATTCTTGCTCTTGTCGATGCATTCCTCGGCGCTGATGCGCCCGGCCTGGAAATGCATCCACAGGTTGTCATCGAGCAGCTGCATGCCGTACTTCTTACCGGTCTGAATATCCGAGTCGATACGGAAGCTCTTGTTCTCGCGGATCAGATTCTGAATCGACGGCGTGACGTACATGAACTCGTACGCGGCCACTCGCCCTTCCTGGTCGATGCGCGGGCAGAGCGTCTGCGAGAGCACCGCGATCAGGTTGTTCGCCAGCTGCACGCGGATCTGTTCCTGCGAATCGGTCGGGAACGCGTCGATGATTCGATTGATCGTCGAAGCGGCACCCGAAGTGTGCAGCGTGCCGAACACCAAGTGACCGGTTTCAGCAGCGGTGATCGCGGCGCCGATCGTCGCGAGGTCGCGCATTTCGCCGACCAGCATGACGTCCGGGTCTTGTCGCAACGCGCGGCGGATGGCTTCCGAGAAACTCGGCACGTCCACGCCGATCTCGCGCTGCACCACGATGCTCTTCTTGTGGTTATGGTAGTATTCGATCGGGTCTTCCATCGTGATGATGTGGCGATCGAAGTTGTCGTTGATGTAATTGATCATCGACGCGAGCGTTGTTGTCTTGCCGGAGCCGGTGGGGCCCGTCACAAGAAAGATGCCGCGTGGACGCCGGCAGATTTGCTCCGCCATCGCGGGCAGGCCGATCTGCTCAAACGTGAAAAACTTGCTGGGAATCAGTCGAAGCACCAGCGAGCAATTCCCCTTCTGCTTGAACACTGCGACGCGGAAACGCGCCTGATCGCCATAAGCGAAGCCGAAGTCGCCCGAGCCGGTTTCTTCGTATTCCTGCTGGATGCGCTCGGGGGTAATCGACTTCATCAGCGCGACGGTGTCTTCCGGCTCAAGCACCTTCGTCTGCAACTCGCGCAGCGCGCCGTGCAGTCGAAGTGTCGGCGGACGTCCCGTCGCCAGGTGCAAGTCCGACGCGCCCCGGCGAACCACAGTCTCGAGCAGTCGATCGATTTGAAGGCTCATAGATGTACTTCCTTAGCTGTTACGTCCGAACTAGCCCGTAATAATTCCTTCCACCTGCGCCACCTTCACCACTTCTTCCGCGGTTGTGGTTCCATTGAGAACCTTCAACCGGCCGTCGTGAATGAGGCTTCGCATGCCGCTGGCGAGTGCGGCTTTGCGGATCTTGTTGGTGGCCGCGCGCTCGAACGCGAGCGTGCGGATTTCGGTGTTCAGGTGCATCATTTCGAAGATGCCGACGCGTCCGCGGAAGCCGGTGCCCGTGCAGTAATCGCAGCCGCGCGGCTTGTAAATCGTGCGGTCTTTCAGATCGTGCGGCGTGATGCCGGCAAGCTTCAGCCACATCGGATCCGGCTCGCGGTCCGGTTGCTTGCACTTGGGGCAGAGCACGCGAATGAGCCGCTGCGCGAGAATCGCCTGAATCGACGATGCGACGAGGAACGGCTTCACGCCCATGTCGATCAAGCGCGTGATGGCGCTCGGGGCGTCGTTCGTGTGAAGCGTGCTGAACACCAGGTGACCGGTGAGGGCTGCCTGGATGGCGACCTCCGCCACTTCCAGGTCTCGAATTTCACCGACCAGAATGATGTTGGGCGCCTGACGCAGCATGGCGCGAAGAATCTTCGCGAACGTCAGGCCGATGTTGTCGCGCACCTGGCACTGGTTGATACCGGGGAAGTTGTATTCGACCGGATCCTCAGCGGTGATGATCTTGCGGTCGGGTCGATTTAGTTCGTTGAGCGCGCCGTACAGCGTCGTGGTTTTTCCCGAACCGGTCGGCCCGGTCACGAGGAAGATGCCGTTCGGACGCTTAATAATCTTCTGGAACTGCTTGTAGTCCTCTTCCTCGAACCCGAGGTTTTGAATACCGATACGCACCGAGTCCGGACGCAGAATACGAAGCACGACCGATTCGCCGTGATAGGCGGGCAGCGTGCTCACGCGGAAGTCCACCTGCGACTTATCTACGCTCAGCTTGATACGTCCGTCCTGCGGCAGGCGCTTCTCCGCGATGTCGATGCCCGCCATGATCTTCAGACGCGAAATGAGCGGGCCCTTCATGCGCAGCGGAATGCGGTCGCGCTCGACGCATTCGCCGTCGATGCGATACCGAACGCGCACGCGGTCCTTCATCGGCTCGATGTGAATATCCGAAGCGCGATTACGAACGGCTTCGGCGATCATCGCCTGCACGAGCTTGATGATCGGCGCCTGCGTGGCGTCGTTCTGGGCGTCTTCACCCATCCCGGTCACGTCGATCGATTTGTCGATCGAGCGGTCGAGTGATTTGTCCAGCGATTTATCCAGCGACTTGTCCATCGAATCGCGCAGGCGGTCGATGGTTCGGTCCATCGTCTTGTCGATCGTGTTGCTCGCCGTGGTGTTGAACATTTCGTCGAGGATCGTCTTGATACGTCCTTTCGGCGCGAGCACCGGACGGATTTCCTTGTTCAACCGGAAGCGAAGCACGTCCTGCATTTCCAGATCCAGCGGATCGTGGATCGCGACCTTGAGCCGGCCGTTTTCCTGACCCAGTGGGAGGATCAGGTACTTTCGCATGATCTCGTCGGGAATGCTGTTGACGGCGTTGGGCGGAACGGAGTTCTTGTCGAGGTCGATGTAGTCCATGCTGTGCTGGGCGGCGAGCGCTTTGTACACGTTCGATTCGCTGCACAACTTCAGGTCGACCAGCGCCTCGCCGATGCGCATCTTCTTCTGCTTGGCATGATCGAGACCTCTCTGGACTTCCTGAGCGCTTAGGATTCCAAGCTCAATCAGGATTTCCCCCAGTCGCTTCTGCTGTTTGGCCATGATCTATTCCCCAATCTCTATTCGTTTGGGAACCACGTCTTTCGGTGGGACAACGCCTTGGCTTTATCGGCGAGGTCATGTCGGAAGGCCTCGTCAAACGTCAATCAATTATACCCCGCTAAGGGCACCACAGTTCGCTCGCCGCAAGGCCCAGCGGGAAGTTTACCCCTGCTGCCCGGGATGAAACAAGCGATTTCGAAGATTTGAGGGAAGAATGCGGGTACAAAAGGCGTGAACTGGAATGCGTGCAGCCGGCGAGCTTGCTCGCCGTTCGCGTTTCATCCAAGAGAACCGCGAGCAAGCTCGCCGGCTACACGCCGAGGCGATTGCAGCTTCTAGTATTCGAGGATCAAACTACTGACGATGCCCCAGTCGAACTCGTCGCGCGCGTCGTCATTGAGGGGAAACACATAACCAATCAAAAACTTAGGCTGAAACACGCCCACAGGCTCGAACATCACGTTCGCGCCGATGACGCCATCGAGAATCGTCGTGCCTGATTCGCCGTGATTCAGCCCCGTTTCGCCGTCGATTTCCGCGATCGGTACGATACGAAAGAACGGCGAGGGCAGATCGATGTTGTAGCCCGCCACAGCGGCATACTCGAGCACCTGCTCGCCGCCATCTTCGCCCGGGCCGAAGAGCGTCGACCATCCCGCTCGTGTTTGCAGCGTGACATGCTCGCCAAACGCCATCGTCTGATAAAGACCGAGAACCAGTTCCGTGTTCTTCGAAACCTCGCTTCCCGTCGCGACGGCGAGCTCCGCGTTCGCGCCCAGCGTGTAATCGAACCACCCGGAGCCGGAAACGAACTGGTAAATCGGATGCCGCGCGGAGACTTCGACGTTGCCCATGCCATCGGTGTTGTCCGTCGCCCCATCCTCGGTCTCGGCGTCGTGTTCCCACGGAATCTCGATCTCGAGCGTTAACTGGCCGAACGTTGCCTCGATCTCCGCCGACATTTCATCCGAGCGCGATCCGCGGTCTTCGAAGTGGCCGTAATTGAGACGAAGCTCCTGATCGGCGTCCATCTCGTCGGTGTTGAGCGGCTCGGGATAGAAGTTGGTGTTGTACCGGCTGCCGTTATCGAGGAGCCCGAATAGTCCGTAACGGTTTTCATCGGCACGAGTTACAGCCGAGGAAGACGCAAGGATAAGAGCGGCCAAAAGAACCCAGCGAAGATCACATCGATTGCGCATGCACGCAATTTATGCAATTGAGACTCAGTTTCAAGGGCTCAGCTAATGCGCGCTCGCGCTCAGACTCGATCGGTCACCAAGTTTCATTGGGATCCATTCGGCGATCACGATTCGCTTCGTCCCCTCCCCACCAAACCCGCCCGGCCGACGACCGAATCCTCCGGCGCCCATCGGACCCATTCCCATTCCACCCATCGGCGGCCCGCCCATCGGACCCGTGCCTCCGCCTGGACCACCAATCCGACCGCGCCCGCGCATCATTCCGCCGCCCATTCCCGGCCCGCGGCCCATGATTCCGCCGCCCGGTCCGTCCATTCGCGTCGCCGGCGGATCTGGCAGATCCACCCGCGCGATGAGCTTCACCTTCCCTTCCCCGCCGATGCCCTCGCGCACTTCATCTTCCGCGCCGACGAGATAGACCTTGCTCGCCCCCGCCCACGTCGC
Organism: Phycisphaerae bacterium; assembly: GCA_025924315.1. Classification (GTDB taxonomy): domain Bacteria; phylum Planctomycetota; class Phycisphaerae; order Tepidisphaerales; family Tepidisphaeraceae; genus JAICIO01. Next base: position 42,947 of record JAICIO010000043.1, read on the forward strand.
CACGTCGCTCGCAAACTTCGTCTCCTTCTGTGCCTGCGTGCCCGGATATTTCTTGATCTGCTCTTCGAGCTTCGCGCGCTGCATCGGCGAGGGCTCATCCGAATCATCACCGTTCGGTCCCATCCCGCGCCCGAATCGGCCGCCACCGGGTCCGCCTCGCAGTACTTGCTCGTCCGCGAGCTTCCACTTCCGCACGAAGTCCAGGTCCTGCAGGATCTGATTGTTCGACACCACGACGTCCCCCGCCGACGCAACTTCATCCAATTTGTCCGTCACGCGCGCGAGCATCTCCTTGCTGAAGTGAATGCGATTGGCCTCCGACATGAGATCACCCGCGCCCCATAACCCCTGTGCGATCATCAGCGTCAGTGGAACCGCGACGCGCGCTTCGCGCGGCGATTCCTTCAAAAAGGTCGCGAGCATCCACACGCCCGCCAGCACATACGCCGGAAACGTCGGCAGCAAAAACCGCATCGTCGCCGCCGACTGCATCTGCGGCGCCCAGTAGTACGCCATGTAGAGCAGAAGCATCGGCAGGCAAACCAGCGCGAACATCACACCCAGCGCTCGCGACGCGCGATAGCAGATCATCGTCACGATCCCGACGACGCCGAGTCCGAGCAGCAATCCTACCCCGCCGGAATTCAGCGACTGAATGTACGCGAGCGCATGCTCGCGGAAATATTGCCAGCTGAATCCGGTTTGCTCATTCGTGAGCGCGTAACCCGTCCGCCAAAACGCGCCGAGGAGAAGTTGATTCCGAACCAGCAGTGGTAGGACGGGAATCGATGCACCGACACAGAACAGCAGAAGGTGCCACCAAGTGGGAGGGGGAGGCTACGGCCGAGCCGGTTGTGGGTCTTTTTCCGATTAGGCTCGGCAGGAGCCTCGCCCACCCCCGATCGGAA